>JAHQWA010000471.1 GCA_019634045.1 Saprospiraceae bacterium
AGTACTTTATGAATTTTCATTTTAGTCCTACTAAAAAACAAACTGGCGATATCTTTTTTCACAATACGACAAAATATAATTCCAGATAGCGACGTTATTTGTAATATAATTTTCCGCAGTACGCCAATAGACCAACCTTCTATTTTTGACCCTAGTTTTTCAACACATTACACAAAAATACATTTGTCTAAATGCTTTTTTTATGCAAATTTTGCATCAAGCAATGCTATTCTCCAATAAAACCTATTAAGTTATCCTATGAACCGAGAACATCCTGAAAAGCCTATCCCCCGTGATATTGTTATCGCATTTGTCATCTTTCTCGCCTGCATTTTATTCTCTATTTTCTATCAAGTAAAAACCACTGGAGGTATTGTAGGACTTTACTAGAGGAAAACAAATGTGTATGCACGCATAAGCGGAAAGGCAAAAAAAATAAGGGATAGCTTCGGCTATCCCTTACCCCTATCTACTGAATCAGTATTTTAACTACTTGCTAAAGTAGCCTGTCATAGTTTTTCCCTAATCGAAATGATGGATTCTCCTCTCAGCGATTGCCCAGTCAATTCTTGGTATAACTTGAGGTACTTTTGATGCAGTGCTTTGGGAAGTTTTTTACCATTTAGTTTAAAGCTACTTCGGCTCAATTGAAATCGATATTTTTCCCCAGGCTTCACCAACTTATCTGCTAGCATTTCTTTCTCCAATCCCAGCTTCACTTTTTTATGGAAAAAATCCAGTTCTGTGTTCAAGTTGTCTAGTTCTGCTTCAAGATCCAAAGTCACCTGCTCCAACTCATTGATTGCCAATTCTAAGCCTTCGAGGTTGGTCAAGATTTCTATAGAATCCAGTCCTAGTTCCAAATCGAGATCGAGCCTCTCCAAGTCCTTTATCTGACGATCTAAATCTATTCTTACGTCTGATAATGATCGATTGACAGGAAGTGAATCCATCATATCTGGAGACCAGGAATTTGCGGCCGCATAAGTTAGGACAGGTGGTTCTAGTCTAGGAAATCGACTCTCTTGAGGATATCTTTCTAGTCCACCAATATCCTCAAATGGAGAGGTAGACTTCACCTTCTCTTTCTCTTTCTCTTTCCCTTTCTCTTTTTCCTGCTTTACGGGTTTAGGTTGTTTACCGGGTTTGTCTTTCTTTGTCGACTTTTCCGGTTTTACCTTTTTCTTGTCCTTAGTCGTCTTCATCTCTTTCTTAAAGATATATTCACCGACGCCAGGCGATGGAGGTGCAGGAGGCGTTGGAGGGGTCGGTGGAGTTGGTGTAGCCGCTGGTGCGGGTGTAGCGGAGGGAACCGTAGGAGCAGGAGGCGCGGGTGGAGCAGGGGGTGGCGGAGGAGGTGGTGGTGGTGGCGCATCTGCCAACAACTCTTCTACGTAATCCTCATAATCGCTCAACGCTTCCGATGGGACAGATTTTCCATCGATGGATAAGCGCTTAAGCTTACCATCCTCTAGATAGGCCTTTACTTTTTTTCCATTGTCATTCACGTTGAAGCTAAAACGGCCTTCGGGTAGCGTATCCATCGGTGAGGGGGATGGCTTAGGTACTGGCTCGGGGCTGGGCTCTTGTAAAATAACAAAGGAAGATGGGTCAGGTTGAGGCTCCGGTATGGCCTCGGCTGTTGCTGCTTGTTTACTCAAGGACATACAGCTCAGCCCGATGAGTAACAGCAAAGTGATCATTAACTTTTCCATAGCACTGGAATGATTGTGCGAAGGGTCTAATATCCGTTGTACCCGCTTGAGCAAGGGCATTCTCTTTCCTACCAAGGTCATGGCCAAAGTAGGACTGTTTGACTCATCCGTTTGCAACTGCATCAGGGATTTGGCATACAATAAAGAGTTACCGCACAATTCAACTGCCATGTCATCACAGCAATTCTCTCGCTCGATACGGATCAATGCAGATATCCACCACACCGCTGGATTAAAATAAAATAGCACTTCTATAATCGACTGAATGATATTCAGTAGAAAGTCTTGCCGCCAAATGTGCCCCAATTCATGGATCAAGATAGCTTCCACCTCCTCTACTTCCAGTCGATTGATCAATCCAACCGGCACTAGAATCAGGGGCTTTACCACTCCGATTACGGCCGGTACATTAACTAAATTGGAAGCCTGAATCTTCACCGAACGTTTCAGCTTTACCTGAGCCGTTAGTTGGTCCAGCCTATACTGCCAGATGGGGTCCAAGGGCTCTATCCCTCGGTACCTTAAGCGATGAACGTAAGCCAGTCCGCCAAAAAGGCGTAGCGTAAAAAAGCCGAATCCAATAAGCCAAAATCCAGCTATGGTAGGAAGATGGTTCTCCAAATAAGCCAAAATCCGAGTCTGCAAGTCTTCCCATTGGGTTGAGGCTAGAAGTTCGACCGGAAAAGTACCTTCTGTTTCCCAAGCAAGGGGGACCGTCATGTCGGTAACTACTGGATCATACAACTGGTAAAAATTAAAGGCCGCCATTGCAAATACAGCCACTAATACACTATAGGCTAGCCGATAACGCCAGAGGGCGGGAAGAGTAGGTCTAAGACGGAGGAATAAGGCTAAGATAGCAGCCAAGAGGAAAGCTTGCCAGAGAGAATGCAACACGGTCCACCCCAGGGCAATGGCCCATGGCGCCGTTAAAAAATCAGTCAGGAGCATCATTTATCTTCTTTTTCTTTTGCTTCGATAAGCGCCTTAATGGCTTCTAATTCTTCTTTAGAGGTTTTGTGGTTACCTAAGGCCTGCATCACCAGTTTCACGGCAGAACCTCTAAAGGCTGTATCTACAAATTTATCCAGTAGATTACGCTGTGCCTCCCGCTCGGTAAGTGTAGCTTTGTAAATGTGTGTCCTAGTTTCGGTATTGCGAGACACCAAGCCTTTCTCCGCCATGATCTGCATAAGCTTTAAAGTAGTAGTGTATCCTACTTCTCGTTGCAGGTTTAATTGCTCGTTGACAAATCGAACCGTGGAAGGCCCATTTTCCCACAACACTTGCAGGATTGCCAGCTCCGAATCTGTTGGCCTTGGTAGTGATTTCATTCCTCTAAATTTTAATACGAACAACTTCGTACTACAAACATATACGAAAGAGTTCGTAAAAGCAAGTTTTATCTACGAAACCATTCGTAAATACTGTCAAAACCTAATTGAAAATCGAAAAACTGTTGATCACAATAGATGCGGGGGTTTAACCGTTGATCGTGCGAGTAGCTGTATCATCAGTAATAACAAAGCAAAATTTCAGCTGGCTTCTTAGTATCTTTGGAGCAAATTTGTAACAAATAACAAAAGACCAATGCGATATATCATCCAATTAGCCTTAGTCTTAACCGTCTCTCTCATCTTGTCTTGTGGAGGTGATGTTCCCAGCAGCACTTCGCAAACAGAACCGACACCGGCAGATACCAGTGCAACTTCGCCTGGCACAAATGCAAGCGATACGACTGCCCGTGCTTCTCATGATTGCACCCTAGCGGGAAAAATCCTAGACGGAAACCAAACCTGGCTTGATCAACAGGAACTCTTAATCACCGTCCTTGCCGATGAATCGACTAACGATCCCGATTACGGGGAGGGACATCGAATCTTGGTCGTTACAGATACCAAGACTTGCGAGGAAGTCCAACGGGAAATCTTGCCGGTAAGCAGTAGCCCAGACTTTCCTTATTACATTGCTGAAATCGTCTACAATAATACCAGTCAATTGGTCGGCATCAGGGGGGCAGATGTAATCTACTGTTACGATGTGCTCAATCGAGAATTGCTTGCACCACTTTCGCCTGGTTTCCTAAACAAACGCTCAACGGATGATGCTCAGTCTGGCATGATACAGCGGCTGGAAGTTTGGGAAGATTACCTCATTGGATATGCACAAGACATGGGGACTTTTGTCTTTGATCTAACGAATAAGGATAATCCTAAAGCGCTCCTACCCTATGCCGAATTCAAAACTAAAACCGGAGATTTTCACTCCATGTTTATGGTCCCATCTGCTGATGCCGGTTTGCAAGCCATTATCCCCCAATATGATTATGATGCCGATGAATTCAAAGTCAATCCACTATTCCAGGCAGGGAAGGCACTCAATACCAATATTCCTAAAAGCGCTAAGAATAATCGGTTCTTGGTACTTCGAGAGCAAGGGGAATCGGGAAAAGCAGTTGGAATTGACCTGCAAACTTGTAAGGAGATCACACTCCCTGAGGATACCGCCACAAAGAAGGTACAAGAAGTACTGACTTGGTTACGGGCCAATGCCAGTTAATGATATTGAGCGCAACTGGCATAAATTCCAGTTTCTCTAATCGAGAGGATAAAAGTCATCCCCTATGTAAGTTCTATAGGGGATGACTTTTCTCTTTTCTGGTGGCTTCTTCTTCTCCTACCTTAATCCACCTCGATAATTACACGCTTGTAGGAAGTCAAGGGGTATGTTGCATGATCTCTAACTTTCAAGATCAAGTGTATCATGCCACTGCCCACTGAGGGAAGAACGAGGCTAACTTGTGCGCTTTTCTCACCGCTTAGCATTATCCTTTCTGGATCGGGAAAAGACCCCGCCTCCTGGTAAACCATCCATTCAAAAGAGAGTCTATCTCCATCCGGATCAGTGGAACGCCGCCCGTCTACGATTAGCTTTTCCCCTGGCTTCGCAGACAAACGTAAAGGTCCCTTAGACTGGTCTTGCTTAAGCTTGACCATTGGATACCGGTTAATATGCTCCGATACACCCCGCCCCCATTGCACCCTTGCAGCAAAATCTGCCTGAAAATCTGGCCGCCATCTGAAAACGGTGGCTTTGGCGTTGGTGACCTTTGCATTAACAGATACATCAAAAACAGTATCTTCCGCATCGCCATAATACGGCTGACCAGATTGCTGGAACCTTCCGCCCCAGCCCCCCCATTCCGGTCGTTCAGCCATATTCAATCCATTATTTAAGAAGAAGAAAAAGGAAGGTGTATCTCCTTCTTTCATGGCCCCATGAGGATTTCCTGTCCCGCCCTTTGTCCAGGCCTTGTCCGGATATAAACTACCCAAGGGATGTTGCCCAATGACGTACTGCTTAAGCCATTCCCGCGAGGTTGATTGCATATTACCCCCCAAAAAAATGCCCCGATAGGAGGAATTCCAGCTGTTGCCATCCGTTGACGAACCTAAGATCAGCCATACATCAGGAAAGTTATCTAGCATCCACTGGTTACTGGAATCCTGTTTGCCGATAAAATAAACCTTCAATTTAGCTATGAATGCTTGAACTTCGGCTGCTGACCTAGTATCTCGCACATCGAACAGCGCTTGCGCTACATCGCATGCTCCACCCCACACCGCAATATTGACTACCCCATCTGCCCCATCTACCTGCCTAATGATCCATCGCGATCCTTCCGTGCTTTTCCCTTTTCCAATATACTCCATCACCGGTGTTTTGAGACCATTTCCAGCACAGCCTTTCTTGACGAGTGTTCTTAGGTAGGTCGCGCTCGGATAGTTGGCGTCTACTTTCTGTAGATTGGGAAAAATACTACCGTATGCCTCAATGATCTGGTACAGCACATCCGTTCTTAGCACCGGGGGCTC
>JAHQWA010000472.1 GCA_019634045.1 Saprospiraceae bacterium
GGGGCTAAAGGGCATATGATCTTGTTCACCGAAGAGTTTGTGATCAGTTACTTTGATCAGACTGAGGTACTGAAAACCCTACAGATATTTAATGAATTAATGGGCTCCCCCTTGGTAGAATTAGACCCTGTAGAATTGACAGAAGTTAATCACCTAATTCAGGAGATGAGTAAAGAATTCTTTGCCCAACGCGATCAGTATTCATCTCCAATCATACGAAGTCTCCTTCATATTCTCTTCAACAAGATCTATCGTTTCAAGGCCAACAAAAATCAGATTTTACAGGATAAAAAATACTTAGAGTCTTTCGTACAATTCCAGAACCTAGTGGAGCAAGAGTGTTTTCAAACCAAACGCGTAAAGGACTACGCGCTAAAAATGGGGGTATCTACAAAGACCTTAAATAACATCGTCCAAAGTGTACTCCACAAACCCGCCAAAACCTTCATCGACGAGATCGTAATTAAACAGATCAAACGACTACTGGTAAACTCCGACCTCCAAGTCAAGGAAATCGCCTATCAAGCCGGCTTTGACGAACCTAGCAACATGTTCAAGTACTTCAAGAAGTATACACAAACCTCTCCAGAACAATTCCGCCAAAAATATCAGCTCTAACCTGTCCCTTTTCCTCATCCTATATTCCCCATTCTACATTTTCAATTCACCAGCACCCAACTTTCCCATTTCTACAGTCCAAATGCGCGTTCTCACCTTTCCTTGCCTTCCTCCCTACCCTACCTTTGCAGTAACTAATTAAACAAAAACACAAACATGAAAGGATTACAAATCATAGCTATATCAGCCCTTTTCGGCCTATTACTTAGCTGTGGCACCACTCAATCAAACTCTTCAACTGAAAAAGAAACAACTATGTCAATCAGTAACAAAGAAAAAGCCGTGGCGCTTTTGAACAGTCTAAATACCGGAGATCAGACGCCCATCTCCTACATCAATCCAGAAAAGTACATCCAACATAACCTGGGTGTAGGTGATGGCTTAGCAGGATTTGGAGCAGTAGTAGCAGCAGCGCCTCCAGGTGGATTTAAAGCCAAAGTAGTAAGAGCTTTTGAAGATGGGGATTTCGTTTTCACCCATACTGAATATGATTTCTTTGGACCAAAGATTGGCTTTGATGTCTTCCGTTTTGAAAACGACCTCATCGTAGAACACTGGGATAACTTACAGGAAATAGCAACTGAAACAGCCTCTGGAAGAACACAGACGGACGGTCCTACCGAATCTACCGACCTAGCCAAAACGGAGGAGAACAAAACCTTCATCAAAGGATTCATGAAAGATATTTTAATGGGTGAGCACCCAGAAAAAATTACCGACTACGTATCTACTGAAGAATATGCTCAGCATAACCCTGGTGTAAAGGATGGTTTGGCCGGCTTGGGAGAGGCGATTGAAGCCCTTGCGAAAGCAGGAATGCCGATGGAGTACCACAAGAACCATTTCATCTTGGGCGAAGGAAACTTTGTACTGACCGGTTCAGAAGGAAAGTTTATGAACAAAGAGGTGGCCTTTTACGACCTATTCCGTATCGAGAATGGGAAAATCGTAGAGCATTGGGATACCATTGAAGAAATTCCAGCTCGCGCTGAATGGAAGAATGAAAATGGTAAATTCTAGTTCCTGGATTTACTAGCTAAAGAAAAAGCGGGGCTATCCTTTTGGGGTGGCCCTTCTTCGTTAAAACAAGAGCGGCATCAGGTATTTAGCCATTAAAGCGATGAGTAGGATAACGATAGTATTTAGTACAATTCCCGCTTTCATCATTTGTGGAATCCGTAAATGGCCACTGGCAAATACGATGGCATTTGGCGGCGTTGACATGGGTAACATAAAAGCACAGCTCGCGGCTAGAGTCACCGGAATGCAATACAAAATGGGCTCCGCATCTAAGCCCATAGCGATTCCTCCTACCACAGGAAGAAATACCACAACCAGAGCTAGATTAGACATGACTTCAGTCAGAAATAAGGAAACCGCAGTCAAGCCCAATAATATCCAAAATGCAGTGGCTGAAGCAGCCTCAAATTGCTGCCCCACCAAATCGATCAAGCCCGTCCGTTGCAAAGCGCCCGCCAAACTCAAGCCTCCTCCAAATAGAAGTAGAATTCCCCAAGGGAGACGTTCTGTATCTTTCCAATCCAAGACATATTTTCCTTCGCCAAAATTCACTGGCACCACAAAAAGCATAATCGTAGCCGCAATAGCTATGAGTGTATCGCTAATTGAAATACCCGGCAATAGGTTATCAAGTGGTTGACGAATGATCCAGGCCAGGGCCGTGCTAACAAAAATAATTAGAATGCGTTTTTCTCCCTTACTTAGCTTTCCTAAGCGGGCTAACTCATCTCGGATCAATTGCTGCGCATGCCCAAAGCGTCCCATATGGTTCGGGTAGAGCAATTTGACTAAAACCCAATAAATGATAGCGATCATCAGGGCGGCGAAAGGTAATCCTAGGATCATCCATTTTGCGAAACTTACCTCCACCCCGTAGGTATCTTTCATGAATCCAACAAAGACCACCGTTGGAGGCGTACCAATAATCGTTGCCGTCCCTCCTACATTAGCAGCATAGGCGATTCCTAATAGCAGTGTCAACGCAAAATTGCGGACTTGCTTTGGGTTGTATTCATCTTTGGCTTCTCCTTTGGTCAGCAAATCAATTACCGAAGTAGCAATGGGTAACATCATAACCGTCGTGGCGGTATTGCTGATCCACATACTTAAGCCTCCGGTAGCCAGTAGAAACCCGAGAACGATTCGATTGGCATTGGTACCCGTGATCCTGACAATATTCAAGGCGATACGCCGATGCAAATTCCACCTTTCCATGGCGATGGCAATCATAAAGCCTCCCATAAATAAAAATACAATGGGGTTCGCATAGGGTGCCGTAGCCGTTTTCATATCACTAATCCCCAACAAAGGGATGAGTACCATCGGTATTAGGGCGGTGACGGGTAGTGGCACCGCTTCAGTGATCCACCACACCAACATAAAGGCTCCCATCGCGATCGCCCGCCAGGCGACCGGTTCCAAGCCGCTGGGAACAGGAAGAATTAAAAAAAGTAAAAAAAGAACGGGGCCTAGAAACAGGCCGATTTTTTGCAATTGCATCTGAACAAAGTAGGAAACCTGAAGTGGGAAATCGGAAGTAAATGGTGCGTTAAAAGGCTCCTGTTTTCCAATTTCCCGCTTCCGCCTTCTGAATTATTTTTTCAATTTCAAATTCGCTACGATATAGCTACCCACCTTTTCTCCTTGACTTACCCCATTATCGATCGCTGGTCGGTAGTGAATGCCGCCGTACAATCGGCTCACCGCCGCTTCTTCCGAAGCATGTTTGAAAGAAGTGAAAGAACGCATTGGTAGACCATACTCTTCTTCCGTGGTATCATCAAAAGCAAAATCATCCCCAAACAAAGAGGTTAAGGCAATAGCTGCTGCTCTAGATATTACGCTATGTCCACTGGTATACTCAGGGAAAGGTGGAGTCTGCAAAGCAGGCGCCCAGTCTTCATCCAAATATCGATTAATAACCGTTTCTGGGCGAATCAAATTACTTCGATATTTTTCATCCCAGCAACTGATAAAGGCATCTGCCAAGGCAATCGAAGTCAAGGCGTAGGCTTCTATCGTTTGCATGAAGTTCGTCTGTTTCTTTTCGCAGGCCAACTTTGAAATCCCGATCCAGTGCCCACCAGGAGTAATCTTTTTAGTAGCGAACATCACATGTCCTGTATGATGTGAAACATAAGGGTTACAATCCCAGAACTCTGCAATGGCTAGTCGCTCTTCTTTTTCCTCTTTTAAGGCATTGTACACCTCCAACAACTCCTCGTAAAAAAGACTTTCCTCATCCATATCGTAAGGTGTGGGAGGAGGAGGAGAAAACTGCTGGGCAGAATCAATCACGAAGGGACGGATTTCTCGCCAGTGAGGCTCAATACCATCCTTATAGTCTGGTGGGGTAGGTTGCCAGCGGGCAGGTTCATCTAGAATACTGAATTTGGGGTAGGTTCTAGTCTCGTTGTACATATCTTTTTTAGCCCACTCCATAATGGCAGCAGCCATCTCCTCACCATATGCCAAGGAACGACGGTAGACCGCTTTTGGCATTTTCACCGCCTCAAACTCTTGATATATCTTGTCCTGAAAGGCAGAAATACTATCTACGGAAAATATCAATTCTTTCCCAACCGATAGAAAAGCATGGATACTCGCCAAAGGAAAGCAATACTCCTGATCAGCCTCGGGTTGAGGCAAGGCATCGAGATCCGTCAGTTGGCCTACCAGACTTTGATAGGTACTATCTCCTTTTGCTGCAATTTCAAAGGCAGCTATAGAGGGGTAGGCATAAATTCGACTGGCTACGGGAGGAGAAAAGATGTCATGAACAATAACATCCGTTAGTTTCTTCATGGAACGATGGAAAAAAGCCGGGTCGGCAGCCTCTTCCTGATAATTGGGATTAGTACTTTCGCACCCCATCAACGTCAGACCTGCCAGCGCTAAGCAAAAAAACAGAATCCTCATAAACACCGGTGATTTTATTAATAATGTAATTCACCGCGAATTTAAGGAAGTTTGTTAAGGATTACACCCTTTTCTCATCATCCATTCTACAGGAGCCTCATCCCTTAGCAGCACCGGCAGATGCGCCATCAAGCACAGCTGCCGGTTCCTGTTTCACTAGCTAACCACCCCATTATCCATTGTCTGCATAGCTTAAAAGATTCCGGAATAAGGAAGGTTTGGACCGGTAGTCGCCTAAATCCTTCACTGTGAAGGCGTAGGCTTTTCTATTTTGAAGATCTAATTTCATCAACTCATCCGCTTTCAAATAAAATACGCGACCATCTTTGGCATAAACGACCAAGGTGTTTGGTGATTTAAGATCTATATGGATTTTCTCTTTTTTGTAACGTAGCAATCCGTTCAGTCGATGATTAATCACCTCCACTCGCGCAAAATCAATATGCTGACCTGCTTCATCTTTGAATTGGGCCATTAATTCCTGTTCCTCCTTAAAACGTTTTAGCACATCAAAATTAAACACGCCTAGGGTACTTATATTAAAGCGTGGAACAGGGTTACCCAATTCTTTATAGGTAGTAACATAGGTCACTTCATCATAAGAAACACGAGGGTCAAACGATTTAAGCAATGTTATCCATTGATCCTTGGAAAAAGAGCGATTCAAATAATGTTCCTTCAAATGGGCTGCTTGTGCCACCAAGAAGGAGCGGCCACCCAGTCGCATCGGATCTTTACCTGCCCTATCATCATAGTAACGCTTCATCCTAGATTCCTTCCAATGGATATTATGAATAGACGTGGCAATGTCCATAAAGGAGAATTGCAGGCTATCCAAGCCTAGATCTTTCGGCAACAATAGTTTTAAAGCTGTCAGGTAATAATTTAGTTCATCAGATTGCTCCTTGATCTTTTGGTCAAAGGCTTTGCGTCTTACGCGCAAGTCCTTTCTATATTGATTAAAAGCAAGTTCTCTTGCCTTGCGATTGGCAGTTTGCCCATCCATTTTGTGCCAGATTGCGGGTAGAGAAATTACTTTGCCATCCAATTTAAGTTGGAGTCGAAAATGTCGCATCCGCTTTTGGTGAGATACGCGAAGGTCTGCGAATCTAGCCAGCAGTTGATCCTTATCGAGTTTCTTCACTTTTAAATCCTTTTTACGAATTTTCCAGGAGGACCCCGCTAGGGATGCCCATTCCGGATTCTCCCCACTCAAATCTTCAAACTGGATAATAATCGCTGAAGCTGTCTCTTCCACTTCTTTAGGTGCTATGTTATAGTACATCGGGTTCTCATGTATGGACGCCGAATCCAAATGTCCTACATAATGCGTCCCCGCATACAAACCTTTCACGTTTCTACCTCGAAACCTGGTTCTAAAACTGTTTCCATCAAGAAGCGGTGAATAGTTATTAGAATAAGCCGTTGTGGAGCCAATAATTTCTGGAATCCGCTCATATGCCGTATTCAATTGCCCGAGAAATACATCAGATTGAATTGCCATTTCGCTCACCACACCGAGGTACAAACTGTCCAACAGGCGATCGATCGTATCTACCGGTACGCTTATCCTCTCTGTTTCTCCAGTAAAGGCCAGCTGATCTTCTCCATTTTGCCAACGATTCTTTTCATCATTGAACTGCCAAACCTGAGCACCTACCGCCAATTGGGATTGGGGATACGCCAGGTCAATGGACTTGCCATTGTTTAGCCCAAGTGGATGGCCCTCTTCATCAAAGGCGCGCATCTCAAACATGCCGGTGGAGTTGAAGTAAAAGTGCCCCCGCTCTCCACCATCAAAGTTCATGGGCATATCCGTAGCCATGAAATCAGCAAAATCTCTGAACTCCCTATACATCAAAATGACCTCCCCTTCATAAATAGCTCCATCCGCAGTGGCAAAAGCATTTTCTGGGATATCAATTTCAGTACCAGAGCGATCATCTTTGATAGAAGTAGGCTGTTGGGCGGAGAGATAGTAGTAATTGGACGGGACGTTTCGGTAATCCTTTTCAAAAATGACCGATACTCGTCGATTCTTTGCATAGGCCGCTTCCGTAGTTTGATCGATCATCAAATCCAAGAAAGCTTTACCTGAATATTCCACCTGCTCTGCCACAAAACCATTATCTACCAGAAAATTCTTCACTGTTTCGGCACGACGTTCAGACAAGTCCTGATTATAGCTTAAGCTACCTTGTTGATCCGTATGGCCGATCAACACTGCCCGATAAACCTCCGGCTTCGGCAAATCACCAATAGCTTCATACAGTTGATTGCTTGCCTCAGTAGTCAACTCATCTCGGTCTAAATCAAAGTGCAGGTTGAAAATGGCGGTGGGTTGAGCAACGGAAAGGTTAATAGCGAAAAATAATAGAAGATTAATCCGCCAAGCGGATTGGAGCGCAGGTTTTAGTAAGATCATACAACAGGGTTTGTATTTAGAAATAGTGGTTTTAGTAATGACAGGAGGCACTCCTTTCCAAAATCAAGTGCCCAGTATATAATTAACGAATTTCCAAAGATTTTAGTTCCTCTAGCTCCGCCTAAATCCCATAGCCATGGCGACCGTCCAAAAGGCAGCATAACCGTTTAAGATCAAGCTTTTATACTTAATGATAAAACTCCATTTTCGTTACACCATTTCACCACAATTAAGATTCGATCTACTCCACGCAGCACATTTTTGTTTGAGGCCTTTGTCTTTCCTGTCGACTTTCAAGCAAAAATTGCCTAAAGCCTAGCCTTTTCGTACTTTTGCGCTCTAA
>JAHQWA010000473.1 GCA_019634045.1 Saprospiraceae bacterium
TAAGTGTTTTTGATTCTCTGACAATTTTTGTGGTCAGAGAAGGGTGTTTTTATACTTCTTGTGTTAGATAGTATGTCAAATGCGCTCTATTGTTGGTAAAAAATCTATCTAGTTCTAGACAGGCACGCAACAAAGGCTGAGGAATAGGCTAGAAAGTCACGATGCTGATACACTTTCTTGTATTCTTGTCAGCCTGGAAAGGACTACTGTCATCAAATGGGATTGTCCTTAGCTCTGGAAATCCACGATTACAAAAGGCCTATCTCTCTGAATATCAAACCATTACTAAAATCAATCCAAAACCGAAGCTTAAGTTATGGTTCTAGGTACTTTCGATATTGTGGCACAAGCTTATTTTCGATTTTCGCTGGGAGGTACGACAAAGGGTTCTTTCTAAATCTGGGAGAAATAAACGGGGGATTTAAAGCTGATCCGATCAGCGATTTCTGTACATCTCTAAGCCTGATCATCCGAAGGTATATAGACGTGCTGCGGTAGCAATTATTTTCCTTCTATTTTCTCACTACCAGAAGTTTTTTCAAAGGCATCAATTATTAGGAATAATATGTATTTGTAAATCAATACGTTGCAAAGGTACACGAATGGCAGTCGTCAGATTTAATATATTGTTGCGTCCCCTTTCTATATTGTTGTAAAAGGGCTATGAACGCCGCTCACTAGGAGGTACACCAAAAGTTTCTTTGTAAATCTGGGAGAAATAAACGGGAGATTTGAAGCCGACCTGATAGGCAATTTCAGAAATACTGCGACCGGGATCAGCCAGCAATTTCTGCGCTTCTCTAAGCCTAATCATCCGAAGGTATATAGACGCGGATTTGCCAGTTAAAGCTTTGATTTTGCGATGAAGCTGGGAACGGCTCAAGAAAAGGGCTTTGGCCAAGTCCTCGGAGCCAAAATTCTCTTTTTCTAAGTGTTCTAATATCGCCAATTCCACTTTTGCAAGGAATGGATCTTCGATTTGTTCTCGTTTGGAACTAAAGGTAGTATCCGTTAGAAATGTCCGACTGTATTTCTGCTGGAGTTGCTTTCGCAAATCCAACAATTTTTCCATTCTAATCATTAACTCCTCTTCTGCGAATGGTTTGGCTAGATAGGCATCTGCCCCTTCTGATAAACCTACCATTCGATCTTCGAAGTCAACCTTGGCCGTGAGTAAAATAATCGGAATATGGCTGCTACGCTCATCATTTTTCAGTAATCGGCAGACTTCATAGCCATCCATCTGAGGCATCATCACATCACTAATTATCAAATCAGGAATCTGAGCCCAAGCCATGTCCACGCCCTCTTGACCATCTACCGCATGGATACATTGGTATCTATTGGCTAAAGCCAAACGAAGGTATTGGGCCACATCAGCATTGTCTTCAATCAGCAGGACCAAAGGAAGGTTTAAGGGATTAGCATCAGGCAGCGCGGGGCTTAAGGCTGGCTCAGTATCTAGATCGGATTCCTGAACAGGAGCCTTTGAAAGGGTAGCCGCAGTAGTGATCGGTAATTCAAGTAGGAAGGTACTCCCTAGACCGATCTCACTTTGTACCGTGATACGACCTTTCATGTGATCTACCCACTCTTTGACCAATGCAAGTCCAATACCAGTCCCCTCGTGTACCTTGGTTGTACTGGTATCTACTTGATGGAAGCGGTCAAAGATATGTTTCAGTTGTTCTTCATCAATGCCTTCTCCAGTATCTCGCACTTGCAGCTGAAAGTAGCCGTCTTGCTCGTCCAATTCGACAGCTATCTCCCCCCCTGCCGGTGTAAATTTCAAGGCATTGCTTAACAGATTGGATAAAACTTGTTGGATCACCTTTGGATCAAAATCCATGATTTGGCGTTCCTTTCGGGAAGAAAATTGAAGATCTATTTCCCTTTGCTCAGCATAAGAGGTAAATGATGCCACCAAATAACTTAGGTAGGTAACAATATCCGCTTGCATGAGATTTAGGCGCATATACCCCGATTCCAGTTTAGAAAGATCCAACATCTGATTGATCAACTCAAACAACTGCTGGCTATTACGTTGGATCAGCTGCAACTTAGGAAGGGTGGCTTTTTTGGCCTCTTTCCGGATTTGTTGTGTGATGCCTAAAATAACGGTGAGGGGGGTACGAAATTCGTGGGTGATGTTGGTGTACAAGTTTGTCTTCACCTGATCTAGTTCGCGAAGTCGTTTGTTTTCTAACAAGGTGACCTGCCGTGCTAATTGGAAGCGATACACTTTATTAATGCCCCAAATCAATGCCACCACATAAGCGAGTATGGCCCACCATCGCCACCAAAGAGGGGAAAGAATTCTGAAAGAGAAACTGATCTTTTCGCCCCAAAGACCGCTATTATTGGCGGCCATCAAATGGAAGGTATAAAAGCCTGGGCGGAGATCAGAATACAGAATATCCCGATCCTCTGCGGGGGTGCTCCAAGCCGGATTCAAGCCTTCCAGTTGATATCTGAATTTATTTTTAGCCACCTGGGTATGGCTAGTCGTTGAGAATTGAAACTCTAGGAAATTTTTGTTGTAGGGTAAAATCAAATTCTGGGGTAACAGATGCCTATCTGCCGGCGATGCTGAAAATCGATAGATATCATCCTCACCATTCAAAAGTGCGACTTTATTGATAAAAGCCTGAGGCTTAATTTGATTGGTAGAAAGATTGTATAGCGGGAAATTTACAATACTAGTTTTACTTATAGCCCAAAGCAAGCTATCCTCACTTTCCAATAAACGAAAGTGAGCGCTGGCCTCGTCGATCCAGCCATCTCTTCTATCAAAACACTCCACCTCTCCGGATTGATCACTCAAGTTTATCCTGCAAATACCGCCTTGGCTAACTACCCAGATGCGCTCTAGCTTATCCATGTGGAGGTCAAATAATACATCAGAGAGTAGGCCATCCTTTTCCGTCCAGCGACGGACTAGTTGTAGTTCTTCAGCTGATGCAAATTGGCACTGCCATAAGCCCTCTCCTTGTGTACTCAACCAGATTTGACCTTTATATCTTTGCACAGCAGTAAGGATAGGCCTAGGGTTTGAGGCAAGCCCAATCTTAGTATGTATAAGTTCCTCCCCTCCTATCTTATAGAGGCCTTTATCACCAATCGCCCAAACACCTTGATCAGGCCCACGAAACATATCTACAAATAAGGGGAAATCTGTGTCCACGCCGGGAAAGGCCGCCATATAGTTCTCAAAGCTTATTACTCCACCTTGATTTCGAATTATTTTCGTAATACCCCCATCTCCTCCAGACCAAAAATCTCCTGTACGATCCACCCGGAGAAAGTACTGCCCGTTGTCTCTTAGTCCTTCGCGTGTAGTATATTGCTGAGATATTCCGTCTTTTCTAAATACCAAGCCTCCCATACTTGTAGCAAACCAAAGTCCATCATGGTGTTCTTCTATATCACCTAGAATAGAGTTTCTTGGTACATCCAGCTGAAAAAGCATTCTGGCAGAATCTGGATGATACAGATTCACTCTGGCTTGATTCCCCCCAATATAAATCTCTCCTGAGCTCAATTGCTCAATGCAATGATTACTCCCCACCCAAGGCGTATCATCTTCCGTCCTTACTTCAAAAGTATTGGGGCTCAACTTGAGCAGATCCCCGACTCCACCTACCCAAAAATTTCCTTCTCGATCCAAGATCATATTTTTAAAATACAAGCTTGCGTACCGATCAAAAGTATGCAGGGTGGTCCACTTACCCCTCTTTAGTTCTAGCAACTGAAAAGTTGTCAGAAAATAGGTTGCCGAATCCGTTTTGGTAATGATATAAGTAACAGCCGCATTGGTAGTCTCCTCCACTGGCGTTACTTCACCTGCTTTCTGAAAGAGAGCAGGTGTATCCTCAGAGCCCCAAAACACGCTGTCTTGATGAAAAGCAGCTATCGCTGAATATTGGTGTACAACGGTGGTATCCTTCCAATGCAAATTTAAGTCCGTCCCATCATAGGATACATGCCGGCTATCCAATCCAAACCAAACCACTCCATTGTTATCTATATCCATACCCCAAACACGAAAATTCCCAATGACATGCTCCCAAACTGACCTCGACCGGATAGCTTGAATGTGTACTAGTCTCCCGGTCTTTAGTTGCTCTAGATCCGCGGAAGAAAGAGCGAATGGGACAAACCCTAAGCCTGCTACCCAAAGTTCGCCCTGGCTTCCCAACCGTAAAGCCTTGATGTGCTCCTTAGGTATTGAACTAGCATGAAATTGTCCGCCCTGCCAATAAAAAAGTCCATTCACACCACCCACCCAAACTGTCCCAGATCGATCCTCGATAATGCTATAGATAGGCCCCAAAACCTGATCCTTAGCCTTCGTATAATTTTGAAAGGTATAACCGTCAAAACGGGTAACACCTGGTTTATTCCCAATCCAGATATAGCCATCCTGATCCTGGTATAGGGCTTGAATATCGGTGGAATTCAGGCCTGCCAGTTTACCAATACTTTCTACTTGAAATCTCAGTTTTGGATTTGAATCAGCAGCAACTGCGAGCGGTAGCATATGACAGATACTAGCCAAGAGAAGTTGGCAAGACAATAGGAGGATACGCTTTTTGTGACATCCTCTGCAGTAGGTAAAGTATATCGCTTTCAGTTCCATATGTTGCAAGGCAGCAAGTACTTTCAACTCGATTAGATACCGGGCTAAATAAGGGTTGAAGTACACTCATATTGGGCAAGGAGAGCACAATAGATCACTAAAATTAGCCTTTCCAACAGCAAATCTAAAATTTCGACAAGTATAATAACAAGCGCGAACAGTACTAGCTGACCAAAAATCGACTAGTATTAGCTCACTTCGTAGTGAAATCCTTGCATAGTAGCATTGATCAAAGGTAAAATCCCCGCTACTTCTCCTTCTGAAAGATTCTCTCGCCAACGCCCCACTCGCACCTGGTGATCCGCAGTGGAATAGGGTCGAGAGGTTTTCGCCTCTACAAAATCCTTGTTATTAGTGTTCTGTACACGCCGCGCCCAGGCCTCTAGTTCTGATTGGTGTTTTGCTATTTCTACTCCCAACTGAGCTGCAATATGCCCTGCAAAGCCAAGCGGATTTGCAATCATATCTTCAAAGCGAGATAGTGTTACTATAGAATGGACTTTCTGATAGCCTACCGTATTGATATAATTCCAATGGTAAGCACATTGTGCCAGTAGTGGTTTACTTAACCATTCCTGCCAATCATGAGGCCGTGGATGATGCCCCCAGTTCCGAGAAATACCCACCCGTAGCGAACAGATCGTGTCCAAAGGATGCCGAACTTGCCAATACACCTGGAGTTGCCCAGCAAAAGTTTGTAGAAGGTCGTCCAGTGGAAAGGACAAGCCTGGAGTAGGTAGATATCCGCTTGATTCCTTAGGCACTTTCACCGCCTGAGGCTTTTGGTAATTCAAATGCTTGAGACTTGCATAGGGAGGTTCGCTGTAGTAAGTATAGCAAGAAAGTTGCTCAAACAATTCACCAAAGATAGAGGTGCCGCTCCGGCCACAACCCAAAATCAATACATGCTTAGGCATAAAAGACTTATTTTTTCATCCAAACCGGTTTCAGATGGGCACTATGATCCGCCCCTAGTATCTCTCGGTATAAATCCGGGCGGCGGGCATTTCGGTATCGATAACCTCCTGCCAGTTCTAGTTTATCCGCAGAGATGCTGGCCACTTGGACGCTATCCTCAAAAGACTGGACCTCCGTAACGATATTACCATAAGGATCCAGGATCATCGCGTTTCCATTTTTCAGATGTTCTCCATCGTAGCCGATAGGGTTGGTAAAAGCATAGTAGATCCCATTATCATAAGCTCTGGCGGGTAGCCAGCGTAGGAGCCACGCTCTTCCCTTCGGCCCATTAAATTCCATGCGGAGTGGTACGGGATCTGTATGACGTTTCTCCCATAATTCATGATCCACGTATCCTCGGCCGGGCATAGCGGAAGGCGTACAACCGGTCACATGAGGGGCAAAAATCAATTCCGCGCCCAGCAAAGTGGTGGCCCGCACGTTTTCAATGACATTGTTGTCATAACAAATCAAGATCCCGCAGGTCCACCCCTTGATGTCAAAAGTGACATAGGCGTTCCCGGGGCTCATGTATCGGCTAATAAAAGGATGTAGTTTTCTAAATTTCGCTACCAATCCGTCACCATTAACGCAGACATAAGTGTTGTAGATTTGACCGTCATCGATCTCCACGAGGCCTGCTAATAAATGGATATCAAGAGATTTCGCAATCTCTACAAGTCTCCGAACACTCGGTCCATCCGGTACCGGTTCTGCTAAGGCTCTGACTTGCTCTAAGGAAAGGTCTTTAAAGAAAGTGTAGGCGGTGATAGACATTTCATGAAAACTTACCACCTCGGCTCCTTGCGCATGAGCTTGCGCACTTAGCGTTTCGATTCGGGACAAGTTATAACTCTTGTCGCCATCACGTGGCTCGAATTGAGCCACCCCAATTTTGAGTTGCTTCATTGCAGACAGTCAGGTTTTTCGTTGTTGCAGAATTAAAAGCCGAAGGCCTCTTTCATTTTGTCGTAGATGGCGGTATTTTCATAGGTCCCTCCAAACAACTATGATCCTGGTCCATAGGCAAATACCGGGATCAAGGTAGCGGTGTGATAGTCGGAAGTAAACCCGGGGATGATCTTTTCCATCGTAGAACCGGGATTAATGGAGTAACCACCAGTCTCATGGTCAGCGGTTACAATTACCAAGGTTTCGCCATCTTCTTCTGCAAACTTCAAAATATTCCCAATGGTTGCATCGAAGTCTAACATTTCTGTAATAATGTATTCCGAATTATTGTTGTGTCCACCCCAATCAATCTGTGCGCCTTCGATCATGAGAAAAAAACCTTTCTCACTTCGTTTATCCAGAAAATTCGCGGCGGCACGGGCGGCGGCGGGTAAGTAATCGCGGCCTTGACGTACCGTCCTGGGGTCAGTCTCAGCAGTGAAGTAAACGAATTTCTGATCAAAGTCTAGCACCGTCTCTTGAAAGGTTTCGTCATTGAAATCCGACACAGCATAATTCTGCTCCTTCATTTCTTGGATCAGATTGCGTCGATCCTTGCGCTTATAGAAATACTTCCGCCCACCTCCGATCAAGAGATCTACTCCGGAATTGGCGTAATCTAGTGCAATCTGCTGAAAATTATTTCGAGAAACATTATGAGCTAGAAAAGCCGCAGGTGTGGCATGAACAATCGTCGAGGTGGTGACCATGCCTGTCGCTAGGCCATCCTTCTGCGCTTGTTCTAGAATCGTAGGTACCGGAACCGAATCTGGTTTCACGGCTATGGCTCCATTGTAGGTCTTTACTCCCGCAGCGAATGCTGTGGCTCCGGCTGCCGAATCCGTAATCAAATTGTCTGAAGAATAGGGCTTGTGCAAGCCTACGATCGGAAACTCTTCCAATTGCAGTTTATTACCATTGCGGTACATCCCGGCAGTGATCTGAGTCAGCCCCATGCCGTCCCCAATCATGAGGATGATATTCCTCGGACGTTCTTTCAGAATCGGCTTAACTAGGGGTTCAAACTTATTTTCTATGGGTGCTCCGGATTTGTTATTACAGGCAACCAAAGAAATTGAAAGCAAGAAAACATGCTGAATTAATCGTCGCATCACATTAACATATATCTTTTACCAGGTAGCGATCGGATCATGCCCTTGAACTCTAGATTGAGTAATACCGCGGCCATGCAACTACCTGTCATTCTACTCTCATAGGTGAGCTTATCAATACTGGCTCCCTCATTTTTGCGGAGTAAATCTACAACTAATTTTTCATCTGAGGACAATTCCGTGAAGAGTTGTTGTTGGATGCCAGTGGCTATAGTTTCCTCCTGCCATCCCATGATGTAAGCCAAATCTTCTGCCTGTTCAATCAAGGCAGCCCGATGACTTTTAATCAAATAATTCCCTCCTACAGCATGTGGATCCTTCACTCGCCCAGGAAAGGCAAAGACATCTTTATTGTAGTCATTGGCGAACTGAGCCGTGATCATTGATCCTCCTTCCCTGCCCGTTTCTACCACAACTAAAGCATCACAGAGTCCGGCCACTATCCGATTCCTCATCGGGAAATGTTCTCGCTTAGGCGTAATGTGGCTGGGATACTCCGTCAGTAGGCCTCCTTCCTGCACCATTTGTCTAGCGACCTGGCGGTGTGAAGCGGGGTAGATCTGCTGCAATCCATGGGCCAACACCCCGATGGTTGGGATATTCAATTGCAGGCTCTTCCGGTGTGCCGCTACATCGATTCCATAAGCCAATCCACTAATGGTGGTAACTTGATAAGGCCTCAAACCCTCTACTAGCTCTTCGCAACTATGGATACCATATGGACTTGGTTTCCTAGTACCGATAATCGCTACCATCCTGAGCGCATTGAGATCTTGCGTTCCTCGATAGTACAGCAAAAGCGGACTATCTGTATACGGCCGCAAGCGATCCGGATAATCTTTGTCCAGATAAAAAATCGGCCGGATACCTTCCCTTTCCAGCAACTGAATTTCTTGCTCCGCCAATTCTAAAGCCCTAGAGTTCAGGATTTGGTTAGCCAATACTTCCCCTACTCCAGGAACGTAGCAGAGCTCCTTTTTCCGGGCGCTAAAGACCGCCTCCAGGCCCCCACAATAACTGATTAGATTGCGGGCAGTTATGGCTCCAACCTTCGGGATCATGGTTAAAGCCACTTTGTACAAATCATCTTGTTCCATTGTTCCTTTCTTTTAGCCAATCCATAGAGAAAAGAGCCTGGCACGCCTTTTTTAATCCATATTTTTTCGGCATACGTAGGACACTGATCTACAAATGGATCAAGCAAAAAACCTGCTCATTGACTTAAGAAAGGGATACAAATACTTTAGAAAAACAACATGAATTCCGTCGATGTAAAGATATTACCGTTGAAAGCGCGCAGGTTGAATTTGTCTATTTTTTTCTTCGCCTCTGCAATTTATAGCTATTTTTGAACAAACACAAACATTTTCCCTATGGCAAAAAAAGCCTCTTTATTGCCAAAGATAGAAGTACTGATACTAGGCATTTTCTTCTTTAGCTTTGTGATCTGGATGGTGCCAAAATGCGCTGCCACGAAGGCGGAATACCAGGAAGCAGAAGCTGTTGAAGCTGCGGAAGACTCTCTTTTAACGGAGATTACCGCCGAGGAGATGGATTCTAATTCAGCTATTCCTGCTCCAGCCTCTACTACAGTACCTACTCCAGTGCAACGCAGGCGTCCCATACCGGGGAGGCCTCAGATTGAACAGGTTACGCCGCTCTACGTCACCCTCGAAAATCTCAACATGCGAACTGAACCTCGGGTAGGTGCAAAGATCCTAGATCGACTTTCACTCTATGATGAAGTTTTCTTCTTAAACGAAGTAACGGATAGTACGGAAGAGATCAATCTGGGTAAGATCATTGCCAATGAGCCCTGGGTCAAGATACGCAACAAGAAAGGCCAAGAGGGCTGGGTTTATGGTGCAGGCGTGCATTATTATAAGATTAAGTTGGAGGTGGAGTAATCGTGCTTGTCAGGCATCCTAGGGAACTTAAGTTCGGATGTCTGACGAATAACCACCTATTAGATTCCTGCAATTCCTTGTAAAATCGGAACCAAGCTTTGTCCAGTCTGTTTTCCCATTTCTGCCTTCCCTCTTCCGATTTGTTAGCACGCTCCGCTAAACCTCTGCATTTCCAGTTAACCGTAAGTAACTTAGAAGAGATGGCTTCTAGTTAGATCTCCTCCTTTCCCAAGCGCTTATGAATCTCATTGACCTTCATCAGAGCAGCGGAGCCATACCAAGGATGTAGTTCCATAACCAATCTTCCTTGCTGGATAGCCGGATCGGTTTCAGTAAGAGCCCTGGCTTCTTCAATGGTACTTACATTGAAGATATAAATCCCTCGAAGCTCTCCTCCGTCCAGGAAGGGGCCTGCTAAGGATAGTTTTCCTTCTTCGGCTAATCGACCAATGTTATCCAAATGGGCGCGTTGCAGGGCGGCGGCTTCGGTGGAATCTTGGCTGCGGTTGGGCCCGGCTTTAAGGAAAGCCATTACATATTGGCGCATTCCATACGGATCGGCTCCTACGGATTCAGCCAATTCAGCATCATATCCAGTTTCTTCAGCTTCTACTTCGGTGGGTTCTTTTGTGGTTGGGGCCTCAGCCGATGTGCTAGGTTGACAAGCATAGATTAAACCCACGCAAGCGGCTAAGAATAGTAGTTTTTTCATCTGTTTAAATTATTTTCTGCAGCTTCGCAATTTGCAGAAGTAGTTCTGCACAGATGCCACCGCTGCGCTTCTACCTGGCTACGCCGAGTAGACAGGCTCGCAAGATTTTTGTTTGTTTATGCATTTATCGGGGACTTATTTGCCTCAATTCCCATGCCAACAGTTTCCTGTACAGAACCTGCAAGCTCCTTGATAGCATGGCTACCGATCATCTAAAATAAACAAAAAAGTTAAACCGGAAACAAATTAGTGTCAGTTTGGCATCATTCCCCAGCGAGTTTGTCGGGAAATGCGTCTATGCCCTCGTCAATGGAGTTATTGTTTCACCACCTTAGCAGTAAGCAAACCTTGCTTTGTGTGAATATTTAACCAATACAGGCCGGAAGGCCATTCGTTCAAGTCTAAACTTGTTCGCGCTTCGTTGATAAGACGTTGTTGTAACATCCTTCCTTGACTATCATATAGCCGAACAGATACCGGTAATTCGCCCTTCCATTGCCACTGTAATCTGTCTTTGGTGGGATTGGGAAATAACTCCAGCCATTCTTCCAAGCCCGGTTCCGAGGAGGAGGTAACTTCAATCTGTACCTCCAATTGATCCCGGCAACCATTATCGTCGGTTACGGTCACCGCATAGGTTCCAGGAAGTAGGTCGAATACATCTTCTGTATCTTCTCCGTTCGACCAGCTGTACTCATAGGGCCCAATTCCTCCTTCTACTGAAAGGTTGATAAACCAATACTCTTGGTACTGTCCACTTTGATAGCTTAACTGTAGGGGTTCGGGTTCGAAAAGCGTGAAGGCTTTGGTGGTAGCACAAAGTTTTTGATCGACTACCGTTACTATATAACTTCCTGCCATTAAACTATCCTGATTCTTTTCAAAAGAGCCATTGGACCAAGCATAAATCAGTTCACCAGAACCGCCGATTACGGTCAAGGCTATCTCTCCATCTGCCTCCGCATAGCAATCAGCGTGTTCTAAGTCTCCAAGCACAATGGGGCCTGCCAAATCATCGACTACCGCAGCCTCAGTGGCGGTACAGCCATTCATATCCTCTATATCGACGGTGTACATTCCCGCTGACAGATTTCCAACCAGCCAACTAGAATCTCCGGTGTTCCAACTATAGCTGTACGGCGCTGTTCCCCCAAAAGGCTGCACAGCCACCACCCCATTCCGGTTTTGGCAGGTCTCTGGAATCACCTCAAGTGTACTCATAATGGGATCGGGTTCTTGCAAGGACACACTGCTTGCAAAAGTACATTGCATTGAATCCTGGATGAGAACGACATGCTCTCCCGCTTCCACATTCATAAAAGTGCTATCCTCTTGAAAACTTGGACTATTTAGGGCATATAGATAGGGGCCTTGGTCACCACTTACACTGACCGTGACCTCCCCGTCCGCGCCATCAAAGCAACTGACATCAGTTCCTAAGGCCATGATCTGTGGTGGATCAGGTTCAGATAAGGTGAAATCATAGGCGAAGAGGCAATCTAAGTCATCTTGTACATACAAGGTGTAGTCCCCAGCTGCCAAATTATGATAAGCCGTATCGGTGCTAAAGTTTTCACCATCTATTGAATAAGTATAGAGGCTTTGATCCCCTCCTTCAATGGAAAAACTGATGCCGCCATCCGTCCCCCCGGAACAAGTGACTGGCTGCAATTGCAATTCCAAGACAGGTGCTTCTACTTCGGCCATGCTGGTATCTACGGTATAAATACAATTCCCAGGAACTTTCAAGACATAAATTCGGAAATCTCCCGCTGGCCATTCCGTCGTTAAGGTATCTCCACGAAACCAATTCAGACTATCCAGGGAGTAAAAGAGCGAACCTTCAAAGAGCTTTCCAGATTCAATGATCACGATTCCTGAACTATCCCCTGGACAGCTTGGCGTTAGATCGATCCACAGGGGAGGTGGAGCAGCATTTTCTACCACAAATTGAGTAGAATCCAAACAACCTTTTTCATCTTGTACAAAGGCCACATACTCCCCAGCGGGGAGATTATCGAAGACATTCGAGGTCTGAGTAGTAATACTAGTGTTCAATCGGTATTCATAATTGGCATTCCCCCCCTCCGTCACCAGCAAAACCTCGCCATCGCTATTCCCTCCACAACTGGCTTCCGCTGTCAATGCCTCCACTTCCAATTCTTCTGGCTGTGCAATCACAGCGGCTTCGTCCAGCTGCAAGGCACAAGTTTCTCCAAAACGGGCAAAGACATCATAGCGACCGGCCGCTAGGCCGCTAAAGGCGCCGTTTACTGGGGCTACGTCGGCTGCATTATTGATCGAGAACCCCACTAAGTCCGTAGTTGCGGTAGAAACGACTCTTAGCTCAGCATCGTTTTCACCGAAGCAAGAGGGTTCTTGAATGCTATAGTTCACAGCTGGCCGAATATACTGATCCTCAGGGATGGTCACCTTACGCTCCAACATACAACCGTACTGGTCGACAATCTCGATCTTGTATTCCTGTCCACCTTGCAAAGCAATAAAGTTGCCATCCGTTTGAAAGGGTTCGCCATTGATGGCAAATTTGTATTCCCCTCCCCCACCACTTACATTGATCAAACGAATCTGGCCATCACCTTCGCAACGGTCCGGAATAGAATCGACCTTTTCCACCTGAATGGGTTCCAGGACTTTGGCATAGATAGAACGCCGAGTGATACAGCCATTCGAATCTTCAATATTGACCCCAATAATGGTAGTTTCCGTTATCTCAAGCTCTGTTGGGCAAACATCACAAGCGTAATCGATCCCGTCCCCAAAATTGGTAATGCCTGTGACAGCATATTCTCCGCTTCCTCCACTCACCCCTTGTAAAAAGTTGATGACGCCCCCTGGATGACAAAAGACAAGCTCCAAAGGAGGCGCAATAATAGGGTTACTGTAGGCCAGTTCAACTCTAATGGTATCCGTACAGTTGGTACTTGCCAATTCAATAAAGTAAAGGCCGGGGCCCAGGCTAGGGGCTTCTCCATCCACAGGCGTAGTGGCATTTAAGAATTCAACAGTGAGATCGTCGGTAGCAGCATTATTATTGATCAGGATGGTTCCATCATCAACACCTTGGCAAGTCGGTTGAACTACCTCAATTTCTACGTCAAAATCGCAATCGGTAGGAACCACTCCCACATTTTGCGCCAGTAGAATATGGGCGGTAAAAAAGAAAAGCAGCCCAAGTATAACCTTAGTGGGCCATACCTGAAGCTGCTTTATATGAGGTGTTTTTGGGATGACACTTTGCTTGCTAATGGGATTACATTTGTCTTCAGTCCGATTGTTCATGGCTACTATTATTCATTGGGATTCTTATGTAAATTAGGAAAAATGCCTTATTTAGGAAACTCAAAATTGCTCAAAACGTAGGAGTCCAAGTATGAAAACGGCCTCAAATGATCTATTCCAGTTGATCAAATCGCTGAGTAAACAAGAGAAGCGATACTTTAAGTTGCACGCCGGTCGCCATGTGATCGGTCAGCAAAACAAGTATGTCTTACTCTTTGATGCGATCGAAAAGCAGCAGGAATACGATGAGGCCCTGCTCAAAGAGACGTTCAAGGGAGAGGCCTTTACGCGACAATTCCACGTCGTCAAGAACTACCTCTACCATCTCATCCTAGATAGTCTACGCAATTATCACGAGAGTAAATCCGGTGATAAATTCTACAGTTGGATGCGCAATGCCCGTTTACTGTTCGATAAAGGCCTCTATAAACAAAGTACCAAAGCACTAGAAAAGGCCCAAAAGCTCGCTCAAAACGACGAAAACTTCTTGCAGCTCTTGGAAGTGTACCGTTGGAAACATCAGATGATGCACAGCCAAAATCAGTTTGACGCCTTGGAAGTCTATGTCAACCAAGGGATTGAAGAAGAATTTGAGGTCCTGGAAAAATACCGCAACCTGCTAGAATTTCAAGCGCTCAATGATCGGGTCTTCATCCCCTATTGGCGAACTGGTGCTATACGCAATGAAGGTGAAAAACAGGCTTTGGAAGCGCTATTTGAACGCCCCCTTTTTCAATCGGAAGCTAGTGCATCTTCCTTCTATGCTCGCTACTTCTACCTGAACGCCCGGTTCTCTTTCCACTACTTACTCGGGCAGGCAGAGGAAAGCTATTCCCACATCCGAGAATTAGTACAGACCTTCGAGGCCTTGCCTCCCAAGCAATTGAAGGGGCGGCTCGTTCGCAACTATGTCAGCGCCATCATCAATTTGTACAGCGTACAGCAACAACTGAGACGATTTGATGAAATTCCAGGCACTATCCAACAGTTAAGACGTATTCCTACGGCTTCCAAGGAGCAGGAACAGAAACTCTTTATCCGAAGTATCAACCTGGAAACGGACTTCTACATCAGTACCGGGCAATTTCAAGTAGGAATGGCCCAAATCGCTCCAGCCTTGGCAGAATTACCAGCACATCTAAAGAAAAGTAATCGTCAACAAAGGCTCGGCTTGTTTTACAACTTGGCTTATCTCCACTTCGGAGCCAAACTATATGATGAAGCCTTGGATTGGATCAATCAATTATTGAACGATCCCGAGGTGAAAACCAGAGCCGATATTCAGTGCTTCGGACGGCTACTAAATCTAGTGATTCACTATGAACTAGGCAATGATCAACTTCTAGAATACATCGGCAAATCCACCTACCGTTTTCTCTCCAACCGCAAACGGCTATTCAAGGTAGAATCCACCATGCTGAAACTGATGCGTCGCTATCCCAAATGGCTAACACGCGAAGCCAGCATCCAAGGTTTTTCCACTCTTCTTCAGGAACTCAAAGAGCTGCAATCAGATGAGTTTGAACGCAAAGCCTTTGACTATTTCAACTTCATTGCCTGGATGGAAAGTAAAATTAGCTCCGACTCTTTTGAATCAATCGTACAAAAAAAGGGGGCTGGGCAATAGGTGTATGATTAACAATCACACTTTGGGTGGAAAATTACCTTTTCTCTTCCAAAAGCAATCGCAAAACATACACCAAGCCCAGCCAACAATGCAGGTCGTAAACCTAAACGGTTTTTAAGGAAAATAGGGATTATACCATGCTAGGAATGACTAGGGAACAATCACACGATGCGTTTCTACCTTAGCGTTGTATTCTATTTGGATGAAATAGACACCCGCCGCCAAACCATCCAGGTGAATCTCACCTGACTGATCATTGAGCAGACTACGGCGAATTAATTGCCCCATGCTATCGCTTAGTCGCAAGTTAGCAGGCTGAATTAATTGTTCCGGAAATCGAATGTTTACCAGACCAGCACTAACCGTTGGAAAGACCTGCACTTCCAACTGCTCAGTAGGCGGCGAAAGGATTGCTAAAGCGGCCTGTGCACGGGCAGGATCAAAGAGTCGTTGATCTTGCAACAGACCGACCGGAAGCTGACTCACAAAAACATGACCGTAAATTTTGAATTCGGCAGTCGTAGAATACACTACATCACCATTGGCGCAGACGATCTCCGCTCGCACCTGAACTTCTCGATCTGATCCGGCGTAAAGCGGAGGAGTGTCGTAGGTTGCTGAGTTGGCCCCTGGAATGGATAACCAATCCATATCTCTAGTTCGGAATTGCCATTGTATTTGATCTCCATGGTAATCTTCTAGGTAAAAAGTAGTGGAAGTACCAGAACGAATGGCTCTCGGGTTTACAATGGCTCGTCCTCCTCGGCAAACTTGTTCATCGATAAAGAATATATCTGTAGAACTACAGCCCGCCGCATCTTTTACCTCTACCCAATAAGTACTCGCTGCTAGGTCCTCGACACAGTTTTCTGTACCAATCAAATCACTGTTAGCCAAGTCATACCAAGCGTAGCTATAAGGTTCTGTACCATTCAATACCTCAATACAAGCGTAGCTTCCATAGGGGTCAAAGTCAAGAGAGGTAGCCAATCCTTCTCCTCCTGGGACGACGGCTTCGATCATGGCTGTACATTCATTCTGGTCGATGATTGTAATGGGATAGACGCCTGCAGCTAGTCCTTCAAATTGTACTTCATCTCCATCCAAAAGCTCACTCACTCCATCCCAACGAACCAAAGTGTAGGGTGGGACTCCACCATTAATTTTCATCTTTATTCTTCCATCAGCTTCTCCATCACAACTTGCTGCTTCCACCCCATATTCTATCTGTAGAGAATTAGTAGGCGGAATATTTACGCGCAGAAGATCGTAGCATCGATTGGCGTCCAGAACGAGCACTAAATAATACCCAGCAGGAATATCTCTAGCACAATAGACACTAAGGTCATTGGTATTTGGATCAAAGCGCATCAAGTCTGTAGGCTGTGCGACCTCAATCCGTGGATTCCCGTCCGCATCGAAGACCACTTCTGGCTCTACGGTAAGGATTGGATCCCAAGTCCAGACAAATAGTCGATAAGGACGAGTTCCTCCCTCTACAAATAGGCACCCATTGACTTCGTCACTACAAGCCGGGCTAATAATCTCAAAGCGAGCCTCAAGGCCTTCAGAAGCGGGTACATAAACCTCGGTCTTGCCTTCGCAGTCCGTGGCGCTCGTTACTTTTATCACATAGTTTCCAGCACTCAAGCCTTCAAACACAAACTGGTTTTCTTCTATAGTAAATACATCTCCATTACTCAACTCCAAGCTATAGGGAGGGGCTCCGCCTTCGATTTTCATATAGATCTTCCCATCTGCCTCACCATTGCAGCTTACCGGCTCTACTTCAGTACGTAAATGGAGTTCGCCAGCCGGTGGAATATGTACCCGAATCAGTTTATAGCAGCGATTAGCATCCACCACTAATACTAGATAATGCCCCGCAGGAATATCTTCAGCACACCTGCGATAAACATTGGTAGTATTAGGGCCAAAGTCCATTTGATCCGTTGGTTCCGCTCCATCGATTCTAGGGTTACCGCTATCATCAAAGACCACATGAGGTTCTACATCTATGGCTGTGTTCCAACGCCAAACCCAAATGTTATAAGGATGCGTACCACCATTCACGGTTAAGCAACCATCCACTGATCCAGAGCACGAAGGGCTAGTGATTTGAAAATCAGCTGCTAGTTCAGCAGGTTGTCCTACCACAACTTCCGTTCTGGCACTACAGCCCTGTCTATCTTCCACCTTGATCTGGTAGGTCCCGGCTGTTAGCTCGTCAAAGCGAATTCGATTGCCATCAATAATTCGATATTCATTAGGGTTTAAGGCGATGGCATAGGGGGGTATTCCGCCTTGAATTTCCAGTTCGATACTTCCATCAGCATTCCCATAGCAGCGTACATCCTCGACTTGGGTTCGTAGCTGGAGACCTGTCCCAGCCGGCGTTTGCATGCGAATCACATCCCAACAGCCATTGGCATCGATTACTACAATTACGTAATAACCAGGAACCAAATTATCGACACACCGACGATAGTCGGTCGGGCTAGTAGCTGGTCCAAAGGGAATATCCCGATTAGCAGGACCGCCATCAGCGAGTGGCTCTCCATTGTCTGCAATGGTGATTTGTGGTTCTGCAAAGGGAGCATTAGGCCAATACCAAGCAAAGATCCGGTAAGGCTGTTCTCCTCCCCTTATCGTTAAACATCCTCCAACTCCAGCTGTGCAATCATTGCCAGTGAATTCAAATTTAGCCTCCACCGCTCCAGCGGGGGTAATTTCATACCTTTCTACTAGTGCACAACCATTAGCATCTACCGTACGCAATTCATACACGCCGGCTTGAAGCCCTTCAAAACAGCCATCATTTCCTATAATGGCCTCATCTGTAACAGAGGGATAAATGGTCGTAGCAAATGGCCCTTCCCCACCATCAATCTTAAAGCAAATGGATCCTCCATCTGGATCGTTACAATTGCCTGAATCGACTTCCACAACTCGTTCAAAGCCTGGATTGGCATCGATTTCTACTCGTTTCCAATGATAACAAAAGTGCAAGTCTACCACAAAGATGTAATACACCCCATTGGCTACATCCTCTGCACAGAAAGCTGGTTCACCGTTAGCGCTTGGCTCATATGGGATTCCTTGGGTAGGATCAAGGTCCGACCAGTCAGTGATAGTCCCACTGGAGCTCTCCGCATAGAGATCCGGCACTTGATCAAACACCCAGATGTAATAAGGGGCTGTTCCCCCAGAAACATATACACAGCCATCAGGAGGGCCGCATTCTGGCTGCTCCAGCCGTACATCAATAGTAATCGGCTCCGGCTCTCGAATCACCCAGGCACCTATTCCGACGCACAACTCATCCGTTGTAGAAATTGAAACACTATATACACCTGCTTCCAGCCCCTCTATATCCTCAGTGTCAGCAGTAAAGCCATCAGGCCCTTCCCAATCAAAGTACAAAGGTGCCAGATCAATTTCAATCTGAAGATCAATGGCCCCATCTGCTGCTCCATGGCAACTGATGTGCTTCTCTTCCGCAGGGATATAGTAGTCAATCGCTGGTATTTCGATGCTTAATTCTTCCGCGCAACCTTCTTCATCCTCGACTTTCAGGGTATAATTACCCGGTTCTAAGTTTTGGAAACATACATCTATATCTTCAGTGGGCGTTGGGTTGGTGTTATCATCCAAAAAACGGATGGTATAGGGCGCCGTACCTCCCGCTATATTGATGCAGACTTCTGCTCCATCACAAGTTTGCAAAAAGGAAGTGGTGGTGACTTCCAGATCGCAAGACCGTAAGATGGTAGAAGTAGGTAAATGGATCAATTGCCCTGGTAGTAGGCTAGGAAGACTCGATAGTAAACAGAGCCATAAGATAAACTTTGTAGGAAGACCTTTTACGATAGGTACAAACTTAGACTTCATAGATAGTTTGTTTTTGGGTTTTTAAACATGAGATATTATATGCCCACAAACTTCTTGGTAATCTGAGCTAGAACCAATTCAAGTTGCTATCAAAACGTAGGAGTCCAAATAAGATTTTTAGGTGCCAGATGACCATAGCAAAACGTACAAATCCTGGTAAGGACTCACCTGCTTGGATGGATTATTTACTTGAAAACAGTAAAATGGAAGTATAGGACCTTTTGCAAGGCAAAGAACTATAAAGCGTGCAGGACGCACTAAGGATGAGAACAGCAAGGGATGGGCAATTCGATCAGAATAGCTTCATCTTGCCCCCCTAGCTTATCAGTAAAACTGCTTCTCTGACAATTTTTGTAGTCAGAGAGGAGTAAAGCTATGCTTTCGCCTTTTTGAAGGCCTTCTTTACTTTCTTCGATTTTGGGCGGCTGTTGCCATAAGAGCTCTTATTGATCTTGCCGCGCTTGGTTCTTCTATCACCTTTTCCCATTAGATTAAGTTGTGATGGTTAAAAAATAGGCGGCAAAGATAAAGAATGTGAATTGAACTGGCAAGGTTAGCACAGATACAACTTTCATCTATGCCGTATCGAAGGCGTTTGACCTATATCGTGACCTATTACAGCTTTTGAGCTTCAACTTTAAGATGCTCAATTATTGATTCCTTATTGGCCAATCTATCCTCTAGCGTTTTTTGGCTTACCATAGATAAAGGATCATGTTTTGCGCCCCATGTCCATAATTCTATCAGCACAGGAATCAACTCAGCGCCCTTCTCGGTCAAGGAGTAGTACTTCATGGTCTTATTAAGTTCGTACTTCTTTCCCTGAATGATGCCATACTCCTCCAACATCTTCAGCCTATCGGACAAAACATTAGTTGCCATACCTTCTCCAGCTTCTAAGAACTCCTTATAGAAATGCTTATTTGCTAGTGCGATATCACGTAGGATAAGGAAGGTCCACTTATCTCCCAGCAAATCTAGGGAGTAGCTAATAGGGCAATCTGACCGCTTTGCTATCTTTCTCATAGATGCAAAAATATCTATTTACTAAAAAGATCACCCAATTTAAGCACGCTTTCCTACTTGTTGAGTGCTCTGAAGGCCATTCTGGGGGCAAATCGGCTAATCAGCTTCAAACTATTGATAGGACTTACTAAGATTTCATTTTTATTCTTTTTTAGTCCTTTCAAGGATAGTTCTGCAAATCGCTTTGGACTGATCAACTTCATTCCTTCCACCCCTGGATTATTGACATTCATTCTTGTGTCCACTGCTGGAGGGCTTAGTAGGACAACCCTTACCTTAGTTTTCCTTAGCTGGTACCGCAAAGACTGTGTCCAGGAATTGATCGCAGCTTTAGTTGCAGAATAAATCTGGGCGTCAGTCATCGGAACGTAAGCCAGTCCCGAGGTAAGATTGACGATGACAGGTTCCTTACTTTCCAAGAGTTCCTTTAGAAAGATATTGGTTACCTGGACAGGGCCTTTTAGATTGATGTCAATTTCTTCCAGCTGTTTTTCGAGTGGATAATCCTCTAAAATGTTGAACCTTCTGAATACCGCCGCATTGTTGATCAGAATGTCAATCCCTCCAAATAAATCTTTAGTCCTTTGCAATAGGTTTTCTACTTGTTCTCGTATCGTTACATCGCACTGAGCAATTTTAAGCTTCGGGTTTTCACTTTTGGCCTTTTCCAAAGCAGACAGATTTCTTGCACATACCAACACATTGGCTTCATCTGCCAGGAACATCTTAGCCAATTCAAGTCCTATGCCGATCGAACCACCTGTGATTAAAACGTTTTTGCCTTTTAGGTTCATTTCTTGTCGATTATATGGTTAAGTAATAATTCTTGTACTTGTCATCCTGACGGCCAGCTCAACTGTTCCTCACAGATCCATCCTCACTCCTCGACCTATATCCGGATAAAACCTCTGATAAGGGTTTCACAAATCAGCTCACTTGCAAATAACAAGTAAATTCTTTATACTTGCAAATAACAAGTGAATTAATTCCAAAATTATGACTGCTTTCGACTTAATAAAGGATAAGATTGGCTATAATCAATGGGCAAATCAGGTGCTCATAGAATGGCTTAAACAGCAGCCCGAAGCATTGTATGAGGAAAGGGTAATCTCAAGTTTCTCTTCGATCAATAAGCTTATGCATCATATTATGGAGGCTGAAAAGTATTATTTATCTATACTCAGACAGCAAGAAGAATCATATGAAAAGCACATGACGACGGAAGCAATATTCGAAGAAATACGGCGGATAGACCAGATGTTGATATCCTGGCATGACGCAGAGTCGGCAAAGTCTATGGAAAGAATTATCTCACTGAAAAGATCACCTTTTGTAGAAAAATATACCGCCGCCACCCTCATCACACATTTACTAAATCATTCTAATTATCATAGAGGTCAATTGCTGGCGCTACGCCATCAACTCGGGATGTCTGATGCCCCGCAAATTGACTACTACCGGTACTTTATCGCACAATCCCGCATGGCCTAAAACTAGATACTTGATTCACTCCCAAAGCGCTTCTACTGAAATAGACTTGGTGATAAACAAGACATTTCATTGCCCATAATCCTCTAGGTTCTAAAAAAATCCTACTGAGGGCTTGCGCCGAATAACAAAAGATTATAACTTTGTAGACGACCGGTCTAATATAAGGAGATGAAAAATAATACGATCAATCATATACTAGAAGTAGGAACTCAGCTGATTAGCAAAAAAGGGTTCCACAATGTAGGCTTACAAGAGGTGTTGCAGACCGCCAAGGTTCCAAAAGGATCTTTTTACTACTATTTCAAAAGTAAAGATGATTTTGGACTTCAGGTGATACAATATTACTCTGAACAGTCTATTAAGATCTTTGCATCCTATCTCCAAAACAAAGCTCTGGCTCCCAAGGATCGGATACTGACCTTTTTTAAGGACCGCATCGCTATCTATAAGGAACAGCAATTCACAGAGGGTTGCTTACTTGGTAATTGCAGCTTAGAGATGAGTGACATCAAGGTAACATTCGCTGATACGGTAGCCAAGGAATTGGATCGATGGCAGACCCTCTTTGAGGCTTGTATCCAAGAAGGTCAGGATTCCGGCAACATTCCATCCCAAAAGAAGGCCAATAGAATTTCCGCACTGCTACTAAATAACTGGGAAGGTGCCCTATTGCGGATGAAAGCTGCCAAATCTGGTACTGCACTAGATCTATTTTTAGAGCATGCAGAAGAACAGTTGTCGTAATCAAAAAAATTTGACTACTTAATAGACGACCGGTCTAATTCTAAGTTTATAACCAGTATTTTTTTATTTAATAAGTAGACAACCAGTCTACTACTAAACCACTATTATCCTATGGAAAATGTTTTGATCACAGGAAGCAGCAGCGGATTTGGCTACTTGAGTGCTGTCAGCCTGGCTAGAAAAGGATACAAAGTATGGGCTAGTATGAGAAAGCCCAATGGCAAGAATGCTAGCAAGCAGCAAGAATTGCTCCAACTAGCTAAAGCGGAGGGGCTTCAAATTAGCGTCATCGAAATGGATGTAACTCAAGACGAATCGGTGGTAAATGCGGTTAAGCAAATTATTGAAGCGGACGGCAAAATTGACAACCTGGTCAATAATGCAGGCGTGATGTATGTCGGTATTACAGAGGCCTACAGCATTGATCAAGCCAAATCGCAGTTCGAGACCAACTTCTTCGGTATCCTTCGAACCGTAAAAGCCGTGACGCCACATATGCGGAATGCTGGCAAGGGATTCATCCTAAACGTTACCTCTCTTGCAGGAAGGCTAACGTTCCCTTATTTCGGGATCTATTGCGCCAGCAAGCATGCGGTAGAGGCCTATTCACAAGCCTTGCGCTACGAGTTAGCTCCCTTTGGCGTCGAAGTATCAATCATCGAACCTGGGCCTTTCGATACGGGCTTATTGTACAGCGGTCCCGCCGAAGCAGATGAGCAAGTTTTTGAGGCTTATGGTGAACACCGAGAGGTACCAAAGGCAGTCTTGAAAAATTTTGAAGGATTCTACGAATCCGCTGATGCCCTAGACCCCCAGATTGTAGCTGATGAAATCGTCAGATTGATTGAAGCGCCAAAAGGTGAACGTACGGCTAGAGTGGTTTCCGGTATAGACTATGGCACGGTGCAGTATAATACGCTTGTGGAACCCATCCAAGAAGCCCTGGTTAGAGATGCCTTGCAAATGGGACACCTTCTTGAAGTTAGGCTGAATTAAAGTGACAGCAGCAAAACATCCGAAGTTTCTTCAGCCGTGATTGAAGGTAAACTTCGGATGTTTGCGCGCTGGCTCTGGCCTACTTCTTAGCCGCCCGAATGCGGGTCTTCTCCTGAATCCAGCAACCGACAGAGAAAGATCCCCCTTCCTGCAAGCCCCGCTGGAAGATATCCCCTCTGGATGGCATGTATTTGACATAGCGGCCGATCCATTTATTGGCTTCGGCAGCTACGGATGGATCAATTCTTTTCGCATAGTTCCATTTATCAATGGCAGGCCAAGTAACGATCTGGCTATCCCAGCCGGTACCTGGGCCACATAGGGGCCCACTAGAGGCGTACAGCTGGCCAATGAGCAAATAGGGTTCTCCCCAATTTTCGCGGGCGCCAGCAGCCTTCAAAGCATACTCTCGGGCTTTGCGAAAGCGTTTGAGGTGACTGTAATAGATCTTAGCAACGAGCAGTAGATAATTAGACTTCTTTACTGCATCCCCTTCCTCATTAGCTGCAGCCTCGAAGAGCTCGATGGCCAATTCATACTTGGCGTCCCTCAAGGCTTGATAAGCCTTTTGCAATGCCGTTTCTTCCACACATTCTTCATTCCCAACTCTCACCAAATGCTTGAACTTTTCCATCGTTTCCTCACAACCTCCCCACCTGAGTCGACTGTATACCATGCGGATAACATCACAATTCGTAGAATCCTGTTCGAATTCAGGATAGAACTTATCCAGGTAGTAGTCACAATCGTAAAAGCCTTGCACAGTTTCGAAGGCTTCCAAGCGTACGGGTGCATACCCTTGAATAATGGCCCAGCGATCACAGCTTATTCCTTCGCATTTTTCCACGCCATTGGCCACAATCTCCTTAATTCGGGCATCATATTTTTTTGCCTCAGCTACATCGATCTTTTCTTGTAAATACATTTCGACTAGCAGCGAAGTAAATGGATTGACGATAAAATCAGGCACTTTATCTATATCTGCATCAATAGCGCCTTTGGCCATTTGATAGATTTCCTCTCGAGTGGCCCGTTTGGGGTACTTGTAATAAAGGTCGAAAGATTTCCTGGCCGCCACATACTCTTGTTCTTGGTAGCACGAACCAATTTCATCATACAACTCGAATATGCGATCCACGTGCTTCTCCTTTTCTTCCTCATCTTGACTCGCCGCATAAAAGTGCTGATGAAAGCGAATGCCATCCGCATAGACGGTGTTTCGCTTACCATCTGCTGCAGGGGCAACTGCATAGACTTTTTTCCAATAATCAAAGGCTTGATCCCATTCTTTCACTTTTAGAAAATCGCGATACAGCACATAATTGGTTTCCGCCTCATCCTTGTCCGGCGCATCGATAAACTTAGGGCAGGGACTTAGATTGGGATCCACGGGGGGAGGAGCCACTTCCTTAGGTTCTTCCACTACTTCTTCCGCTCCTTTTCTATTGCGTTTCTTTTTCTTTCTTTTAGCCTTTCGGTCTTCTACCTCCGTCTTGTTTTTTTGTGCGACCAGCGTTGTGGTGGGCCCAAAGATATTGATCAGTAAAACTGCTAAGACAGCCTTGATCAGCAGTTTGAAATTCATATGATTCTAATTTAAGGAAGTGCGGGAATGAGAAATAGCAGAAGTAATGGTAGTGACCACTACAAGGCGTGCCAACTCTCTAAAACGACAAAAGGCAAAGGGTCTAGGAGACCACTTTGCCTTTTGTTTCTTATTTATTCATGGTGTTGCCTATCGGCGCATCTAATTACTTGAATCGGATCGTTACGGTTTCACCAATCCAACATGGCACAGTAGCCTTTTGTCCAGCCTTTACGCCACGCATAAAGCCTTCCTGACCATCAGGACGTGCTCCACTCAAGTTGCCGATACGCTTATTAGCATCATCGCTTACATCAGAGTCGATTGATTTTGCGTAAGCATACTTTTCGATTGCAGCCAATACCGCCAAACGAGATGCCCAATCATCACCACATGAACGCGTTGTTTTACTGTACATGTCGCCGATGAGGATGTAAGGTTTACCCCAACCTTCCTTCAAGGAAGCCGCTTTACGCGCATTAGCACGTGCTGCTTGGTATTGTCCTAGCTCCCAAGTCTGGATGAAAGCCATACTGTAGTATACCGATGCTAGAGCTTCTCCTTCTTGGTCTCCACTATCTACACATTCTTTATAGCGAGCCAAAGCTTCCTCAAATTTCTTTTCCCTCTGCAATTGAGTTGCATCGTAGCAAGGATTATTCTTGCGTCGCTCAATTTCAAGTTGTGCATTGATCTCAGCAGCTAAAGTTTCGTACTTACCTTTCAATTCTGCTACCTCTGGATCTGTTTCATCACATCCTCTATCTCTCAAGGTAACATAGACATACTTGATCACCTCTAGATCCTCAGGATTATCGCGGTAAGAAGGCATCAATTTTTCTTTGAAATATTCACAGTCAAAGATGTCATTCTCGATTTCCTTGAAGTGATTTTCGAAGATGGCTTTACTTGACTTATAGTATTCACCGTACTTAGAGTTGTTCTCTATATTATGATCAGCTACTTTGATAGCCTTCTCATGAATCTTCAAGAACTCCTCCTTTGGCAACTGTTTGGCAGTGTAAAGATACTTCATCACCTGACCAAGTGGATCGTAGATAATGTATTCTGTCGCATTTCCTGCTTTATCCAAGGATGCTACAAGGGTTTCCAAAGTCGTTTTGGAATAACCGTAACCTGGCGTGTAGAACATGTCATAGCCTTTACGGCCTAGCAGGTAACCCTCGTTTTTGTAACACTGGATTTGTTCATCATATAAACGCATAACCCAATCTGCCAATTCCTTCTTTTTAGTGGCATCGGCTTCTTTAGCCATCATGGCCTTTAATAATTTACGACCATCCACATAGTGAGAGGGGCGTTGACCATCAGCAGCTGGTGCGATTTCGTATGCAGTTTTCCAGTTATCAAAGGCGATTTGGAAGTTTTCACCGTCGAGTTTAGCCAGATCGCCTTTCATAAAGGGGCGGTACACTACGTGAGCATTTTCTGCTTGATCTTTTTTGTCTGAGTCATTCCATGTTTGACACTGTGCCTGAAGACCTGAGGTACTCAAGCCCGTAAGTAGCGCGAGCATCAAAAAATTGCGTAATACCTTCATAATTAATTGAATTTGCGTTTTAAAAACCAAGTGTTATCATTAAGGGTGAATCCTAGAGTGAGTTTCCCATAGGTTTCATTGAGCACCTCATTGAGGCCGAACTGTCCAATCTCAAATGAAATATCAAAAAAGGAAACCTGTTGTCGGGGCATAACAATCGGGAAGCCTGCCCCAAAAGTCAAGCCAAATTTCTTCAGCTGCGACCCATCAACATGGCGGGGATCCGTCCCATAATAAAAACCAGCTCTATAATATACCCTTTCAAAATAATTATTGTAAGATAGAATATTTGGTACATATTCAGCTCCAAGAGTGAACTGATAAGTGTCCATCAAACTCTCTTCCTTTGCGTCATTTCGGTATTGGCTCCAATTCCCAATGGAGTATTCTACACCAAGCTTTAACTTATTAACCTGTTCGTAGGTGAGTCCGAAACTAAATTGCGAGGGCAGATTTAGTCGCTCTTCGATATTATTTTCAAAAAGCAAGGTATCTCGAACGGCCGTCGTATAGTTTACTAAGTTATCTCGGTGATAGAAACGACTAGAATTTGTCCTAATCTCATTTTCATTATTGCCAAATACACCCAAGGTCAGAAATTGTCCAGCAGTAGATTGGTTCTCATCCTCCTTGGGTTGATCGATTCTGAATCGATATTGCAGTCCCAAGTCAAACCCTACCCCACTAATACTGAACTCATCCAAGAACTCGGTATCATACGATACTAAGAGGCTATCAAAACTTACTTTCCGGTTTTGCGTGAGTTTTCCGAAGCTGTAATTCAAATTCACACCCGCAGAAAACCCTTTGTGTCGAAAGGCATTTCCCCAACGGAAACGGTAGGTCCCTCCTTTACCTTTAAGTATATTGGTGGCCACATCAAAATTCTCATCAGTAACCCGAGATTCAATGTCATACCCTACCAAGGTATAAGGCACCAATGCGATACTCATTCCCCAGCCGGTGGACCCATCTTTGCGATCTAAAGCCTCATTAATGGGGTTAAACAAGGGAAATCCCAGTGCTAAGTACCTCAAGTTTCCACTCCATTGGTTATCTACCACAGAAGGGCTTTCCCAACTCGAGTAGCGCGCTCCAAGACCCACCTCGAAAGCGGTAGCTCTCAAAGAAGCCAATGAAGCAGGGTTATCCAAATTCATGTGATAGGGATCCTGGTAGGCGGCCCGTAGGCCTCCCATCGCTCCAGAAGCTGCGAAGTACTGATCAATGAAATCACCTAGCCCGAAACGGGAGAACGGGGAGTTGATTGTCGGGTTGATCACTTCACTGGAGCTCTCTATCTGAGCCGAGAGTTGACCACAAAATAACAGTCCAAACAACAAACCAAAAATTCTACTCCTTCTACTCGACATTATAATCCAGAATTTTATTTAGTCCCAATAGGACCAAATGTTGATGCACAAATATCTTTCTTTTCATTTTTTCTGCCAAAAAATTCGCGTCTCCTCCTGTTAAAATTACTGTTAAGGGATCGAATTGCTGGTCAAAATGCTCAATCGTTCCTTCTATTTCTCTAATCGCCCCCCACTGAGCCCCATTGCGCATAGCACTTGGGGTATCGTACCCTATCGTGGACTCGGTCTCCGCACTAGGCAAATCTGGCAATCGAGCCGTAAAATGATGCATTGCCTGCAATCTCATCTTGACACCAGGAGAAATATTTCCTCCCAGGTAGATCTGATTATTCTCTAGTAACTCAAAGGTTATGCAGGTTCCGGCGTCAATGATCAACTTATGGCTCGCAGGTCCTATCAAGGTAGCACCCACTACGGCTGCAATTCTGTCTTTTCCTAAAGTCTTGGGTGTTCGATAGGTATTCTGTATAGGGAGGGCTGTTTTTTCATTCAATTCGATGAAATTAACAGGATCTTCCCAAATTTGACTTATCTCGTGTCCAACATCTTGGGCTACTGTAGATAAGATGACATTTTTTATCGAATGGTTGGTTACGGTCTTGGGGAACTCCATGATTTCTGCCCGTGGAATAGACCAAAACTGCAACAGCTGTGATTCATCAAAAAGACCAATCTTGGCCCTTGTATTCCCTATATCTAAGCAGAGATTCATGCTTTGTCTTTCCCTTTTGACCCAGGCTCATCGATAAAGTATCTTAATAAAGCGTTAAAGCTAGTGTTTAAAATGCCTAACACCTGTTTTCACCATCGACATACCGTGCTGATCACAAAAATCAATACTATCCTGATCCTTTATAGAACCACCTGGTTGGATTACGGCAGTCACCCCAGCCTGATGCGCTATTTCAACACAATCAGGAAATGGGAAAAAAGCATCGGAAGCCATCACCGCACCTGCTAGTTCGAATCCAAATCTTCCGGCTTTATCTATCGCTTGCTTCAATGCATCGACTCTTGAGGTTTGACCACAGCCCATACTCAGGAGTTGATTAGCACGCGCCAAAACGATCGTGTTAGATTTTAGATGCTTCACACACTTATTGGCAAAAAGAAGATCTGCAATCTCAGCTTCACTAGGCGCCTTTTTCGTCACCACTTCCAGATCCTCCGCTATTTCCATTTTAAGATCTGTATCCTGTTCAATTACGCCATTAAGCAAGCTCTTAAAACTGCGTGCCTGCACAGCGAATTCCTTGATCTGCAAAAGAATTCTTTTCTTTTTAGCACTTAACAACTGTAAGGCATCGGCGGAAAAAGAAGGCGCGATTAACACCTCATAAAATAATTTATTGATTTGCTCAGCAGTAGCCAAGTCAATTTCTTTATTGCAGATTAAGATCCCACCAAAAGCAGAGATATTATCTGCTGCCAAAGCATCCGTCCAAGCCTGTAAAACAGTAGATCGGGTAGCCACTCCACAGGCATTGGTATGCTTCAGGATAGCAAAGGTAGGATCTGCATCCTGAAATTCTGCCATCAAGGCAACCGCTGCATCTATATCCACCAGATTATTGTAAGACAAGGCCTTACCATTCAATTTATCAAATAGACCACTCAAATCACCATGGAAAATTCCTTTTTGATGCGGATTTTCTCCATACCTCAATACCTCCTGTTGATGAATACTTTGCTTGAAGGCACGGTCATCGCTCTCTTCGTCAAAATATTGGAAAATAGCCGTGTCATAGTGAGAAGACACTTTGAAGGCACGACGAGCCAACTCCTTGCGATCCGCCAATTCAGTTACGCCGTCCTTTTCCTTCAGTAGGTTCAAAAGCATCTCATATTCATCTCTGGAAGGCACCACGACGACATCTTTGTAGTTCTTCGCCGCAGCTCGAATCAAGGAAATACCTCCAATATCTATCTTTTCAATGATGGCATTTTCATCTTGGGTACTAGCTACTGTTTCTTCAAAGGGATAAAGATCAACAATAACCAAATCCAACTCCGGAATCTGATATTGCTCCAACTGCCCCAAATGGCTATCTTCTCTTCTTGCCAAGATTCCACCAAACACTTTGGGATGCAAGGTCTTTACTCTGCCATCCAAAATAGAGGGATAAGTAGTCAAGTCTTCTACAGCCTCAACAGCCACGCCTTGCTCCTCGATAAACCTCTGAGTTCCACCCGTAGAATAGATTTTCACCCCCAAACGTTTAAGCTCTTGCACGATCGGTCCTAAACCTTCTTTATAGAATACTGAAATCAGGGCTGATTGTATTTTTTTTGCCATGGTTTTCCCTTTGCATGTTTGTGGTTGGAAAAAAGAAGTTGCAAAGGTAAAAAACTGCGGGGAAAGTAAAGTAGAATAGTTTATCTGGAATTAAATGAGCATGCACAAATTCCTAATGCTTAGAGATAAAGGTATTTATTAAGGGGCAAACAAATACCCAACCCCTGCCTTTTCTCCCAAAATAATAGCGTAGATCAGTAAGGGAAATACAGGTTTCCTTAAGAATCGCGATGGGAAAGTAGCATGGGTTAGATCATACCTCCCTACCCCTAGGACTTCCGCATGAAA
>JAHQWA010000037.1 GCA_019634045.1 Saprospiraceae bacterium
AGCCACTGTAACAGTGATTCCAGATATCGTTGTTACAGCCGATCCAAGTGATGATACAATTTGTGAAGGCGGAACGAGTAGCTTGAGCGTATCGATTACTGGTGGAGCAGGAGATGTAACTTACCAATGGCAGATTAGCACGGATGGTACTAACTTCAGTGATATTACTGGAGCTACTAATGCTACTTATACAACGGAAGCCTTAACAGCAACTACCTACTATCAAGTACTAGTAGAAGCTAGTGCTAGCGGTTGTGAAGCTGCAACTAGTGCGATTGCTACAATCACCGTTATCGAAGACTTGGCCATTACGGCTCAGCCAATCGATGATGAGATTTGTGAAGGTGGCACAGCGACTGTAGCAGTAACCGTAAGCGGTGGAGCTGGAACAATCACTTATCAGTGGCAGTCTTCTACGGATGGTACGAACTTTAGTGACATCACTGGAGCTAACAATGATACCTATGACGAACCAGACTTGAGTGAGACGACTTACTACCAAGTAGTAATTGAGGCCAGCGCAAGTGATTGTGATGCGGTAACCTCACAAGTTGCCACCGTTACAGTTTCGCCGGATATCGCGATTACAGCTCAACCAACGGGTGCAGATATCTGTATTGACGGTGATGCTATATTGAATGTTGAAATTAGTGGTGGCTCGGGTACGATTTCGTACCAGTGGCAGTCTAGTGCAAATGGAACAGATTGGACACCAATTGCGGGTGCCACCAATAGTTCCTATACTGCATCAACGGATGCTGCGGGAACCACCTATTACAGAGTTGTTGTAGATGCAGCGGACTCGGGATGTGAATCTGCTACATCTGATGCAGCAATTGTTATAGTACAAGAGGATATAGCCATTACTACACAACCTACCGGCGCTAATGTTTGTACGGGTGGTGATGCACTATTGACCGTGGCAATTAGCGGTGGGTCCGGAGATATCACCTACCAGTGGGAGTCTAGTAACAATGGTACGGATTGGACGCCTATAGCTGGCGCTACGAATAGTACTTATGATGCACCAACTAGCGCTGCGGGAACTACTTATTATCGTGTAGTGGTAGATGCAGCAGACGGCGGTTGCGAGTCCAGTACCTCTGATCAAGCCATTGTAGTGGTGGTAGAAGACATCGTGGTAACAGCTCAGCCTGTTGGTGCAGATGTTTGTATAGATGGCGATGCATTATTAAGTGTAAGCATAACAGGTGGTTCAGGAACCATTACTTATCAATGGGAATCTAGCTCGAATGGCACAGATTGGACGGCTATCTCGGGAGCAACAAACGACACCTACGATGCGGCAACGAGTACAGCTGGCACTACCTACTACAGAGTGGTGATTACAGCTGCTGATGGTGGTTGTGAAGCGAATACTTCTGATGAAGCGATCGTGAATGTCGCAGAAGATCTAGTGATTACTGCCCAACCCACTTCTGCTAACCTTTGTATCGGAGGGGACGCTCTACTAAGTGTGACCATCTCCGGAGGTTCTGGAGACATCACTTATCAGTGGGAGTCTAGTGCCAATGGTACGGATTGGACAGCAATTGGCGGTGCTACTGCCGATACCTACAATGCCCCAACGACTACAGCAGGTACTACTTACTATCGAGTAGTAATTGATGCAGCTAATGACGGTTGTGAATCTGTGACCTCTGATCCAGCGGAAGTTATAGTACAGGAAGATATAGCCATTACGGCCCAGCCTACGGATGACAGTATTTGTACCGGTGGTACTAGCTCTTTAAGTGTAGCGATCAGTGGTGGAGCAGGAACAATTTCCTACCAATGGGAATCTTCTGCCTCAGTGACAGGGCCATTTACCGCGATTTCAGGTGCTACGAATGCTACCTACCTAACGGATGTTTTAACCAGCACTACTTACTATCGCGTTGTAGTAATTGGATCAGCTAGTGATTGTGATGCAGTAACCTCTGCTGTAGCGGAGGTCGAAGTGATCGACGATTTACTTGTAACTGCTGAGCCTACGGATGATTCTATCTGTGAAGGCGGAACAACTGATCTAAGTGTTAGCGTTTCTGGGGGAGCTGGTATTATTACCTACCAATGGCAAGAAGCTAGCAATGCAGCTGGACCATTTGCAGATATTGCCGGAGCAACTGATGCGAACTACAGCACACCAAGTTTAACATCAACGACTTACTATCAAGTAGTAATCTCAGCTAGCGCAAGTGGATGTGATCCGGTAACCTCTGCCGTGGCAGAAGTAGAAGTGATTGATGATTTAAGTATCACAGCACAACCAACGGATGACAGTATTTGCGAAGGCGGAACGAGTACGCTAAGTGTCGCTATTTCCGGTGGAGCGGGTAATGTAGATTATCAATGGCAGATTGCGGATAACGCAGCCGGACCATTTGCAGATATTACAGGTGCCACTAACGCTACTTATGTGACGGAAGCCTTGACAGCAAATACTTATTATCAAGTAGTGATTACTGCAGGTGCAAGCGGATGTGATCCTGTAACCTCTACAGTAGCAGAAGTAGAAGTGATTGATGATATCGAAATCACCGCTCAACCTGCCGACGATGAGATTTGCCAGGGTGGAACGACTACGCTAGCGATCGCTGTTTCTGGTGGCTCTGGTGTAGTTAGCTATCAATGGCAAATCGCCGATAGCGAAACAGGTCCTTGGACAGATATTGCCGGCGCTACAGCTGATTCCTACACAACTGATATATTGAATAATACGACCTACTATCAAGTGGTGATCACCGCCTCTGGTAGTGGATGTGATGCAGTTACTTCAACCGTAGCTACCGTGACTGTAGTGGTGGATCCAACAATAGTGGCACAGCCGCAGTCTCAGACAATCTGCGAAGGCAGCAACATAATACTGGAGGTTGAAGCAGTTGGTGGTACACCATTCTTGACTTACCAATGGCAGACCGCAGATAGTCCTGCAGGACCATGGGCAGATATTGATGGCGCTACAAATACTACTTATACAACGCCTATCCTCACGGAAGAAGCCTACTACCAGGTGATCGTTGATGCGAGTGGCGAGTCTTGTAGCAGTACAACCTCGGATGTGGTTACTGTAGGTGTGAACCCATTGGTCATCGTATCCGTTGGTGAGGATGCTGAATCTTGCTCCAATGCTGGCTTCCAGTTAGAAGGGGAGATTACGGGTGGAATTGGTACGGGTACCTGGACAACTACGGGTGATGGTACCTTCGATGATGATAGAGCTCTAGATGCGATTTACACGCCAGGCCCGGAAGACATCGCTGCTGGAACAGTGAACATCATCCTTACTTCTGATGACCCAGATGGTGATGGCCCTTGTATCAGTGAAACGGACTTCTTGGTATTGACGATTAATCTTGCTCCAGAAATCACAAGTACGGATCTTACACCTGTTTCTTGTGAAGGAGATAACGGTTCGATCACCATTACGGTAGAAGGTGGTACGGCACCATATATCATCACCTGGAGTAATGGCGATGTTGGATTGACGGCGACTGACCTGGAACCAGGTTCGCATACCGTTACCATCGTGGATGATAAAGGGTGTATCATTGAGTCGACCATCGAACTAGTGAAAGAGTGCTTCGATCTAGCTTTGACCAAGGAATTGATTTCTGCTGGACCATTCTTCCCTGGTGATGCGGTGACTTTCCAGATTTCAGTGACGAACCAAGGTAATATCGAAGCTACGGATGTTGAGATCACCGATTATATTCCTTCTAGCTTGATCTTGACCGATGGCGCTTGGGCGGGTGATGGAACTACAACTATTCCTTCAATCGCCTCTGGTGCAACGGAAACGGTCACTATCTCCTTCCAGATTGATCCAAGTTACTCTGGTGGTAATATTGTTAACTACGCAGAGATCAGCGAGGCTACCAATGCCCTTGGATTGATTGATGAAGATTCGAACTTCGACCAGGACAATACAAACGATGCAGGTGGTGAACCTGAATCTCCTGCTGATAATTACATCAATGGAGATGGAACAGGTGCAATTGGCAGTGGAGATGCAGATGGTGATGAAGATGACCATGATCCAGCCCTGATCTTTGTTGAAGCACTCGTTGACCTTGAACTAGATAAGACAGTGGATAATGCTACGCCTTTCGTGGGTAGCCGAGTAGTATTCACTATTACAGTAGAAAACAAAGGGCCAAGTACAGCTACTGGAGTAACTATCCTCGATTATCTACCTGCGGGTTACGATGATGTACAGTTCATCTCATTCGATGGAGATGCCTTCGTACAAACCATTAGTGGTAACATCATCTGGAGACCGGGTGATATCGATGCAGATGAAGCAGTTACGCTAGTATTCTCTGCCCTAGTTGTGGAAGCTGCCGAAACGGCTTACGACAACAGCGCTGAGGTGCTAAGCCTGGATCAAGAAGATATTGATTCCGAACCTAATAATGATGTAGATACGGATGGTGATGGTGATTGTAGCGATGACCCAGGCGATGAAGATGATGCCGACTGTGTTGAGGTAGATCCAATTAAATTGATTGACCTTGAATTAGATAAGAGCGTCAGCAATGAAACGCCTGATGTTGGTACAAACATCGTATACACCATAAGTGTAACTAACCAGGGTCCTAGTACAGCTTCTGGCGTGATCGTTACCGATCTATTGCCATCTGGCTTGACCTTTGTGTCTAGCGATGCTGGCGCAGACTACAACAGTACAACGGGTGCATGGAATGCAGGTACTATTGGAATTGGTGAAACAGTTGAGTTGAACATCACGGCCTTCGTAGAACCGGATGGCGATTATGTCAACTTAGCAGAAGTCACCGATGCGAATGAAGAAGATGTAGATTCTACACCTGACAATGGAGTAGATACAAACAATAATGGAGAGGTCAGCGATGATCCAGGTGATGAAGATGATGGCGATGGTGTGATCATTGATCCAGTGCCGATCATTGACCTGGAGTTGGATAAATCTGTTGATGATATCAATGGCAATGTAGATGCCGGAGAGGAGGTGACCTTCACTGTAGAATTAACGAACCAGGGACCAAGTACTGCCAATGGGGTAGAGGTGACAGATCAGCTTGAAGATGGTTTCATCTATCTCAGTCACAATGCTTCAGTCGGCACCTACGATCCAATCTCTGGTGAGTGGGAGGTCGGTACCTTGCTAGCTGGTGAGACAGTGACGCTGGACATTAGAGTAGAAGTGAATGTAGCTGGTAACTACTTCAACTTGGCAGAAGTAACTGATGCTGATGAAGAAGATTCTGATTCTACCCCGGGTAATGGAGTAGATACGGATGGTGATGGCGACTTCACAGATGACTTCGGAGATGAGGATGACGGTGATGGTGTGATTGTCGATGTTGATTGTGATATGATTGGCAACGTAGCTAACATCTACTGTGATGATAGTGGCACACCACTCGATCCAGATGATGACGTCTTCTTTGTTGAGGTAGTGGCTCAAGGATTCGGTACGGGCACCAGCCCAGGTTGGAGAGCTGAGGTAGATGGCGAGACCGTTGGCACCGGAGATTACTCTGGCGCAGTAGTGACGGTTGGGCCATTCTTGATCAGTAATGGTGATGTGACCATCTATATTATTGATGATACGGATTCGGGTTGTCGTGCCATCCTACGAGGGGAAGCGCCTGAGCCATGTTCATTGAGACCTTGTGATCTCGTGGCCAATATTACAGATGTAGTTTGTGATGATAACTCTACCGGAGCTGATCCAGATGATGATGTCTTCTACGTCTCAGTATCCGTGGCTGGCTCAAACAACAACAGTTGGAGTGCTAAAGTCAATGGAGAGATCAGACTATCCGCACTGAACTACAATAGAAATGAAACTTTAGGACCATTCTTCTACAGTGCTGGTGCGGTTGAGATTGAAGTGTTTGATGATGAGGTTGGAGATTGTACCGAAACCTTTGTAGTGAACCCGCCGGATAATACCTGTTCGTCTGATTGTTCAGTTATAGCTGTACTTGCACAAGATCCAGTTTGTAACGACAACGGTACCCCAGGTGATCCTTCAGATGATACGTATTCCTTCAGCTTACTAGTGAATGGCAATAACACATCTGGAACGACCTGGAAAGACAACTTTGGTAATATCGGGACATTTGGTGAGGTGAGAACTTACACTGGCTTCCAGATTGCTGAGGGACCATTTACGATGACCATCTCAGATGAAAACAACACCATCTGTAGAACTGATATCCTCATTATCCCACCTGCTCCTTGCTCAAACACTTGTGACATTAGACCAAGTGTGATCATTGAGCCAGTTTGTTCTGATAATGGTACACCAAGCAATCCTAATGATGACGTCTTCAGCTTTACAGTTGAAGTAGAAGGTGATCTAGTAGGAAATAATGGCTGGGAAGCCTTGGTCGGAGGAGTGGTTGTAGCTACGGGTAACTATGGCGACCTCATTCAGGTAGGACCATTGGCGATTGTGAATGGCGATGTGCAAGTGATCTTCAGAGATGTGGATGATCAAAATTGTACAGAGGCCATGCTGGTACAAGCGCCACTGAATTGTTCTAGCGAATGTCAGGTGGTTGTTACACAGCCTGATGCTGTAGATTGTGATCCTGCTGGTACACCAGCAGATCCGACAGATGATACCTTCTCCTTCCAATTGGATATTGATGGTAACAACGGTAGTGGGAGATGGCGCGCCTTGATCGATGGAGTAGAGGTGGATAACGGCAGCTACGGAACCAGCGGCAACTTCGGACCATACCTTATTGCAAATGGACCAATTGAAGTGGTCATTGAAGATGAGCTGAATCCTGATTGTGGTACATCAATCATAATCGATCCACCAAGTTCTTGTTCGGAAGAATGTTCCGTAGAAGCAACGTTAGAAAATACGATCTGCTCGAATAATGGAACACCATTTGATCCAAGTGATGACCTATTCTATGCTGCGGTTAGAGTAGATGGCTTCAACACGGGAGCAAGATGGACCACCCCACAGGACTTCCAGCAAGGTACCGATTATGCTTATGGTGCTACGGTTCTATTCGGACCCTATCCAATCAGTGCCGGGAACCGGGTAATCAACTTCTTCGACTTAAGTAATGGAGAATGTGCTGGTTCGATCTTTATCACTGCACCAGAAGATTGTTCAAGAGAATGTCTGATTGATGCGGTGGTTGGGGAGATTACATGTGATGATCAAGGAACCAGCGATCCTTCTGATGATACCTTTACTGTACCCGTTACGATCAATGGCCAATACAACTTCGGCTCTTGCTGGAGAGAATTGGATGGAACAGGTCAAACCGGTAACTATGGAGAAACAGTAGAATTTGGACCCTATCTAGTGTCGGATGGAGATGTAAGTATTAAGATTGCGGATTGTCAAGATATCAGCTGTCAAGTGATTATCGTGACTCCTGCTCCAGAAGCTTGCTCTCAGCCAGACTGCGAAGTAGCCGGAGATGTGCAAGAAGTTACTTGTGATGATAATGGCACACCTGCTGATCCAACGGATGATGTGTTCTTCGTAACCATGGATATCTCTGTTGAGTATTCTGACGCTGGAGCCGCATGGAGAGCCACCTTACTAGACGGTACCGCAATTGGAACTGGAACCTTCCCAACTACCCACACTTTCGGGCCGTTGTCTATTCCTGATCCATTGCAGGAGATTGGAATTATTATAGAAGATGTCATTGACGCTACCTGTAGGGACACCATCTTTGTATTGCCACCTACTAGTTGCTCTGAAGCATGTGCTTTCGACATCCTTGCGGATGCAGAGGGTATCTGTAATGATAATGGTACACCGTCCGACCCATCCGATGATACCTATAGCTTCACCATGACGGTCAATGGAACCAATGGAGGCAATAGTGGATGGCAGGCTAGTATTGATGGTGTCGTAAGAGCGATTGGTACGTATGGTAGCACCATGACGATTGATGATCTACCAATTGGTACCGATGTGACGATTGTCGTAAATGATATAGATGACCCAGAATGTGGAGTAGAAGAGATTATAGTCACTTCTCCAGAATCATGTTCTGACGCATGTGGAATTACTCAAGTACTGGTCTCAGATCCAGTATGTACTTCTAGTAACACCTACAACTTCACGATTACGGTAGAAGGAGTGGGCGAAGGTTGGGAGACAGCTGATGGTACATTCAGCGGACCATACAATACTGAAGTAACCTTCCCTGATCAAGTGGCTGATGGAACGCTACAGCGCTTCACCATTATAGATACAGCCGATAGAAGCTGTACCGCAACCTTCGAGGTGCAAGCACCAGAAGAAGAGCAATGCTCTCAGTGTGATGTACAAGTATTGATGCCGGATCTACGTTGCGATGACAATGGCACACCAAATGATCCGTCAGATGATGTGTACTACTTCGACATGGTGTTCACTAGTACTGCTCTAGCAGGTTCTAGCTGGACGGCTGAAGATCCAAATGCGACTACTGGAACCTTTGGGGACAATGTGATAACCTTTGGTCCATACTCTATCCAAGAGGAGGGAGCAGTTTCCTTCCTCGTGATCAGTGATGTCAATCCAAATTGCCAAGTAGCTGTCTTCGTTCCAGCGCCAGAGGCTTGCTCAGCAGGCTGTCGTATTGATGCGGAAATGGTTGAGGTAGTGTGTAACGACAATGGAACGGTCAATGACAGAGAAGATGATGTCTTCATTACCTCTCTACGTTTTACAGGAGAGATAGAAGGAAGCATCGGATGGAATGTATACTTGCTAGATAGTGCTAGTACTTGGATGGGTACAGGCCTCTATAATACAGAGCGCTTCTTTGGTCCATTCAGTGCGAATGATGGCCCAGTGACCTTCGTCGTGGAGGACTTGATGTCACCAGGTTGTAGAGATACAATCACGATTGATCCTGCTGCCACTTGTAGCCCTGCGTTATGTGATATTAGAGCAGTGGTAGAATCGACCAACTGTAGCGATAACGGTACACCGGATGATCCAACTGACGACTTCTTTACGGTCGACGTTAGAGTCGAAGATGAAGAAGGATCGGCTGAAGGCTGGGTGGCTTCCAACGATTCCACGGGTCTTTATGGAGAGGTAGTCACCTTCGGACCTTACAGCTTCGAACAGGATACCTACCTGGTAACCTTCCGAGATAGTTTGATAGAAGATTGTGAATTCGAATTAACAATCAAGCGACCACTACCTGAAGTGACTTGTCCTGAAGATGTTGAGACAATAGTCGGATCAACGGGTGAGGGTGAGGATCTTGTTTGTACAGATCTTGATCAGATCGTGAACAATCCAGCTAGTCTTGATCTCACAGGACGACCTACTTTCGAAAGTGCTTGTGGGGTAGCTGATATCACCTTCCAGGATGAGGTAATTGGTGGAGATTGCGATGATGTGGTGATATTGAGAACCTTCACAATCAACTTGATCTCTGGTGATCAACTTACTTGCGAGCAGCGTATCACAGTCCGTAAGGCAGAAGTGGTGGATGTTACCTTCCCAGGTGCCGCAGACTTCGTCTGTACCGATCAATTCCTAGTCGATGAGAACGGACATCCGCACCCAGATGTTACAGGTTATCCAATTGTCGAAACGGCCTTCGGTCAGCATGTGATGAATCCAGATTACTGTAACTTGACAGCCAGCTATCAGGATCAGGTAGATCCTGGTTGCGGAGGGGCTTCCGAGATTACTCGATTCTGGACGATTACCGATAATTGTACCGGAGAGACTACGACACAGACGCAATTATTGACGATCACGGGTGATGATGCTATACCAAGCATTACTTGTCCTGAAGGGTATGACGCTGGAGTACTATTCAGTACTGACCCCGGTATCTGCTCAGCCACGATAGAGATACCAACGCCTCGATTCGATGAGGTAGGTTGTGCTGCAGCTTGGCAGTTACGTACTGTCATCAACGATAGCGAAGGCAATACCCTCTTCACGATCGAAAATGGTGAGGATCGTACGCTTGAGGGCATTACGATTGGAGATTACGAAATCCAATACACGGTCTTTGACGATTGTGGCGCCACAACTACGACCAGTTGTTTCTTCAGTGTCGCTGACCTTGAGAAACCACAAGCTGTCTGTGAGCCAGGTGTGAATATCTCCTTAGGGGGTATCGGCGTAGCTCGACTATTCGTAGCCAATATTGATGCCGGTAGCTTCGACAACTGTGCAATTGAAACCATCGAAGTCCGCCGAATCTATACCAGAGACCCAGAAACCTGTGATTCTCTAGCTACTGAAACTTACACAGATTGGGGACCATTTATTGAAGTGTCTTGCTGTGATGCAGGCCAATTCGTGACGGTCGAACTTCGTGTGACGGATGCTAGTGGAAATGTGGATGTATGTAGTGTCCAAGTATTGGTGGAAGATAAGACCTTACCATACTGCTATGGCCTAGAGGATGACATCGTCTCTTGCGACGATCTACCTGATGGTTTTGATCCATACAATAGTAATCAAATGGCAGATCTCTTCGGAATGCCATTGGTAGAAGATAACTGTGCTGCTGAAGCGGTCGAACTGGATCCTGAAGTCAGTCTAGATGATTGTGGATTCGGATACATCATCAGACGATTCGTAGCCGTAGATGTGGTAGGAAATGTTTCAGAGGCGATATTCGAACAGCAAATTATTTTCGACTACAGCTTGAACTATGAAATCGGCTTCCCAAGAGATACAGAAACCAACTGTATCTTCGATGTGGATACTTTGATTGTTCAGAAAACGGGTTGTGATTCCATCACCGTTACTTATGAAGATGTATTCTTGCCACTTGAAGGAGCCGAATGTTACAACCTAGTTCGTACCTATCATGTCATCAATCACTGTGAGTGGGATGGAATCTCCGCTCCAGTACAGATCAGTAGAGATGAAGACTGTGATGGTACAGAAGGGGAAGAGCGAGTTTGGGTACTTGTAAGACCAGACGGAACTTTTGTGGATAGCGATAATGATGAAATCAATCGCTCACCATTAGCAGGAACCAAGGATGCAAGTTGCGATGGAACCTCCAACCCAGAAGGGTACTGGCGAACGCTGACATCCAACGGGTACTGGACCTACAGCCAGCGCATCAAGATGTATGATAACATACCAGCGGCTGTATCTTATACCCCTGCGGAGGTCTTCTGTACAGAAACGGCAGAATGTGAAACGGAAGTTACCTATCCATTCTCAGTGATTGAAAATTGCCTACCAGAAAACCTTGAGATCCGTGTCTTCCTTGACCTGGATAGCGATGGTGTCTTGGATGGTGAGATCACAGAAGATGCTCTATTAGGTGAATATCCAAACTTTGAAATCAATGGCGTCTATCCTCTTGGTAAGCATCAGTTCAGATTGGATATCGTAGATGGCTGCGGAAATAGCAGCACGGAGAACATTCGTTTCGAAGTAATTGACTGTTACGTACCAGATCCACATTGCTTGAACGGCTTGATCCTTGATATAGAACAATTGCCACAAGCTGTAGATGTCGATAACGATGGGGACTTGGATGATTTTGGTGCACGTGTCTTTGCCGCAGAATTAGCTAATTGCGATGAAGCCGATTGCACGCCTGGCCTACGATTCTCTGTCAATAGAGTAGGCGTTGCGCCAGATATCAACCAAAGTAGCCTAGTACTGACCTGCGATGATGGAGCAATTGTGGAACTGGAGGTTTACGTTTGGGATAGTGCCGATAATCCACAGGCGGTTCAGCCGGATGGTAGCATTGGCGGTCCAAACTACAAGTTCTGTACAGTGGAAGTACTATTGAGAGATAACACGGACCTCTGTAGTACTTGTGAAGACGATATGTTGATCGCCGGTGATATTTACACGGAAGATGGCGAAATGATCGAAGGAGTAGAGGTAAGATTGGAAGGCGGTATGTCTGCCCAGTCTATGACCGAACGCTCTGGTCACTTCGAGTTCGTGGGCATGTTAGAAGGAGAAGAGTACACCATTGAACCATTCAAGGATGGTGACGATCGAAATGGTATCACTACGCTTGACATCCTCCTAATCCAGCGACACCTACTGGGCGTTCAACACTTGGATTCTCCGTACAAAGTCATCGCAGCAGATGTAAATGGTTCTCGAACCGTAACTACCCTAGATCTACTCTTAATCAGAGCACTGCTTCTAGGTAATATTGAGGAAATACCGAATAACACGAGCTGGAGATTCGTGGATGCACGTCACGAGTTTACCAATCCATTGAACCCATGGGCAGACGGATTGCCAGAGTCCATCACAACTGGATTGCTGAACAATTGTATGTCGAATGCCAACTTCATCGGTATCAAGATTGGAGATGTGAATGCGACAGCTCGATTGACACAACTAATTGAAATAGACGACCGTAATACCAATGGTAAGTTTGGCTTCAACCTGAAGGATAAGATGCTGCAGGAAGGTCAAACTTATACCATTGACTTTATGACGGATGAACTACGCGAAATTCTAGGATATCAATTTGCCCTGAACTTTGATACAAGGGCAATAGAGGTTCTGGGAGCAGACTACGAGATGGCAGACGTGGAACATTTTGGGTGGAACTACGTACAACAAGGTATTTTGACTACTAGTTGGAATCACCAGATTACTGACCCCCAACAATTTGAGTCCAACGGGAATGTGAGAATGTTCAGCTTAGAAATCAAAGCTAAACGCTCCGGCCGATTGAGTGATTTGATTGCGGTAAGCTCAAGAATGCTACAGGCAGAAGCCTACGATCTAGATCAACAGCTATTAGATGTTGAATTCAGATTCATAGAGGATCAGCCACTGCCAATCGAAGAAGTCGCCAATCTCCAGCTTTTCCAGAACAAACCTAACCCATTTGATAATAGAACTGCGATTGAGTTCATCATACCAGCAGCAAGTGATGTAACCTTCACTATCCATGATATGAATGGAAAGGTGTTGCACATGACTAAACGCTATTATGAAAAAGGACAACATCAGCTGATTGTAGAGAGAGAGAATTTGCCGGCAGGACTGATGTATTACACGGTTTCTACGGACAAAGAAACCCGAACGAAAAAGATGATTTTACTATAGAAAAAAGGTATATTTGTGAGTTAAACGGTATTAAACGCGTAAATTTGTTTCATGTGAAGGGGGTCGGAACCTTGTTGTTCCGGCCTACTTTTTCAAGCTCGAATTTTTTTGCGCTATAATATTGTCTCCCGCCATTTTATCAAGTAAAATTGTCAGCCAAGCTTTTAAGTTAGAGATGCACCTGCCCGATGGTAGGTCTACAATAAAGACGGTAGCTTATGCCTACCGGTTTCCCCTCAAGTAAGTATAACTACATCAATTAAGGAAAACATTGTATCCTTGAAACTATTGGGTAGATGACGCGTATATTTTAAGTGTTTTCTCCCCCGAGTTTCTAGTCACTTCCCCCAATAATACTACCAAGGCTTAAACCAAGCTTGCCGTAGCGCAAGGAGCAATGTAAGAGGCTATTCAATACGGTCAACTTTGTCAGTAATGGATCGGGTCATTCACTTGACTTGATATGGAAAGCTATTGCTTTCTACGAATCGTAGGGGGATAGGTCTTATTTAAACAACACTAAGAACTACCAAGACTCTTGCCACTCGATCTCGTCTTCAAGTCGGAATCCTATCCTTTTGTATAAAAAACCAAAGTAAGTCGTTCGCGAAGTTTGATTTACCCTATATCTGCCAAATGCTTCGCAAGCAGACTTGTTTTAGCAACCAGTATCCTTATTGGACTGGCTCAAATATTTAAAGTAGACGAGCACAACCCTGTCTCGAAAATCAGGAGTTAAATGAACAACACTATTTACAACATTAAACAAAAGAAGTGGCAACTATTGATGGCTTCTCGGACAGCTATCTCTTATCTCCTTCTGATCCCATTTCTATTACTCTTTCTCAACAATGTCCAGGCAGAAGGAGTGAAACAAGTCGCACCAAATCCCGATGATTTTGTAATGCTCTTGATCGATGAAGGGGCCTATGGTAACTTCGGTGCCTATAACGGACCTGAAAACAGTCGATTATATTTCGAGATCCAAGATCCTGACGAACTCGTTTACCTGGGACTTTCCAGAGCTTACCGATTGAGTGGCGCTCCTTTCTCTGTTGGTACCTACGAGTTCCGAATTCGTCGACTCAGTGATGGGGCAGTCGTACACGGTCCTTTCAGCGTTAATGCGTTTACAGAAAACGTAAGTTCCTGGGAAGATGCAGCGAACGGACCGGCAGCGATTACAGGGAATGGATATGAGACGACGGATGACCGCTACGTCTTCGATCCGAATGAGGCTGGAAAATATTTTATTGAATTCAAGGATGTTACCGTCATTGGTTATTGGGATATCACCGTCGCCAAAGACAATCAGGAAATTGGTGGTCGAGTCTATTCAACCAACTGGGCCTTCCGTACACCAACCAGAGACCGGGAATTACCCGAGTGTGTATGGGATAGAGAGTTCAACGGTATCATCTACTCTTATACTTCTGATGGATTCGTTTCCAGAATTGACTTTAGCAATTCTGGTTTTCAAGGTCTATCTTTTAACGTAGCTTTTAACCGTACAGGACCGGGGAGTACTGGCGATCTTGAACTGGATCGACAATCCGTTCCTGGACAAAACCTGACTAGTAACTCCGCTGAGCACTTAATTTTCCTTAATGAACCGGATATAAACCTATTTCCAGATGGAGTTTGTGGAGACCTTTCGGTGTCCACCAACTTCTTATGCGGTGATACAGAGGGCTATTGTATCCCAGTAGAAGTGACGCGACCTGGGCAGGTAGAAGTTATTCTCGATTTTAACCAAAATGGACAATATGATCCAGAGTTGGGAGATGTCATCCTTATTCAGGACTTCGAAGAAGGAGGGGAGCTCGTAGCCTGTATTCCTTGGGATGGTTTGAAAGGCGATGGAACACCAGCCGAATTGGGGGATATTGTTGACCTTTCAGTACGATATACCCAAGGGGTGCAACACTGGGCATTATTTGATGCGGAATTTTTGAAGCAAGGTTTCTGTGTAGAAGTGGTTCGTCCCGTTTGTAGCACCAATAACTCCTCTAATATCTTATACTGGGATGATCGCAACATTCCTGATGCTCCAGGTACGAACTCGCCTAAGGATGGACGTACCGGCTGTGAGTGCCGAACGGAAGGCTGTCGAACGTTTACCAACTTCGATCCAAATATTCCAAATTGTGATAGAATTGATGATGACATTACTACGGGTTATGGGGATAAGAATACCCTCAATACCTGGTGGTTTGCTAGTACGACAGTAAATCTATTTGCTAGTATTCCAATCGTAGCGGTACAAATCGAAGCAGAGGATGAGGTATGTGAAAATACCCTAGCTGAAATTTCACTAGCCATCAATGGTACCTTGACGGTAAGTACAATTAGCTGGGAAGGGCCAAACGGACCGATCAATACAGGTGGCCCGGAAAACACTAGCATTTTTGTAGATGAACCCGGTATCTATACGGCGATTGTTACGGATGATGCTGGCTGTACGATTACCGCTACGCACTCCTTAAGCCATATTGTTTGTCCAATAGATATTGAACTAGACAAAAGCGTAGACAACCCTAATCCCGCCATTGGGGATGTAGTGACCTTCACGATTCAAGTGACTAACTTTGGTCCCGGTTTCGCGACGGGAGTCACCGTAACTGATTACCTTCCTAATGGCCTGGACAACCCAACAAATATCTCCAATGGTGGGGTGTTCTCTGGGGGGAATATTACTTGGTCTGATCTTACCCTGGACGAGGGACAAGTCTTAGACCTTACGTTTCAGATTACGGTTGTACCTGGGTCCGATTACGTGAACCTCGCAGAGGTGACCACCATGGATCAACCAGATATAGACTCTACTCCTGGCAATGGTGTAGATACCGATAATGATGGTAATGTTGCTGATGACCCGGATGATGAGGATGATGGAGATGGGGTAGTGCTACAGCCTGAAGCTTGTAGCCTACAGGTTACCATCCAAAATGTACTTTGTGATAACAACGGCACACCTGCTGATCCTGATGATGATACATTCACCTTCCAAATGATGGTGGAAGGCACTAGTACTTCCGATGAATGGGTCGTGACAGACTTCCAGGATATACGGGGAGCTTATAATACCTTGCTCACCTTTGGACCTTATCCTATTTCAGGGGGCAATTTGAACTTTACTGTTCAAGATCGCTTCTTTGCGGGTCTCTGTTCCACTGATGTAACAGTAGAGGCGCCATTTACTTGTTCTACCGACTGTTTCCTTAAAGCCTTATATGAGAATGTACAATGTGATGACAACGGTACACCAGCTGATCCGCTAGATGATACCTATACAGTTGACATTACTGTAGCCGGCTTTAATACAGGTAACAACTGGGAGGTAGTTGTTGATGGCGAAGTGCAGCAAGGTCCATACGATATTCCGATTACGATCGGACCTTTCCTAGTGGTAGAGGGTGATAAACTAATTACCATACGCGATGAGGCAGATCCTGCCTGTTCTGAAGTCTTGGAAATCCAAGCGCCAGATTTCTGTTCTCCTGCTTGTGCCATTTCAGCTGAGGTAAGCAATCTTCTATGTGATGATAATGGTACACCGTTAGATGCAAGTGATGATACCTACACTTTTGATCTAATGGTTAATGACCTCAATAATGCTTCCCTTTCCTGGGAATCCGCCGACGGCCAGTTTGAAGGCTTCTACGGCTTTCCTGTTGCTATGGGACCATTCCCGATTAGCGGAGGCTCCATTAGTTTAAACATTAGAGATAGCGAAGATCCATCTTGTACTACTTTCCTACAGGTAGACCCACCCGCAACTTGTTCCGATCAATGTGCCTTAGATGTGGTCATTAATGAAGTTAATTGTGATGATCAAGGAACAGAGAGTGATGGGGACGATGATACTTTCACGATCTTGATTACGGTGAACGCGCTGAACGCTAACGGCAGCGGTTGGAGGGTAGAAGGAGAATCGGTGATCCGCCAATTTGGTAATAGCTTGACACTTGGGCCATATAATATCTCAGATGGTGCGATTTCTTTCACCGTGGTAGATTCGGATGATCCAGAATGTCGACAAGTCGTAGAAGTCGACGCGCCACCACATTGTTCTACGGAATGTCGTTTAGAGACGGCGATTAGCAATACGCGCTGCGAAGATAACGGCACTCCGGCCGATCCTAGTGATGATGTATTTTATTTCGATGTGTTAATCACCGGCCAGAACGTCTCAGATAACGGATGGACCACTAGTGATGGTCTCGGATCCGGCCAGTATGGAGAAGTAACGACAGTCGGTCCCTATGCTATTGCAGATGGTGACGCCTCTGTTTTCATTATTGATAATGCAGATCAGGGATGTAATGCCCTGCTTTTTGTACCTGCACCGGAAACTTGTTCTGATCAATGCGCGATCGAAGCGCTAGTCGAGAATGTGGAATGTGATGACAATGACACGCCAACAGATCCTTCTGATGACCTCTATTACTTTGACTTAACGGTAAGTCCATTGAATAATGTAGGAGTAGGTTGGACATCGGAAGGAGTGGTTAGTGGGGTATATAATGTGACTAGAAGAATGGGACCCTATGCTATTGCTGATGGAGACCTTAGCCTGGTGATTGCAGATCTTAATGATTCTAGCTGTAATGTAACGATTGATGTAGAAGCACCTGCGACTTGTTCCGATCGATGCGTGATTGAGATCGTTTCTAGTAGCGTTGAATGTGCAGATAATGATACACCAAGTCGCCCAGAAGATGACCTCTACTATTTCACGGTTTTGGTAAATGGTGTCAACAGTACGGGGAACATTTGGTTGGCTACGGATGGAGAGAATGAATATACAGGAACCTATGGCGAAGAAGCTGTACTAGGCCCATTCCCAATTGCTGACGGCAATGTACAATTGAGTTTTACAGATTTTAATGATCAGGAGTGTGTAAGTTCAGTGATTGTAGAAGCACCAGAAACCTGTTCCGATGCTTGCGAGATTATTGAAACTTTAGTAGACAATATTGAATGTTCTGATAATAATACTTCAGCGGACCCAACAGATGATACTTTCACTTTCGAAGTGACCGTGAGTGCATTGAATCCAGGAGGTGGGTGGACTGCCTCCAATGGACAATCCGGCGTGTACGGGGAGGCTACGGTCTTAGGCCCCTTCCCAATTGCTGGCGGAGAAGTATTCTTACAAATTGAAGATAATGATAAGGCGGATTGTATCACCAGCTTTAGTGTACAACCACCAGAACCTTGTTCTCCAGATTGTTTGATTGATGTTGAGGTGGTGGAAGTGACCTGTGATGACCAGGGTACTTTCGACAATCCTTTTGATGATACCTTCGTCTATAGTGTGATTGTTACTGGTCAGAATGGTGGATCTACCTGGAGAGCCAGTGATGGAACAACTGGTAACTATGGAGAATTGACGGTTTCTAACACACATCGCGTTACAGAAGGAGTGATTACCATCACGATTATTGATGTGGAGACTGGTCGTTGTTCATTTGAATTTGAAGTAGGCCCTCCTCTTCCTGAGATCGAGTGTCCAGAAGATACGGATGAAGCCGAACAAACAGGGCTAGTTCAGACGGTAACCGGTGACCTTACAGCTGAGGATCTATTCTTTGATGATGTAGATACCTTGTGTTGGTTACCTACTGAATATTTCCAAGCAGGAGATCACAACTATGACCTAGTCAACTTTAAGACAGCTGAAGGCGATGATCCCATCGGATATACATTCATCCTTTATACGGATATGACAGTAAACCCTGTACCAGCGCCATGGCCTAACGGTATGGTTGATGGGGTAGGGACTCTTTTCTGGGGTGAATATTATCCTTTAGAACCTTGTTGCTATACCCAAGTATCTGGTACTGAGCCTTTCCCATTATCAGAGGATCAATTCCGAAGCCCATATGTCGATACGACTGGCTTGTTTGATCGCCAAATGACCGCAGTTACGCAATTTGCGATGATGTTAGCGCCGGATCAAGCCTATTCATTGCTGACCACCACTTGGTTGGCAGGAAATACCGGACACTATGCTTGGGTGATCATAGGGACTGGAGAAGAAGCTGAACCGCTCATTTTTACGGACGAATCAGTGGATGTAGATACTTACCCTCAGCAGGGTGTGAGATATGACCTTCGCTTAGATGATATCGAAACCGTTCTGAATAATGTTGATGCGCTAGACTGGCTAGGGCGTGCGGTAGTATCCGATAGCTATTGTGGGGTGGATTCGATCACTTTTGAAGATCGATTAAACCCGTTCGATGATTGTGAAGATGCTACGATCAGTCGTACCTTTTACCTTAGTGACATCAATGGGAACGTGGATAGTTGTGAGCAGGAAATCACTTTCCGGCGAAATAAAATAAACGATGTCTTCCTACCGGCAGGAACGGCGATCTTTAATTGTGGTGAAACTTTCCCCGTGACAGACGAAGGGGCACCGCATCCAGAGGTTACCGGTTTCCCATTTGTGCTGACGCTGGACGGTTATGCAGAATTAGAGGTCGGAGGTAACGACAATATCACTGTAGTATATAAGGACTTATTTGATTACGAGACTTCAGACATCTTTACCGTTTCCAGGGAATGGAGTATCATTGATGAATGTGATCTCGATACCGTAAACACTTTTATCCAGACGATTAAAGTAGGTGGCTTTTCTGAGCCGATTATTGAATGCCCTACTAGTAACCACTACTGCCCGATTATCGAGGAAAATATCATGTTATTCGGCGTGGATCCTTTCGAGTGTACAGCTACCTTGGAAGTACCATTCCCCGTGATTTCTTCTCCTTGTGGACCTGGCGATTGGATGGTTCGTACGGAAGTGTACCAAGATACTACTCAAGCTCCACTGTACACTATAGGACCCGATGACGATAGGACGATAACCGGGGTAGGGCTTGGTGACTATACCATTCGATACATCGTATTTGATGATGTTGGAAGAGAGTTTATCCACCACTGTATTTTCCGCGTGGCGGACTTGCAAGAACCCGTGGCAATCTGCCGTAGCGGTTTAGAGGTGGAATTGGATCAGCAAGGTGAAGGTAGATTATTCATTCCTGATGTGAACAATGGTAGCTACGACAACTGTGGGGTAGATTCCATCCAAATTCGCCGTAGGTATGATATCGATCCGGTAAGCTGCGAACCTCTTGACGAACCTTACTTTTCGGAATGGGGTGCTGTAATTGACTTCAATTGTTGTGATGCCGGTAGAAGTACCGTGGTGGAGATGAGAGTAGTTGATGTCAATGGCAATGAAAATATGTGTTGGATGTACACCGAAGTCTTGGATAACATCCCTCCAATCTTTACCGGTATTGATGATACCAGTTTGAGTTGTGAAGATCTACCATTGGATTTCAACCCCTATGATACTGCACATTTAGTGGCTGTTTTTGGTGAGCCGACTATCGAGGACAACTGTGGTTCAACTGCCATTGAAATCAGTCCTGTTGTAGAATGGGAGGATTGTAGCTATGGAAATATTACACGTCGTTTCAGAGTAATTAATCCGAACGGCGTTCCTACTAATTTCATCTACAGTCAGTTCATTACGGTGACGCGTAGTATGGAGTACGAGATTCGATTCCCGAAAGATACCGAGACCAACTGCATTGATTTAGTAGATACCCTGATCTTGGACCGCATTGGGTGCGATTCCTTCTCCGTGACCTACGAAGATGTATTCTTACCCAAAGATGCCAATGAGTGCTACAACTTCATTCGGACTTATCATGTGATCAATCACTGTGAGTGGGATGGTATCTCAGGAGCAGTAGAAATATCAAGGGATGAAGATTGTGATGGTGTAGAAGGCGAAGAAGCGGTTTGGGTACTTCGTTTGTCGGATACAAGTTACATCGACCGCGATACCTTTGCCTTTAATACTATCCCAGCCTTGCAAACGAAGGGACAAGCATGTGATGGTACTACGAATCCCCAGGGATACTGGCGAGGTGTGTCTTCTACAGGCTATTGGACTTATACCCAGCGGATCAAGATTTTCGATCTCGATGCCCCAGAAATAATCTTCACGCCCATAGATCCAGTTTGTACCGAAACGGCTGCTTGTGAGCAACTAGTAGAATATCCATTTACAGTGATCGAAGGTTGCTTCCTGGATAGTATTTCTAGTGTTCGGGTATTCTTGGACGCTTTCTCTAATGGAACCTTGGACGAGGAACTTCCTGCTTCTGCAGTACTGGGTAGCGCTCCTGACTTTACTATCAGTCACGCCTTCCCAATTGGTGAGCACAGATTGGAACTTCGGGTGACCGACGGATGCGGAAACTTAAGAAGTGCCTTGCTACCATTTGAAGTGCGAGACTGCTATGTTCCTGATCCAATCTGCCAAAATGGATATGTCGTAAATCTTGGACCAGTTCCGGCCGGTACAGACAACAATGGAGATGGTGAGGAGGATGAAGCAGGAGTACTCTTAGAGGCGACGGACGTGATCAGTGTACTAGAAGATGAATGTACGCAGCCATTAAGATTCTCGATTAATCGATTAGAGGAAGCCGCTGATATTGGCTCTACCAGTTTGATCTTTACTTGTGATGATAGATATAGTGCTGAAGTAGAACTACATGTCTGGGATGGAGCCTTTAATCCGGAGGCATTGCAGCCGGATAGTACCATTGGCGGACTGAACAATAAGTCTTGTATCATTACGGTCTATATCCAAGATGAAGATAATCTATGTTCTAATTGTGCGGATGATACCGCCTTGGAAGGCCTGATCGAAGGCCCGGCCATGATGCCTGCCAACAGTACTGTGATTTTAGATGTCGAAAACTATGGAACGATCGGTAGTAATGATGGTTATTACTTTGCTCCTGGAGTGGAGCTAGGCGAGGATTATACCGTTAAGCCGATCTTAGATGAATTCCATCGCTATGGCATTACCACACTAGATATTTTGCGTATCTATCGTCACATTCGTGGAGATCTACCTATGGAGAATCCCTATCAGTTAATTGCTGCGGATGTCAACAATACACATACCATTACTACCATGGACATGGTCGAATTGCGTCGCCTGCTACTTGAGGATATTGAGCAATTCACTAACAATACGAGTTATCGCTTCATTCCGACTCAGTATGATTTCCCTGCAAACAATAATCCTTGGATGGAGGAATTCCCTGAATCAATTACGGTGGAAAATGTCTCTACCTGCGTACTCGGTTTGGACTTTATTTCATTGAAAGTAGGGGATGTGGTGAATGCGAGTTATGGGGAAGGCTTTAGCGCTGCAGAACTTGATGAACGAGGAGCCGGTACATTCAAGATTAACGCGCTCGATTATGAGTTAGCAACTGGAGAAAAGCAGCTGGTCAGCTTTACCGTACCTAGAGAAAAACTAGTTGAAGGATACCAATTCACGATGTACTTGGATCCCTCAGCCCTGGCCATTGTCGACCTACACTATGGCTTGGCACAGGCCGGAAACTTTGGTGTTAAACGCATGGCAGATGGCATCCTTACTACCAGTTGGAATGGTCAGCTAGATATTCCCTTGGATACCAAAGAAGTAGAACTATTTGCGATAGAAGTTGAAGCCAAGATGGCAGCGAATTTAAGTGAGCTCATTGAGATCAATTCAGATCTGCTAGGAGCAGAAGCTTACGATAACGCGAATGAAATACTAGATATAGAATTGGATTGGACAGAAATCTCCAGGCCGGAAAAAGCATTCCAAGTTTGGCAGAATTACCCCAACCCATTCAGATTAGAGACGAGCGTACAATTTGAAATACAAAATCCAGGAAAAGTACAATTGATTGTTCACAATCCTGAAGGTCAACTAATTTATCACGAAGAGGCCAATTATGACGCCGGTCGCCATCGGCTAAATATACTGGCCAAGGATCTCAAAGCGAGCGGTTTGCTATACTATACCCTGAAAACGGATACCGATAGCCAAACCCGCCGCATGATCCTAATGAAGTAAAAATTTTCGTCTACTATAGTATGTATCATGGAAGATTGACTTGTCAATCTTCCATTTTTTTGTGCGCCCCACAAAAAAATGTTGGTGTTTCCCCCCCAACAATAACTAATCTCCCAAAAAATAAATGTACCCTCAATCCCATCACTTCAAGCTCGTCTTCACCTCCACCTCCTGATGTAACGTCCGATGCACTGGGCACTTATTCGCAATCTCCAATAAACGAGCCCGCTGTTCTTCGGTTAAATCCCCTACTATTTCCAGTACGCGATCAAAATGATCAATCTTGCTGGTTTTATTTTCGACATCGGCCATGTCAGAGGCATAGTCCTTATAGTGTTCCAAGTGGACCTTTACCTCCTGCAAGTCCCATTTCTTGCGACGCGCATACATCTGTAGGGTCATCGCCGTGCAAGCCCCCAGGCCGGCCGTAACCAAATCGTAGGGCGTAGGCCCAAAGTCATTACCTCCAATACTCACCGGTTCATCCGCTTGCAGACTGTGCTGCCTGACCATGATCTCCGTGGTGAACCCCTCCGGACCCAAACGGACACTAACCTCTTTTTCTGCTCTCAATCGATCTTGCGCAGGTAAGCCCAGGTATCGTTTTACCCAGCTCGCTACGGTTTCGCCCACATATTGGGCATCATATTTATCGGGAAGAAGGTGATCAGCCCCATCCAGACTGATGAAGCTTTTGGGATGCATGGCGGCTTGGTAAAGCCGGGCAGCATTATCAATATTGACCGTGCGGTCTTGTGGAGAATGCATGATCAAAAGAGCCTTTCCCAAATGTTTAATCTTATCATCAAGAGCGTTGGATCTAATATCTTCTAAAAACTGCTTCTTTACCTGAAAGGGTCGTCCGCCGATATTAACCTGGGCAACACCATGGGCTTCAATCTCTTCAATACTGGACCCTAGAAGGTGACTGACATGTTCTGGATCATAAGGGGCACCTATGGTAGCCACCGCTTTTACAGCGGGGAGATTAGTCGCCGCACATAATACTGCGGCACCTCCCAAAGAATGTCCGACCAAGAGAGAAGGAGCCGTATAGTGCTCTTCCAGGAAGGCGGCAGCTGAGATCAGGTCTTCCACGTTGGAACTAAAGTTGGTATCCGAAAAATCGCCCTCGCTTTCACCCAAACCGGTAAAATCAAAACGCAAGACAGCCACTCCGCTTAAGTTAAGCGCCTGACTAATATGGCGGACGGCGGAGAGATTTTTACTACAGGTAAAGCAGTGGGCAAACAAAGCAAAAGAATGTGGATGCTGATTAGCCGGGAACTCTAGCTTGGCAGCTAACATTTCTCCGTCAGCATTTGGGAACTGAACTTTTATGGAAGCCATGATACTTGGTTTTTCAACATAAACGGTAGACGATAGGCTAGGGTTGAAGATCACCTCTCATGTAACTGTCGTAGTCGTAACACTTGCTAGGCAAGACGGTCTGTTCAAGCTACTTCAATTACTGACTAAACCCCCAGCGTAGGAATTGTGGCAATACGCGTCCCCAGGTCTGGGGATTGTGTTCTCCCCCCTCTACTTCAACATATTCGATAGCTTTATAGCCTAGTTGCCGTAAGATAGCCATGAGGTCTTGGGTGTCGTCAATGGAATCGATCACACCATTATTGTTGCGGTCTTCCGTTTCGTCTAAGGTACCCGTCTGAAACCAAAAACGTAAGCCAGGCTTCATGGGGCCTTTCTTGATTTGCGTGTGCATAATTCGGTTGGCATCCGGGAATTTAGCGTCAAAGGCTTCAGATCGCCACCATAGCGAACCGCTAAAGACGCCAGCTTGACCGAAAATATCGGGATGATTCCAGACGATATCCAAGGCGGAAAGCCCCCCTAAAGAGAATCCCGCAAAAGAATGTGCTTGTGGAGCATTGCTTACTCTATATCGCTCTTTCAATTCCGGCAGCAATTCTTTGGTAATGAATAAACCGTAAGGCCTGGCTTTACTTCCTCTACCCTTGTAATCTGCTTGTACGCTGACGCCATAAGTGTGCATGCGGTCCATAGCAGGTATAGCCACCAGCATAAAGGGCTGGAGTTTTGACTTTGCATAAGTCGACCCTAGACAAGCCATCAATTGTAAAGCCTCTGCATCTTGTCCATCATTGAGGAAAAGAATGCGTAGCGGCTTCGAGGATTTGTGATAAGCAGGTGGTAGATAGACTTCTATGTCGAAAGAGGTGCCCAATCTTTTAGATGAAAAGCCCCTTAGTTGTTCCTTGGTCCAGTCACGTGAGCGCGGGAACGTAAAGACGTGCTGGATAATGCTCGATAACTTCATAACTACTTTAATAACCTATTTTATCCTTTTTGTAGCGCAAATATGCACTTTCTATACTAAAAATCATTCCTGGGATCGTTTAGATACATATATGTTAAAGAGAAAGTTGTTTTTTTGTATAAATTTCAGAAAATTGCATAGGCTTACAGTATGCATTCGTGGTACTGTATACACGCACTAAGCGTTCGAATGTTGTTTTATACAAGTCTCTACATTTTGCAGCAACACTAAATTCCATGTTACTACCTGCTACTCACAGAGTACAGGGGGCTTGGATACTGCAATTTGAAAAGGAGGGAAATTAATGGATAAACAGCTTCTCATCCACTAATCCGCCCCCAAAGAACGTTATTGAATAACTTAAACGAAAAATTTTTACCATGAGAATGCTAACACGTATTATTATCCTAACGTTGATGGTGTCATTCGGGTATACTGCCCACGCTCAAAAATTAACCAAAGAAGAAAAGAAGGCGCTCAAAGCACAATTGAAGAAATACCGCAAAAATCCAGAACTGCTTAGAGACCTTACGGAAGAATCTGATGCCCTCCGTGAAGAAAATCGCGAACTACAATCTCGTATCAACCAGATGGAGTCTGAAAAATCACACTCTAGTTCTCAGGTCGCCCAAAAAGACCGGGAGCTCATGGAATTGAACAACAGATTGCTGGACGCTCAAGAAGCACTTCGCCAGAAGAACGAAGAACCTCCTGCTGTTATGACGCCGAGAGAAGTAGAAACCGGCACCCATTTCAAAATTCAAATCGGTGCTTACGAAAAGACCTATATTCCTGAAAATCTAGCTGGAGAGGATATGGGACTTGAATCAGACGGTAGCTTGCAAAAGGTATTGGTCGGAAAATTCAACGACTATCAAGCTGCTAAGGAATTGAAGAAATATATTCGTAACATTGGTATCAAAGATGCCTTTATCGTAGCCTACCGAGATGGTTTGAGAGTAGACTTAGACGAAGTAGTTGCGGAAGAGGAACAATAAAAATTAGTTCTTTTCAAGAAAAACCGGAGCAGTGAGATTACTGTTCCGGTTTTTTAGTACCCGAAGCTAAGAGTTGCCAAATTTAAATCTGTTCCAGGGTTTTATTTCTGATGTTTTGAAATTTATTTTGGTTAAATCTGTTTTATTTTGTGTTTTATTGTTGAATTCCACTGTTTGGCTGAATTTGACCTAAAGGCAATAAATAATACTAATTATTTGAGCCGACAAAATTCCATTCTGAAAAGCTCTCCTTTCGCTAAATTTTTGTTGTTATATACCATATAGGATTAATTGTAACTTGTTGATTGTCAGTTTTTTTGGTTTTGTTTTTTCCTGCCAAGGAATTACCTTTGCGACCAGTATGGAACCGCTGGTTCAGATTTGGCTTTAAAAAGCGGGTTTTACATAAAAGATTTTTCTTCTGATGAAGGTCCATCCTACTGGCTAGGATACTCATCCACGAAAAGTCAAGGAAAAGCCAGGGAAGTTCCTTTTCGAAAAACACAACAAAAAAACGGAATGAAAAAAATTGGTATCCTTTTTGGACAGGAGCGATCTTTCCCCCAGGCTTTTGTTGAGCGGATTAACGCCAAGAATGAAAAAAACATCACGGCGGAATTTGTTTCGATTGATAAAGTAATGCAGGGAGAGGCTACGGATTATGCCGTTATTATCGACCGGATTTCTCAAGATGTTCCCTTCTATCGAGCTTTTCTTAAAAATGCTGCGATTACTGGAACAGCAGTCATCAATAACCCTTTCTGGTGGAGTGCTGACGAGAAGTTCTTCAACAATGCCTTGGCCATGAAAGTGGGTGTGCCAGTACCCAAAACAGTTCTATTGCCTTCTAAAGAACACCCTTCTGATACTACTGCCGATTCTTTTTCCAACCTGGCCTTCCCGATGGACTGGAATAGTATTTTCGAATACATCGGTTTCCCGGCCTACATGAAGCCTCATGCGGGTGGTGGCTGGAAGAATGTTTATAAGCTAACCAGTGCCGAGGACTTTTTCGATAAATACAGCGAAACGCATCAATTGGTGATGATGCTACAGGAGGAAATCACTTTCGATGCGTACTTCCGTTGCTATTGTATCGGTGGCAAATATGTCAAAATCATGGATTATGAGCCACGCAATCCTCACCACCTACGTTATGTAGCAGATCACAAAGTCTCTGCAGCTTTGAAAAAGAAGATGGAAGACTACGTATTAAAACTCAATCATGGCCTTGGTTATGATTTTAATACAGTGGAGTTCGCAATCAGAGACGGAATTCCTTATGCTATCGACTTCTGCAATCCTGCACCCGATGCGGATCTGAAATCAGTAGGTGAGGAAAACTTTGAATGGGTTGTGGAAACAGCAGCCACCTATGCTATTGAGAGAGCAAAAGCTCAAAAGCCGGGACAGGATAATTTGACTTGGGGAACTTACATTAAAGAATCCGCCGGAGCTGCAGCAGCTGCTAAGCCCAAAACGACTCGCACTAGGAAGACTACTGCGACCAAGGCCAAGGCAGCTACTGCCAAGGCAAAAGCGACTACAACCAAGAAGAAAGCATAAAACAATACGGATCAGGTCTCAACTTGATCCGTGTTTTTATATATACCGGAAACCCTAATGGTCCAATTATTGTTATTGGACTATTATTTGATTCTTTCGTGTCTTACTTTGAAGGCGCATTAGAAAACGAAAACTATACGAACATGGAAAAAAGGAGATTGGCTATACTGGACATGTATGACCATACACCTAATCAAGGGATGCGGTGTATCAAGGAGATACTAGATCTATTTGAGGCAAATATCGAGTGGGAGTTGTTTGATGTACGTGGAAGTGGAGAGGTGCCTGGCCTTGATTTCGATATCTACATTTCGACTGGAGGACCTGGTAGCCCACATGATGGAGATGGAATATGGGATGCACGTTATTTTGATCTGCTTAGTAAGCTTTGGGATTGGAATGCTGATCCTGAACGTGCCCGTAAATTTGTACTTTATATCTGCCATTCTTTTCAAATGGCTTGTAAGCACTTTGGAGTAGGAGAAGTGATCCGCAGAAAATCTACCTCTTTTGGTACCTTCCCGGTTCACATGACGGATATCGGAATCAGAGAGGAAGTCTTTCGCGGCCTCCCAAATCCATTTTACGTGGCAGACTTCAGAGACTGGCAAGTGGTGCAGCCGAACCTGACAAAAATTGAAGACATTGGAGCAGAGATCTTGGCACTCGAGAAAATCAGACTGCATGTTCCTTTAGAACGGGCCATGATGGCCGTGCGCTTTTCTCCGGAAATGCTAGGGGTACAATTTCACCCAGAAGCCGATCCTGAAGGCATGCTGAAACACTTCTCTGATCCGAAGCGGAGAGAAACGATCATCGAGAATCATAGTGAACGTAAGTATCAGCAAATGCTCAACCACCTGGGGGATCCAGATAAGATCGCACTTACGCATGATTTAGTAATCCCTCAATTCTTAAGGGCGGCCCTTGAGCAGCTAAAAGCTGAACCTGCTTGGGCCTAGTTAGGGCAGAAAGGACGGAATAATAGAGGCAGGCCTAATTGTTAGACCTAAACATTTAAGTGAAGATTATCTAATACATCGTAACACAAAGAAATTAACAAGAAGCGAGGCATATATCCGAAGTTTTGCGTAGCCACGTCTTAGGAAAAATTCGGATACCTCGCGTCGGATTTTTTAATAAACTTTCGTTACTAAACTGCTCAAATGGGATGGCACCAAGTACCATGCCTTCCCATAATACCATGATTTTTCCTCAGGATCATGGAAGGTACAAAGTGAAACCTAATGATCAACCAACTACGCAAAAACTTCAATGCTACCTTCCAGGTAGACAGATATAATCAATTTCTTGATTGGGTGGCTGACCAGCACCAATACCGTCCTCCGTTTCGAATAGCAGAAACCCCGATCTTTATCCCAGATCAACTAAGAGACCAATTGATCGAAGCCTGTGAAGGGATGGTGGATGTGATCGTTCAGTCCGATTTTAAGGAAAAATCCGAAAGAGCATTACTAGCTGGACAGACTGTACCAAACGAAACGCCACACACTACCTTTCTACAATTTGATTTTGGGATTTGTGAAGATGGCAAGGGGGGGTACCTACCTCAGCTCATCGAGGCACAAGGCTTCCCTTCACTCTATTTCTTCCAGGATTTTATAGCCAAGGCCTACCGGAATTTTTTCGATATTCCCGATCACATGACCCATTTGTTTGGCGGATATGATTCAGCCTCCTACCTGGGCAAACTGCGCGAGATCATTGTCGGGGATTGCAATCCAGAAGAAGTGATCTTGTTGGAAGTTGAACCAGAGAAACAAACCACGGCGATTGACTTTATCGTAGCTAAGCAAGTGCTAGGGATAGAGATATGTTGCGTGACGGACCTCAAGAAGGAGGGGAAGGATGTGTATTATCTAAAGGAAGGCCGAAAGATCCCTGTACGCCGGATTTTTAATCGAGTTATTTTTGATGAACTGATCAAAAGAGATGATCTAAAACGAGAATTCTACTTGACGCAAGAAGCAAATGTAGAATGGATTGGTCACCCCAACTGGTTCTTCCGAATCAGTAAACATACACTGCCGCTGCTAAAAAGCAAGTACGTACCGGAGTCCTTATACCTCAATGAGGTGGATCGTATTCCCGATGATCTCCACAACTATGTACTAAAGCCATTGTATTCATTTGCGGGTACTGGTGTGATTATTAACCTGAATCGATTCGATATTGAATCGATCACCGATCCGGAAAATTACATCTTACAGCGTAAAGTATCCTATGCACCTATTGTTCCCACCATGGATGACCCCGCTAAGTTGGAGATTCGAATGATGTTATTGTGGGAAAGGAACGCCCCTCGTCCTTATTTGGTAAATAATCTAGTACGCCTTAGTAAAGGAGCCATGGTCGGCGTTCGATACAATAAAGATAAAAGCTGGGTAGGTGGAAGTGTAGGGTTTTTAAACCCGCAGTAAATTCCCCGCCTATGGTAAGTATTTTCACCATAGCCGTCAGGCAAAACACTGTTTGAGGTCTTGTGCTTGATTTGATTACTCAACAAGCCTAGCAAATTTCCTGCGGTCTTTGAGCCACTAACTCAAGCGGACCCCAGAAGCGTTTGGCTGATTTGCTTAGGCGATGGTAAAAGTGGTCCGCCAAGGCAATCTTAGCTAAAGAAAAGAGTTCAAAGGGGCAGAAAGATTAGAAAGCCTTTCCAAATCCAATATGCAGCAGCGATGAAAGGTCCAATGGGCTGCTAGCCTGTCGCTATAGTGCCCTCACCAACATTAGCCGCGCTCTATTCCACCCACAAAACAGAGCCTGAAAAAAAAATCCAAAAAAAAAGAAAATAAAGCCTGAACCTTATTTATACTTTTTTGTATAAATAGTACATTTGCACCCTAATCTAGAATTAGTCTAAAAAACGATAAGCGTATGAGCGATTCCATGCAGACCCTAGAGGCGCACACGCGGAGTGACTATAAATACGGTTTTACGAGTGATATCGAGACCGAAACGCTACCGAAGGGATTGAATGAGGACATAGTCCGAGCCATTTCCGCCAAAAAGGAAGAACCCGAATTTTTGTTGGAGTGGAGGTTGAAGGCATTTCGGCATTGGCAAGGGCTAGTAGAGCCAACTTGGCCCAACGTGGAATATCCCCCCATTGACTACCAAGACATTATCTATTATGCAGCCCCTAAAAGCAAGCCGAAGTACGAGAGTTTGGATGAAGTAGATCCTGAGTTGCTGGATACTTTCAACAAACTGGGTATTCCACTGGATGAACAAAAAGTTCTAGCAGGGGTGGCTGTGGATGCAGTTATTGATAGTGTGTCTGTTAAGACGACCTTCAAAGAAAAATTATCTGAGCTAGGTATTATCTTTTGCTCCTTTAGCGAGGCGGTAAAAGATCACCCGGAATTGATCAAGAAGTATTTAGGGACTGTTGTTCCTATTCAAGACAATTACTTTACAGCGCTGAATTCGGCAGTTTTCAGTGATGGTTCGTTTGTGTACATCCCGAAAGGAGTGAGATGTCCAATGGAGTTATCCACTTACTTCCGTATAAATGCCGCCAATACAGGACAATTCGAAAGAACCTTGATCGTGGCGGAAGAAGGTAGTTATGTGAGTTATTTGGAGGGATGTACAGCTCCGATGAGAGACGAAAATCAATTGCACGCTGCTGTGGTGGAAATCATTGCTTTGGATGATGCTGAGGTGAAATACTCCACTGTCCAAAACTGGTATCCTGGAGATAAAGATGGAAAAGGCGGAATCTACAATTTTGTGACTAAGCGTGGTCTTTGTGAAGGAAAGAACTCAAAGATTTCTTGGACACAGGTAGAGACGGGCTCAGCAATTACTTGGAAGTACCCAAGCTGTATTTTGAAAGGGGACAATTCAGTGGGAGAGTTTTACTCCGTTGCAGTGACCAATAATAAGCAACAAGCAGACACGGGAACAAAGATGATCCACCTGGGCAAAAATACACGCAGTACCATTGTTTCTAAAGGTATTTCTGCCGGTTATAGCCACAATTCTTATCGCGGATTGGTGAAGATTGGTAAAAAGGCTGAGAATGCACACAACTTCTCCGTTTGTGATTCTTTGCTAATGGGAGATAAATGTGGAGCTCATACCTTTCCTTACCTAGAAGTGGATAATAATACAGCCAAAGTGGAACACGAAGCAACTACCTCCAAAATTGGAGAAGACCAGTTGTTCTATTGTATGCAGAGAGGATTAAGTGAAGAAGATGCGATCAATATGATCGTAAATGGTTATTGCAAGGAAGTATTCAACGAGCTACCGATGGAGTTCGCCGTTGAAGCGCAAAAGCTTCTAGCTATTACTTTGGAAGGAAGCGTTGGATAAGTTTCATGGAATCGGGAACAACGGGGAAATGAGTACGGATAGGTGAATAATAGTCAAGGGAACTCAAGACGCTTCACTATACATTTTTCATCTATCATTCTACCTCAAGTAGTACTCATTAAACATTGATCATTCCCCATTCAACACTATTCCTTCATCATTATTCATTGAACATTCTACATTAAAAAATTCTACATCAATCGAATATGTTAAGCATCAAAGATCTTAAAGTAGATATCGAGGACAAAGCGATCCTCCAAGGTATCAGTTTGGATATAAAACCAGGCGAGGTGCATGCCATCATGGGGCCAAATGGCTCTGGTAAGAGTACGCTGGCAAATGTTCTATCTGGACGGGAAGAGTATGAGGTGACCGGAGGCGCAGTATCTTTTCTGGGCGAGGATTTATTGGAACTAGAAGTGGACGAAAGAGCACAAGCGGGCATCTTTATGGCTTTTCAATACCCAATAGAAATTCCTGGTGTGACTACGGCAACTTTCCTAAAAAGTGCCGTGAATGCAGTTCGGGAAGCAAGAGGCTTGGAAGAATTAAAGCCAGTGGAAATGCTTCGTCTGATCCGCCAAAAAGCGGATATGCTAAGTATTGATCATAAGTTTTTGCAGCGATCTTTGAATGAAGGATTCTCAGGAGGAGAGAAGAAGCGGAATGAGATGCTACAGATGGCTTTGTTGGAGCCAAAATTAGCTATCCTGGATGAGACGGATAGTGGATTGGATATTGACGCCTTGAAGATTGTATCAGATGCAGTGAACCAGCTTCGTCAAGCGGACCGCTCTTTTATCGTGGTTACTCATTATCAGAGACTATTGAATTACATCGTTCCAGACTACGTTCACGTACTGTACAATGGTCGCATTGTTAAGTCAGGAGATAAGAATCTGGCGCTAGAACTAGAAGAAAAAGGCTACGATTGGATCAAAGAAGAAGTAGCTGCTGGAATCCCTTCACTTTAAACCTGTTGAATCATGAGTACTGCTTTGCTAGAACAACAGTCAGATACCGTAATGCACTTTCAGCAGTTGTTTCAAGAAAGGGAACAGACACTGAATGGGCAAGCGAATGAGCCACTTCCACGTCTACAGCGATTGGCTATGGAGCGATTGGCCGAAACGCCTTTCCCTACTCGAAGAAATGAGGATTGGAAATATACCGCTACCACTAGGATTTTAGCCCCGGCCTATACCGAAGGGACGGAAGCTGAACTAGCTGCCGAGCATGTCAAAGCAGCCAACATAGTTTGTTTGGATGCCTATGTGTTGGTTTTTGTGAATGGCGTATTTAGTGCGAAACACTCTAAAATCTATGGCATGCCGCCAGAGATGACCCTCTGGCCCGTGAAAGATGCCTTAAAGGATGATCGGTTTCGTCCTTTGATCGAAGCACAATTATATCACGAAGAAGCGCAAGTCCACAATGCTTTCGAACACCTCAATATGGCTTTCGCGGAGCAGGGACATTTTATTCATGTACCTAAGAATGTGGTGGTAGAAAAACCAATCCACTTCCTGTACATTACCGAGACAGAAGATCAAGCAGTCTTTACGCATCCTCAGATTATTATCACACTGGAGCGTAGTGCTGAATTGACAATTATAGAGCACTTTACCGGTACGGTGAAAGGGGAATCGCCTTACTTCACCAATGTGGCTAATCGCTTTCATGTGGCTGAAAATGCCAATCTAAAGCATTATCGCATTCAGGACGAAAGTGTAAAGGCCTTTCATGTAAATAATACTAGAATTCGACAGGATAGAGTGAGTACCTATTCCGGATATTTAGTGGATTTAGGTTCTCGCATTGTTCGCAACAACCTAGGGGCAGTTCTCCTAGATGAATCTACTGCTACCAACTTCTACGGCATGTACTTTGGCCGCGGCGAGCAACATATCGATAATCAAACCTTTATAGATCACGCTTTCCCACATTGCGAAAGCAATGAATTGTATAAAGGCATCGTCAACGATAAAGCAAGCGCTGTATTTAATGGTAAGGTGCTAGTAAGAAAAGACGCGCAAAAAACCAATGCCTATCAACAGAATAGTAGCTTGGTATTGTCTCCTAAAGCGGTGGTCGACAGTAAGCCTCAGCTGGAGATATTTGCAGATGATGTGAAATGTAGCCACGGAGCCACGATCGGGCAATTGGATGAAAATTCGGTCTTCTATCTTCGAAGTCGCGGTTTATCTGATATCCAAGCCCGAGGCCTTTTACAGCATGCCTTCTTGAAAGAAGTTCTGGACTTTATGCCCGAAGAAAAGGTGATCAATGCTGCCGAAGAACTCATCACCGAAAAATTTCAGGCAGAGTTCTAGGCTCGCTATTATCCGGGCCAATGTTGGTGTTTTCACTGGCAGTTTCAAGGAGAGTTTTGGGCTCGTTATTACCCGGGCCAATGTTGGTGTTTTCACTAGTAGTTTCAAGGAGCGTTTTAGCCCCACTATTACCCCGGCCAATGTTGGTGTTATCACCAACATTAAATAAAAAAAGATCATTATGTCAACCATAACAGCTGATAAAACCAGTTTTGATGTGCAGGCAATTCGGTCAGATTTTCCAATTCTAGATCGAGAAATGCGCAACAAGCCCATGGTATTTCTAGACAGTGCAGCTTCAAGCCAGAAGCCCGACGCAGTGGTCAAGGCTATGGACTATTATTATCAGCAGCAGCACGCGAATGTACACCGTGGCGTTTATCAATTGAGTCAGGAAGCAACAGATGCTTACGAGAAAGGAAGACACTTGGTGCAAGGCTTTATCAATGCCGCAAGCGAGAAAGAAGTGCTCTTTGTCAGAGGTACTACCGAGGGGATTAATTTGGTGGCATCCTCCTATGGACGTAAGTTCTTAAACGAAGGAGACGAGGTGATCATCAGTGCAATGGAGCATCATTCCAATATTGTTCCTTGGCAAATGATTTGTGAGCAGACGGGAGCTAAGCTACGTGTGATTCCGGTGACAGATGAGGGGGAATTGATCATGGAAGAATATGAGCAGATGCTCAATGAACGAACCAAGATCGTAGCGGTAGTGCATGTATCCAATACTTTGGGGACGATCAATCCAGTGGAACGAATCATCGAATTGGCGCATGCCAAAGATATACCCGTGTTGCTCGATGGTGCGCAGGCGATTCCACATTTGAAAGTGGATGTGCAAGCCTTGGATGTGGACTTCTACACCTTTTCCGGACACAAGATGTTTGGCCCTACAGGCATAGGTATTCTGTACGGAAAGGAAAAATGGTTGAATGCTATGCCGCCCTACCAGGGTGGTGGCGAGATGATAGAAACGGTATCCTTTGAGAAGACCACCTTCAATGAACTACCCCACAAATTTGAGGCAGGTACCCCGGATATTGCAGGTGCAGTTGGCCTAGGTGCAGCCGTAGAATACATGGAGCAGATCGGGCACGAAGCTATCCAGGAACACGAACATGACTTGTTAGTGTATGGGGTGGAGGCCTTAAGCAAGATTCCAGGTATTCGTTTGATCGGTACTGCTGAAGATAAAGCTAGTGTAATCTCTTTCCTACTCGATGGGTCGCACCCTTATGATGTAGGAACCATACTAGATCAAATGGGTATTGCCGTGCGCACAGGTCACCACTGTACCCAGCCACTTATGGACCGCTATGGTATACCGGGCACGGTCCGGGCTTCCTTTGCTATCTATAATACAAAAGAAGACATAGACCGATTAGTAGAAGGCGTGCAGCGAGCCGCCAAAATGTTGGCTTAGATATGAGCATTAAGGAGATACAAGAAGAGATTATTGATGAGTTTTCCTTCTTTGGAGACTGGATGGAGAAATACGAATATATCATTGATCTAGGGAAGAGTTTGCCGCAGATCGATGAGGAATACAAGGATGAGGACCACATCATTAAGGGCTGCCAAAGCCGCGTTTGGTTGCATGCGGAGCCGCAAGGAGATCAGATTCAGTTTACGGCCGATAGTGATGCCATTATTACCAAAGGCTTGATTGCCTTGCTAATTCGAGTTCTATCCAAACAAAATGCGGCGGATATAGCGGAAGCTGATCTGTACTTCATTGATAAAATAGGCTTGAAAGAGCATTTATCACCTACCCGTTCCAATGGATTGGTAAGTATGGTGAAGCAAATGAAACTTTACGGCCTGGCTATTCAAGCCAAAAATGCTAATTAAGGCAAATTATGCTGGACACAAAAAAAATAGAAGCTCAGATTGTTGAGCAACTTCAAACCGTTTATGACCCGGAAATTCCGGTCGATATATATGCCTTGGGGTTGATCTACGAGCATTCGGTTAACGAAAAAGGTGCCGTTTTCTTGCAGATGACCTTGACTTCGCCTGCTTGCCCAGTGGCTGAATCTTTGCCGATGGAAGTGCAGGAGAAAATCTACACCATCGAGGGCGTGACGGACGTCGACCTTCGCTTGGTTTGGGATCCCCCTTGGACCAAGGAAATGATGTCGGAAGAAGCCAAGTTCGCCTTAGATATGTTTTAAAATCCTTAGCTATGAAAATTTCTGCTCAAGACGAATATGGACTAAGAATTTTGCTTCGAATTGGCCGTGCTGATGCGGACATAGGCCTAAGTATTCCACAATTAAGTGAGTTGGAAGGGCTATCAGTAGCCTATGTCGGAAAACTAACGCGCGTTCTACGTTTAGGGGGATATATTGAAAGTACTCGTGGTCAGAAAGGCGGTTACGTACTGTCCAAACCAGCCGAGGAAATCAAGATTAATAATGTCTTGAATACCCTAGGAGGTCGACTTTTTGATGAAAAATTCTGTGGTGGATTTTCCGGTCAAAACAACTTCTGTACCAATTCCGTCGACTGCTCCGTACGATCTTTATGGAAGATCGTTCAGTATGCTGTCGATCATTTGTTGGAGACCATCACGCTCTCTGATCTAATCGGCACCGAAGGCGAGACCAAAGCGGGCCTTCGCGAAAAGCTGGAAGCCCACCTCGAATCCATGCTATAACCGCCCCACCCACCCAGTTGTTGGTGTTTTCCACCAACAACACAGCCAGCCAAAGCCCACCAACAACACAGCCAGCCAAAGCCCACCACCAACACAAAGCCACCAAAGCCTAATTCAACTTCTGCCGTTCCGGAATAGCCGAAAGCTGCTGGATCCGCAGCTGTTCCGCCTCCAGAAAAATTATATCACTACTATCGCCGAGTATTTCATCAATTAAGCCATATTCCATGGCTTGCATAGCGTTCATGTAGCGATCGCGGAGAAAATCCTGTTCAATCTTCTGCCAGTCATGCCCCGTGTGCTTTCCGACCAGGTGGAAAAGCTGGGCTTGAGCCCGTTCCTGTTCTTGGTAGGCAATACGTACATCTTCCGTATATCCTTTGGCACCACCACCCGCAGGATGCATGTGTATGGTGGCGTGTGGCAAGGCAAAACGTTTACCAGCGGCACCCGAGGCGAGTAAAACCGAAGCCATGCTGGCCGTCATACCCACGGCGGTGGTATACACCGGGGCCTTGATCATTTGCATGGTGTCATAAATGCCCATCCCCGCGTAAACGCTTCCACCAGGGCTGCAGATGTAGAGGTTAATAGGCCGTTTGGAGTCTTGGCTGTCCAAGTACAACAACTGAGCAATAATTAAATTGGCCATCCGGTCTTCCACTTGGCCATTAAGGAACACAATGCGTTCCTTGAGTAATAGGCTGTAAATATCAAAGGCACGTCCTTCGTTGCCATGGCCATCTACGACCATAGGAATAACACTATTATGGTACTCCATAACTGAATAATTTATTGATCAAAATTGATAAATGACTTCTAGTAATTAGTGCGTGGGCTATCTGTTGAAGTCCTTCTTCGGGGAAAGCTGATGTCGAGGTCTAGTCCACAAAAAAGGCTTGTATTTTCTGCCACCATCTCCACTTGTTAGGATCCTGTGTAAGGGACAGATGAATAGCTTGCAGTTCCGTTTTAAGCTGTTGGCGGCCGGCTAGTTGTATCAGGGCATAGGTCTCCCGTTGAGACAGCCAGTCTTGGTATTTGGCAGGGTGTAGGAGAATCTCCGTTTGGACCTTCTGTGCCTCCGCCGGGCTTAGTTTTCCTTGAATATAAGCCTCTAGGTGTTCAATATCATGCAATGACTTCCGCATAGCTTTCCTGCTTTACCGTTTCGCGTACTTTTTCCAGACATTTGTACTTCTGTACAGTCGCGGAGCGTTCACTCCGATAGCCAAATTCTCTGGCGATTTCTTTCATCGGCGATTTGAAGTAGTAGAAGGCCTGTAGTAGGTCGAGACATTTTTTACCAGCGGTAGTGAGGTAGTCTAGCAAGCGGTGTCGATGGGGGAGGGGAGGGGCCTCTTCGACTGGGGTGAACATAGAATCGGGAAGGGTATCCAAATCTAGCTTGGGTTTCTTTTTTTTGCAGTGTTGGAAAAATAAATTGCGGCTGATGCCGAGAATATAAGTCTGCGGATTATGCGGTTCCTTAATTTTATCTGCCACTACCTTTTCGAAGTAAAGAATCATGGCATCCTGAAAGAGATCCTCTGCCAAAGCTATATCCC
>JAHQWA010000474.1 GCA_019634045.1 Saprospiraceae bacterium
TGTTAATCCCACCCAATTCAATGAAAGCTCAGACCTTACAAAGTATCCGAGAACGCCCGCTAAGGATATTGAAATGTTAGCATCTGCAGGATGTGATATCATTTTTATGCCTTCAGCTACTGAAATATACCCCCCGGGGGTGGACCTGGATTCCCCCATACCTCCGAAAGAGTTGGTTGCGGGAATGGAAGGGCAATTTAGGCCGGGACATTTTGAGGGCGTGGTTCAGGTTGTTAAACGCCTCTTGGATCTGGTACAACCTGCACGATTATATATGGGCCAAAAGGACTATCAGCAAGCGGCTATCATTGGTTGGATGCTCAAATCGCTTGAACTTCCAGTGGAGTTAGTTGTATGTCCTATTATGCGGGAAGTGGATGGTTTGGCCATGAGTTCCCGAAATGTAAGACTGGAGGAGGACATCCGTTCTCGGGCCACCTTGATATACCAGACACTTTCTGCCGTGAAAGAGAAACTTCTTGAGGAGTCTGTGGAGGATTTAAAGGACTGGGCCATTGGTAATTTATCACAGAAAGACTTCCGGCCCGAATATTTTGATATCGTGGATGGGATTAGCTTGCAGCCGGTCCATCAGGTCACAGCTACCGATTTTGTAGTGGCTTGTACCGCGGTTTGGGCTGGTGAAGTACGATTGATAGATAACATGATACTGCAGCAAAATTCCTAGCTATTTCCAATCTGGTAAAAGGGGGGAATGCTCAGGCTGTACCTCCTCAGGGGAAAGAGAATATTTATTTGCAATAAAATTAACCACTTCACTATCTTCGCGCGACGCTAGCTAAAGCCTAGTCGATAATAACATCTATTTATTTCAAACAGAAACAAAAGCTTTGCCATATGTTAATTCAAAGGCTAAAATCAAAGATCCACCGTGGGACCATTACACAGGCCCGCTTAAACTACGTGGGTAGTATTACAATTGATGAGGATCTGATGGATTCTGCTGACCTTCAAGAGGGAGAACGCGTTCAAATCGCCAACAATAACAATGGTGCCAGAATGGAAACCTACGTTATTAAAGGAGAGAGAGGATCTGGTATTATCTGTCTGAATGGAGCTTCGGCGAGGTTGTTCCATCCTGGTGATATATCCATTATCATGTCCTATGTATACATGGATATGGAAGAGTCCAAAACCTACAAACCGAAAGTGGTTTTGGTGGACGAAAACAACAAGCAAATAGAGATGCCATAGGTAGTTCTATTGGGCTATACTTGCGCTTTTGCAACAAAGTACTATCAATTGGCGTAATTACATGAAACCTGTTTAACAGGTTTCTTGCCCCCAAGGGAGGACCAAGATCCCGATTTTGGTCTCTCTACTACTATTTTTTCCAATATCATCCAAAGCATAGTACCTTGAAAAGCTTTCTGATCAACCTCCTGAAATTTAGCCTATTCCTTGGAGTGGGGCTCCTTATCTTATATTTTGTTTACAGCAACCAAAATGCTGCCTATCAAGCTGAATGTGAGTTGAATCAAGTTACAGCGGAAGACTGTAGCTTGATCAAAAAGGTTATTTCAGATTTTCGTTCCGTCAATTATTTTTGGATTTTCCTAGTGTTACTAAGTTTTACCATTAGTAATGTTAGCAGGGCTATCCGTTGGAATATGTTGATTCGCCCTTTAGGCTACCAACCTAGATTTATTAATTCCTTTTTTGCCACAGTAATCGGATACTTCGCAAACCTGGGATTCCCCAGACTTGGAGAGGTATTACGACCAGCTACTATGGCTCAGTATGAGAAGATTCCTCTTGAGAAGTTAGTAGGGACCGTGGTGGTGGATCGGATAATTGATGTAATTAGCATTTTGATTGTTAGTGGTCTAGCTTTTCTCCTGGCTTTTGACACCATCTGGGATTTTTTGAACGAATATGCAGATTTCGACGATAAATTCGGGGGACTTTGGAATCTAGCCCTACTTGGGTTGGGTGGACTAGCTGCGGTGGGGCTTGCCTTCTATTTGCTACGCAAACAGATCATGGCCACCAAAATCTACGCAAAGATTGTAGACCTGGCTAGAGGGTTTTGGCAAGGAATCCAGACGGTTCGTCAATTGGACCGTCCTTGGTTATTTCTCTTCCATAGCGTGAATATTTGGTTCATGTATTTTATGATGACCTACTTGTGCTTCTTTGCCTTTGAGCCGACGGCTCACCTTTCAGCAGTAGCAGGGTTGGTCGTATTCGTCTTGGGAGGATGGGGCGTTGTGATCCCATCACCTGGAGGAATGGGAACTTATCACTTCTTGGCACAGACCGGACTCATGATGTATGGAGTAAGCGGGGATGATGGTTTTTCATGGGCCAATATTGCCTTCTTTTCTATAAATCTAGGATGTAATGTGCTGATTGGTTTAATAGCCTTAATTGCTTTGCCGATCGTAAACCGCAATTATAATCCTACGCTGCCTGCTACTGATCCAGCATAATAATCATAGACGAGTAGTAGGGAAGACTCCTCCTACTTTCGCTACAATTCAAACCTATGTCTTATCATGATCAAATAGAAGCAAAGGTATTATCCATTGACTCGATTCAAGAAGTTCGGAAGGAATGGGCAAAACAAGGAGAGAAAGTAGTCTTCACGAACGGTTGCTTCGATATTCTGCATTATGGCCATCTGCATTATTTAGCGCAAGCTCGTGACTTAGGTCAAAGGCTAATCATCGGTCTAAATTCAGATGCTTCAGTCAGTAGATTAAAGGGAGCGCATCGGCCGATTCAAGATCTTCGGACACGACAGATGATGTTAGCTTCTCTTGCGTTTGTTGATGCGGTTGTAATGTTCGAAGAGGATACTCCCTTGCAGTTAATTGAAGCTATTCTTCCTGATGTATTGGTGAAAGGAGGTGATTATTCTCCTGAAACTATCGTCGGGGCTAAAGTGGTGAGTGCGGCAGGAGGAGAGGTAAAGGTGTTGTCCTTTATCCCTGGTTACTCTACTTCTTCTATTGAAAGTAAGATCAAGCAACGGGGAATCTAGGTTTACAGGCAAAAAATTACAAAAGGCCCTTAAGCCACCTCAAAGGCCCTTTGCAGCTTCCTTTCTTGATTTCACATCCAATTAGGTGCCAACTACATCTCCATGTGAGGTAGGATCTGCCTCCGAAATAATCATTGGGATTTCGTTTCTAATGGATTTCCTTTGCGCCTTATTCAACTCTTCGTAAGCTTCCCCAAAATTTTCCTGAGCCAATTCATCCCATAGTTCGTTGTAGGCCGCGACAATCTCATTGTACACACCCAAGTAGGTTTCGTACTGCGTCCCGCGGTCGTTTTGTAAAGACACAACAGCTTTGGTTGGACTGGCAGCCCACAGGGGACTGTTCCCTGGATTAATGATAAAACGTTTGGTGGTTTCCCGTAAAGAAGAAGAACTAGCTAATTCTCCTTCAACCAAGAGCTGATTGGCAGCGTTTATTTTGACGGTTAGCACATTTCGATCTGCCAATTTATCGGGAGGAGTATTGACTTCCCATATCGGCAATCTCACCAAAATGCCTTGATCTTCCAGGATTTTGGTCGTAACCAAAAAAAAGATGAGTAATAGAAAAGCGATGTCGGCCATAGAACCGGCATTTACAGCAGGTGATTCCCTGCGTGGTCTTCGTCGTGGTAACATAGATTTTGAAGCATTTACAGGCAGGAAATGCTGAAAACGAAATCCCACCTTAATGAATGAATAGCTGGCAGCTTCTCGATCTGGTGTCGACGATTAGTGATAAAGATGAAAAGGGAATACTTTTTGGTGTAGAATTATTTCAAAAAAATGTAAAAAACAGGCAAAACTATATACAAGGCAAGAAATAGATTTCGAAGTGGTTCAAAAATGATCTGCTTGAGATCTGAGTAAAATAAGGGGGAAGGCGAGGTAAGCTTCCTATTTCGCCCTTCCCACTTCACATGAAATTGCTGTGATCTCGGATTGGAGATTCTAGCAATTTCTTGTTAGTTTGGGCTGCTGTCCGATTGGCAAAACCCAATATAAACATACGAACATGTTCTAAGAAGAATAGCCACCTATTCTCATCGCGAAACGTCACCAAGCGTTTTGTATAGCTCCTTTTTAGGCGTAAGCCGGAAAAATTCAAGATAACTTGGTGGATTTACCACAGTGCCTCTCTCTGAGATGAGTTTTATAGTGATATTTCTGATTTTAGCCTTGTACGAAAAATCATCTAATATTTCTATTATATCGTTATCCAAGTATCGGGTTTTTCTCACATCTAATTCTAAATAGGAATTTTCAGGCAGATTGTCCAACTCTTTGAGAATGGCCCCTTTATGAAAAAATGTTACTTGCTCGGCAAGCGTCATTTTTATTGTATTATCATCAACATCATCGCCTTCTATGTGAAGAAAATGCGAATTCTGATAGCTTTTTATTAGCACCACAACTATACCTACTAGCAGACCTAATGCTAAACCAATGAGCAAGTCTATGAATATTATGCCCAAAACTGTCACTATGAATGGAATAAACTGTTTCCAGCCCAAATCATACATAGTTTTAAAAAGAGCGGGCTTTGCCAACTTATAGCCCACAATAAAGAGAATAGCTGCTAATACTGAAAGGGGAATCATATTCAGTAATCTTGGTATCAAGATTACTGAAATAAGTAATAAAAACCCATGAATAATGGCAGACATTTTTGTTTTATTACCGGATTGGATATTGGCGGAGCTACGTACAATAACCTGGGTAATTGGTATTCCACCTATTAGACCAGATAATACATTTCCTGTACCTTGAGCCAATAATTCTCTATTAGTAGGAGTGACCCTTTTCTCCGGATCTAACTTGTCTGTAGCTTCCACACATAAGAGCGTTTCCAGACTCGCTACTAAGGCAATAGTGAATGCTACCACCCAAATTTCTGGATTTGTTATTGCCGCAAAATTGGGGAAACTAAATTGGGCTAAAAATGAAGCGGTGTCTTCAGGCACAGGTACACTCACCAGTTGATTGGCATTAAAGCTTATGGCAGAACTCCCCTTAGTCACAGCATAGAAAATAATACCTACCACTACTGCTACCAGTGGTCCTTGCACTAGCTGAAATATCTTGGCTTTCTTAGAAAGAACGGTACTCCATAAAATCAGAATTCCCAATGCAATTAAAGCTATAACTGTTGGCCCCAAGCTGATATGATTCAGAGAACTGAAAATTTCGGAAAAGGTATTTTCTCCATCTAACTGAAGGAAAGCAAAATCACCTTCTGGATCCGCATCCCATCCAAAAAAGTGCGGGATCTGCTTCAGAATAATAATAATACCAATACCTGTCAACATGCCTTTGATAACAGATGAGGGAAAGTAATAACCAATAATTCCAGCCCTTAGGACACCAAATAGAATTTGGATAACTCCCCCCAATACGACGGCAACAAGGAAGTTTTGATATCCTCCTAGGCTAGAGATTGCGGCCAATACGATGGCAGCTAGTCCTGCAGCAGGACCACTAACCCCCACCTCTGAGCCACTAATGGCACCTACCACGATGCCCCCAATAATACCGGCGATCAAGCCCGAGAACAAAGGAGCACCACTAGCTAAGGCAATACCTAAACATAAGGGTATTGCTACAAAGAATACCACTATACTAGCGGGTATATCATCCTTCAAATAAGAGAGATTACTTTTCATCTTAATTTCCGTTAAAACTTAATTGAGTGATAAAGATAAGTGTTTAATCAACAGATGCAAGTAACACTTGTGTATATAATAGTATTTGAAGTAAAGATAATAGTTTTACCAAATAACACGGACTGGCCTTGTTGCATAAAGATACAACAAGGCCGGTAGAGAGCTATAAATCTTATCAAGGTATTCAAGTTCATCTTCAAATGAAGGAGAATACTCACCGGGGTCTTGGACACTTAAAAACAAGGTTTTCCCATTAGGAGCAAACCACGGTCCCGTCAGTTCCGCATCAGCAGGTACGCTTGCGACCTGGATGACTTGACCGGCCCATTGGGCAATTGGAGAAATTGGAAGTTATGCGGTCTGATCTTCCTACAAAACACTCTCCAATTGGAAGAGGTTATATCTCTTATCAACAGGCTAAAACTTGGACTTTATTAGGTCATAAAAAGGAAGCAGTCGAGCTTTTGAAGCGATCAAGAAAAGAAGGCAGGAAAGTGTTGATCAGTACCTACAGTTTACCTATGCTCTCAATCACTCAATTCTTTGTCCTGTAGTTAGTAGGCAAAATTTAAAACCTTTTTCCATTTGAAGACGTTTTACTTCCGTGTCTTCCTACTATGCTCTTTCAAAGAATAGTAAAACTATTATTTTCAAAAGATTTTTATTTTCTTTACATTAGGATGAAAGCCTCATCAACATACCGAATATACCCTAAAAATAGCACTAGCAGCAGATTGTTGCCTGCCGCTTTTGTATTGTTGGTATTGCTCTTGGGCTATAATTCGTGGGCGACAAGTCAAGACATTGTATTTGCCGTAGAATGTGTAGAGATTGTTGACTCCGTTGAAGAAGAAGATGAAGACAAAGATTACGATCTTGAAATTCTACAAGATGATGATTTTTGCCATCCTTTAGCTTATTTTGTTTTAGCGCAAGTTGATGAAGTCAACGCTAATTTTTCTTCCATTCCTCCAGGGCTTGATTTTCGAATCGCTCCTCTCTTACCTCCAGAAGTATAAATCTTTGGGGCTTGTCCCCTCTCGATAATTATCTGAATACACAACTTTCATCTTACAATTCATTTACTAGTCTACCTTGAACATAGCTTAAGGCTTGGGATTTATTATTCCAAAAAAATCAGTATCACCGATGAGTTCACAAAACAAAAACGGGGTGTTTAGTCACCTAAAGTCAGATATTCCCGCGAGTATCGTCGTGTTTCTTGTGGCAGTTCCCTTGTGTTTAGGGATAGCCCTTGCATCTGGAGCCCCTTTATTCTCTGGTATTATCGCAGGTATCGTAGGCGGTATCGTAGTAGGTATATTTAGTGGATCGCAGTTAGGCGTAAGTGGCCCTGCTGCTGGTCTTGCTGTAATCGTATTAACAGCCATCCAAGAATTGGGTGCTTTTGAAATATTTTTATTGGCCGTATTCCTTTCGGGTATTATTCAGATAGCCTTAGGGTTTGCCAAAGCAGGTATCATTGGTTATTACTTCCCATCTTCCGTAATCAAGGGAATGTTAGCCGGTATTGGAGTCATCATTATATTAAAGCAAATCCCGCATGCGGTAGGATATGACAAAGACTATGAAGGAAGCTTAGCTTTCAATAACCCCGATGGTCACAATACCTTTTCTGAGCTAATGTACATGTTGGAAGCTATTACCCCTGGTGCCTTAATCATCGCCGCAATATCCATGGCCATATTGATCTTGTGGGAGCGTCCATTTATGAAGAAAATACCGCTCTTCAAAATTGTTCAAGGACCTTTAGTTGTGGTGGCATTAGGTATTATTTTGAACATGGTTTTTGCTTCAACGGGTAACCTGTCTTTAAGGACAGAGCAATTGGTAAATATCCCGGTTGCTGACTCATTATCCGGTTTCTTTGGACAATTTACTTTTCCAGATTTTAGTCAGTTGGCAAATCCTGCTATTTATATGACTGCTGTTACAATTGCAGTGGTAGCGAGTTTGGAAACCCTATTGTGCCTAGAAGCTACAGATAAATTGGATCCACATAAACGGGTGACTCCTGCAAACCAGGAATTGAAAGCTCAAGGTCTTGGTAACATGCTTTCAGGCTTGATTGGTGGTTTGCCTGTAACACAGGTAATCGTGCGTAGTTCTACCAATATTCAGTCTGGAGGTCAGACGAAGATGGCTGCTATCATACACGGTTTGTTGTTGTTGGGTTGTGCCATGGCAATTCCTAATATCTTGAATTTGATTCCACTTTCTAGTTTGGCTGCTATTCTCTTTCTAGTGGGTTACAAATTGGCCAAGCCCGTATTGTTCAAAGAAATGTATAAACTAGGATGGTCTCATTTTGTACCATTTGTGGTAACCATTGTAGGTATCGTACTAACCGACCTACTAATGGGTATCGGATTAGGTCTTGTAGTAGCAATCTTCTTCGTATTGTACAACAACTACAAGCGCCCATACCTTTTCAAAGAATCTGAATACAAGGCTGGAGAACCTATCCGTCTTGAATTAGCGGAAGATGTAACCTTCTTGCATAAGGCTAATATTCTTAAGACGCTAAGTCAGATTCCAGATAATTCAACTGTCATTCTCGATGCATCGCGTTCAATTAATATTGATCAAGATGTGATTGAAATTATAGAGGACTTTAAGGCTAGTGCTCAGTATCGGTCGATTGAGGTGCAATCGATTTCGAGGAAAAATCCGAGCTTACCTAATCAGGTTAAGCAGTTCCAAGTTGCCGTACTAAATGGTACTGAAACCAATGGGAAAGCGGATGAGGTATTTGCTGATGCTTAGTGATCATAAGCCTAGTTCCTACTATTTCCTTTTGGATACTATTTTGGTTTAATAATGATCATATATCGCCCCTGTTTTTTAAAGGCAGGGGCTTTTCTTTGTCCCTTTCCAAACTTCTCCTCTTAAGAACCAAAATTTTACTAATTTCCTCCGCTAGAAGAACCAATACATAATCGTTCCATGCAAAGACTCTTATTTGTCTTGTTAATCCTTTCTTGCAGTTTTGGCTGCACACCAGAAAAAGAAATGAACCTAGGGCAACAACTCGCAAACCTCTCCATTCAATGGCAGTTAGTTAGTAATCAAATTGGAGAGGAATCCGGATATAGATCCCAATTCATTATAACTAATAATAGTTCGACAGCACTGACAGATTCCGGTTGGAGTCTTTACTACAACCAGACCAATCGAAAAGTCAGACCTGGGACGACACAAGGGCCCGCTGAAGTGGAGTTATTGAAAGGGGATTTCTATCGACTTCGACCTTCCTCTGAATTTTCTATCCCTGCTGGCGAGAGTCTCAAGATCAGTTGGGATCTTTCAGATTGGGCCATTAAGGAGTCCGATGCACCACTAGGACTTTACTTTGCTTATGACGAAGCAGAGGGGGACACAAAAATAGCGAAGGTATCAAAGTATGAAGTCCTTCCCTTTACTGAAGCTGAGCAGATCAACCGATTTACGAGTGACAAAACGCCCATCCCTTCTGCGGGAAACCGTTTTGAACAAAATAAGCGCCTAAGCCTCTTGGCTGAAGAAGATATTGCTCCGATAGTTCCCCGCCCACAATCCTTCCAGCGTAAACCCGGCGTTTTTGCTTGGTCTGATGAAGTCATAGTCAACTATAACAAAGCACTTGAAAAGGAGGCTAATTACCTTTCGGATTACCTGCAATCTCACTTTAATAAAAAGATTAAGCTGGAGGAGGGAGCAGGAAGCGGGCAGGTTCAACTTACCTTAGGAGCCACCCCGCAGGCTGAAGGGTATCGGCTCGTCGTTAATCCAGAGCGAATAGATATTGTCGGACAAGATCCCGCAGGTGCATTTTATGGAGTTCAGTCTCTTTTGGGCCTTATTCCGATAGCCAGTTATGAAGAAAAAGGCACAGCTTTGGAGATTCCTGCTATTGCTATTGAAGATGCCCCCGGTTTTACCTACCGCGGCTTGCACCTGGATCTGGCAAGAAATTTCAATAGTCCCGCCACAGTAAAGAAAGTAATTGAACTAATGGCTTTCTATAAGCTCAACAAATTGCATTTGCATTTGACTGATGATGAGGGCTGGCGATTGGCCATTGAGGAGTTGCCCGAGTTGACAGAGGTTGGTGCCAGAAGAGGCCATACCATCACGGAAGAAGCCTTCCTACAACCAGCCTATGGATCTGGACCTGATCCAGATGATTCTAATTCACATGGAAATGGATTTATCACGAGAGAAGAATTTAAGGATATTATACGCTGGGCTCATGACCGGCATATTGAAGTGATCCCAGAACTCAATGTACCAGGGCATGCTCGGGCGGCCATCAAATCTATGGAAGCACGCTATCGACGACTCATGGAAGCTGGAGAAAAAGAAGCAGCTGAGCAATATCTGCTGACGGATTTTGAGGATCAATCAAAATATGAAAGTGTCCAATTCTATCCTGATAATGTAGTCTGTGTCTGCAAAGAATCAGTGTATCAATTCTATGAAACAATCGTCGACGATGTGATCGAAATGTTTGCAGAGGCAGAAGTGCCACTCAAAACGATACATACCGGAGGGGATGAAGTTCCATCTGGAGTTTGGACAGATTCTCCGATATGTCAAGAACTGATAGCGCAAGATGCAACGCTTACTAGCCCGGCAGACCTGTCGACCTATTTCATGGGTCGTATTAATAAAATCCTGAGTGAAAGAGGATTGATTACTGCAGGTTGGGAGGAGATCGCTATGCAAAAACAGGCAGATGGCAGCTATGTCGCTCATCCTGATTTTGTAGATGCTAACTTTCTACCCTATGTATGGCAGAATTTATGGGGCAATCAAGACTTAGGGCATCGCTTGGCGAATGCTGGGTATCCCATTGTCATCTGCAATGTCACCAATCTGTACTTTGATTTAGCATACAATAAAGATCCGGAAGAACCTGGGTTTTATTGGGGAGGTTTTATCGATACGCGGAAGGCTTATGAGATCTTACCCTATGATGTCTTAAAATCAACTACGCATGATCCATTGGGAAATCCATTTGATCCAGATGTGGACTACAAGGATATGGCTCCATTAAAGGCACCACAGAATATTCGTGGCATACAAGGAGAACTTTGGAGCGAAACGATCAAAGGAGCATCGATGCTCGAATACTATATCCTCCCAAAACTGATGGGACTGGCGGAGCGGGCATGGTCTCCTAGGCCGGATTGGGGTAACATTGAGGATCAGGAGCAGCGGGCTGTGGCTTTAGACCAAGCCTGGAATGAATTTGCCAATGTTTTGGGCCAAAAAGAATTGAAGCGATTAGATTATCTATTTGGAGGATTCGATTTTCGAGTACCACTCCCTGGTGCTGTTGTAGAAGAGGGGCAATTGAAGGCAAATATTGCTTTTCCTGGTTTGGACCTGTTTTTGGCAGATGGATCCCCTTACGAAGGACCAATAGATATGACAGGAGATGTACAATTAGAGGCTCGTACGGCTAAGCGCAAAAGTAGAGTAGTGACCATCAAGAAGCCTGGTAATATCTTAGATTAAGGTATGCAATTGGAGGTTGTAGAACAGGTTGTAGACCCAATTTCCACCAATAAATCCAACCGTCATAAATCGGACATATCAGATAAAAAGGGGCAACTTTGGATCATCAAACCTGTTAAACAATTTAAAAAGCTTTTCTCATGAAATTACGAAACGCATCCACCATCACTTGGCTTCTTTTTATGTCTTTGCTAGTTACCAGCTGTAACTCTCAGACTAATACCAATGCTGAGGGAGAGGAAACAGCTACTCCAGCAACTATGGGACAGCAAGTGGTAAACAAGACAAATCCCCACTATGTAGAGGGGGGAATTAAGTGGATGACCTTTGAAGAAGCCCTAGCTGCAAACCAGCAGGAACAACGTAAGATCTTTATTGATGTATATACGGATTGGTGCGGATGGTGTAAGGTAATGGATAAGAAAACCTTTACCGATCAGACCGTGATCGATTATATGAATGAACACTATTATGCTGTGAAATTCAATGCTGAAAAAGAAGCGCCAGTTACCTTCCAAGGCAAGAACTTTGAATTGGTAGATGGTGGTCGTCGCCCGATACATACATTAGCGTATGCCATGCTGGATGGAAAATTGAGCTATCCTTCTTATGTATACTTCAATGAGAGTGTCCAGCGCGTTACCATTAGCAAGGGCTTTAAGGACGCGGTTCGGTTTCTCAAAGAGCTTGAAACCATTGAACAGAATGGCGGCGGCATCTAAGGTAATAGAATAGTATTTCGCATCAAAAAAGGCGTTGGCTCAAAGGATTTATTCCTAATGAATCAACGCCTTTTTGTTTTTTCTTCCCATACAATGCATCAAGGCTGTATGGCTACTTTCCGACGAGCGTAATACCACATGCTACTAATGATCCAGATCGTACCCATGATAGATGGGATGATTTGGCTATAGGGTTGCCAGGCTGCCAGGACTGTTCCCGCGAAAGCGGAAAAAAGAGCAATGTAGGCCGAAATCATTTTGAATATATGCTCCATTAACCAATACTTTGCCAATTGAGGCCTGAAATGGCGCAGTAAATCATAGGCGGCGACAGTAAATAGGAAGCCTAACAGATACACTACCACCGATTGATGCCAGACAGCTCCCCTGGAACCAACCAAGAAGAGAAAACGCCCAGCCATGACCACGAGAAACAAGGTCGCGAGTAGATCTATCCATTCTGGCCCTTTGGTTTTGTTTCGTAGAACCCTATAACCGGCGAAGGACATATAGGCGCTCTGTAAGGTCACAATGGTCAGAAAAGGGCGTGATCGGAAGAATAGTACACCTAGAGTAGCGGTGAAAATGGTGGCGGCCATGAGGTACAGAAAGTAGCGGCCATATTTGACATGGATTGCTCCTCCCTTTTTGGAAAAGAAGGGGATGAGTCCGATGATTAGTGCCAGACTGCCAGCGAAAATATGCGCTAAAATATTGATTTGGTGAAGCATAGGATAGATTTGTTTTGCTTCAAAACTATTAGTGGAGTAAAGGGAAAGCTAGGGAAAACAGGCGGATGGGGACTATAAATAGGTGAAATGGGGGCTCAGGAAGGTGAAAAATAGCTTAGTCCACAATTTTAATCATGGATCTGATCACTTGAGTATAACTATTACTGGAAACCAGTTTGGTATTATGCTTATCGCCTAGTGTTAGTTCATAACGTCCTTTCAGATGTGGGGCGATCTGAGCCACTCTATTTTGGTTTACAATATACTTCCGGTGGATGCGAGCAAAGGTAGGAGGTAAGCGTTCGGCCAAAAAACCAAGGGCGTAATCACAAAGATGTTTTTGGCCATCCTTGAGATGGAGATAGGCATACATATCTGAAGCTTCGACGTATACGAGGTCTTCTATCTGGATGAAAATGGTGCGATCCCCTTTTTTCACCGGAATCTTCTCAAGCACCGTTCTAGTTGTAGCCTCTGGTTCTTGCTCCGCCTTAATCTCACCTAGCACCCGGTCGAAAGTGAACCCAAGTACCGGACTGAGAATGGCATTGAAAGCATGTCCCCCATCGAGGCGAAACAAATGATAAGGACCATGTTCAAAAAGCAATTTTCTTACTACTTGTTCAATCTCACTTCCTAGTATTCCGACTAGGACAAAAAGGACGGCCAAACCCATAGTTTGCTGCCACTTGACCCATTTTTGTGGCAATAGCCAATCCTTATTGAAGATTATGAATAGTAGACCATATCCGATAGATAAACAGATGATAGTATGGATTACAAGGGCCTCACCAATGTTTTCTGCCGATCCCATAAAATACCCCGCAATACCAAGACATGGCCCCATGAGTAGTAGTGTGGGTAGGTATTGATTAGGACCAGCAAAATTGGGTTGCACCTTTGCCATGTTCTTATAATTTGGAGAAAATGCTAGCGATATAACCTACTTTTTTCGAGATTTTCAAATACTGATTCAGGTACTAAATATTGGATGGAGTGTCCCTCCTTTATACAGTTTCTGATATAACTGGCAGAAATATGCATCTGCGGCGCTTCAAAGATCCTCACTTTAGGATGCTCAGATAAATCCCCCAAAGGATAATTTGGTCGTTTATAGACATAGATCTCGTAGTCGCGCAGAATTAGTTCATGATTCTTCCATTTGTGCAGGGTCGCCAAATTGTCGCCACCCATGATGAGTACAAATTCTCGATCTGGAAATTTCTCTCTTAAATAAGCGAGGGTATCAATCGTATAGGAAGGTTGGGCTAGCTTAAATTCGATGTTTGAGGCCAGAAGATGGGGGTTATCTCCAATAGCCAATTGTACAAGATGTAATCGGTCATAATCGGAGGCCAGAGAAGCTTTGGACTTTAAGGGGTTTTGTGGAGAAACTACCATCCAAACCTGCTTAAGATCCGTCTGTGTAGCCATGAAATTGGCAATGATCATGTGGCCTACATGTACCGGATTAAAGGAGCCAAAGAATAAACCGACTTTCTTCATGGTCTATCACTGATTATTTGCAGGGGGCTGTTCGTCCTGCCATTCTTCCTCCGTCATTTCAATATCGTTCTCTTCCGGCACATCAACTAGCCATTGTCCCTCAATCCGAACTAATTTGAATAGGGATTGGTACGCTTCGTATTCATCTTTCAATTCGCATTGACAACGTGCAGTGTCGACGACTGTTGTGCAGTTCATATCGAGTATCTGGGTGTGAATAATGGTAGAGTCTGGTGGGTCTCCAGCCATGATTTGTGCCAACATATTGAGCATATCTTTACCTTCCGGTGTGCTTAACAAGGCGGCTCTTTCAAAACGGTTGCTATCCATATAGGCCTGATATTGCTGAATAACAGTTTCAGGCGTATTGGGTAAAGGTTCCGCTTGGTAATTATCTGCTCCTTTAGGGTCATCTTGGCAGGCGAAGAGCATACAGCTGAGTAGGCCTAATGTTAGATAGTGTCTCATAGAGCAGTATTTGCTGTGAAGCGTTCAGTAAACAGGGCTTACTAACACGAAATGAATCCAAATAAAGAAGTTGGCTACAATTTTCTACCGCTGGTAAAACGCCACTAGTTACTTAGCATTACGGGCATCACTAGCATCAAGATTTCTTCTCCGTCCGGCTCTTCGGTAGGCAGCAAAATACCAGCTCGCGTTGGATTAGACAACTCAATTTTCACCTCATCTGCTTCAAGCACACCCAACATCTCAATTAAGAACTTAGCATTGAATCCGATATTTAGTGGGTCTCCCTCAAAAGTGCAAGCGAGTTGTTCTGTAGCCTCATTGGAAAAGTCCAAATCTTGTGCAGAGATGGTCAAGCTACCATCCATGATATTCAAAATCACCTGATTGGTAGTCTTGTTCGCATAGATCGCAATACGCTTTAGCGAGTTTTGGAAATCAGTCCGCTGTAGCGTTAAAGTGTTTGGGTTATCTACGGGTATTACCGCATTATAATCCGGGTACCTGGCGTCGATCAAACGGCAAACAAGGTTGGTAGTACCAAAAGTAAAAAAGGCGTTGGCTTTATTGAAGGCAATATTCACTTCGTCAGCAGCAGGTAGTGCAGAGCGGAGCAACGTTAGCGCCTTCTTTGGTACGATAAAAGACGTAGATACTTCGCTGGTTACTTCGGCAAAAGTGTATTTAACTAGTTTGTGTGCATCGGTGGCAACTAGGGTCAGCTTATTGAAGTCAATCTGGAAATAAACACCGGTCATCGCCGGTCTAAGCTCATCATTCGAAGTGGCAAATAATGTCTTCGTGATGCCTTGAGTCAAGGCTGGAGCTTGAATCTTGATCGTATCAACGGTATCTGGCTCTGGTATTTTGGGGAAATCCTTGCCGTCCTCACCGGCTAAACGGTACTTACCATAGGCAGAGGTGATCTCGATACCAAAGTTTTCATCATTGATAGTGAACGTGATAGGCTGTTGAGGCAATGCCTTCAGCGTCTCCAAGAGGATCTTGGCAGGCACGGCAACCGATCCATCCGCATCTGACATCACTTCGATTTCTGTAGAAATTGAGGTTTCTAGGTCGGTCGCAGCAATACTTAATTTGTTATTGCTGATAGAAAACAGAAAATCTTCCAAAATAGGTAAAACGGGATTGGAGGCAATAGCTCCTCCAACAATCTGTAATTGTTTAAGCAATTCGGAAGAAGAAACGCTGAATTTCATATTCGTGCCTGATTTTCGTGAATGTTATAAGCAAAATACCAAATAAAGGCCTATCGATCAATCTGTAAGCTGCAAAACTACATTTTCTTGCGTACTTTTTTCAAGCAAATAATTAACATCATGTGGATAATGTTAAGTAACCAATAATGCCGCCCCAAAAACCCCGGCACTATCTCCTAATTTAGGCTTGAGAAAAGGCGTTTCTACCGTCTTGTTGAAGATGAATTGTTCAATCCGCTTGACTCCCTCCGTATACAAGAGATCAATGTTTCCAACTCCTCCTCCTAGCACTATGGCATCGGGGTCAAGAACGTTAATTATATTGGAGATACCCTTGGCGAAGAAATGCAATAGTCGCTCCATGGTTTCCGAAGCATGAGAGTCATTTTGTGCCTTATGACGTTGCGTAATTTCCTTCAATGATAAATGTTGTCCACTTATCTTTTCATAATACTTTTCGAGTGCCGGACCTGCTATAACCATTTCCGTGCATCCGATATCTCCGCAGTAGCAGGCTCCCCCCGATTCATCAAGAAAGGTATGTCCCCATTCACCGCCAATACCCTGCCCTCCATTCCAGACTTGTCCATTGATCACAATCCCACCTCCTACTCCGGTACCTAAGATCACACCGAAGACTAGTTGGGCATCCGGAACATGATCTCGTACTGCTCCTAAATTTGCTTCTGCAATGGCAAAGCAATTGGCGTCATTAGCCATCTGGACAGGAATGCCTAATTTTCGCTCAATATCCTTCTTGAAAGGTCGGTTATTTAAGCAAGTGGTATTGCTATTCTTCATTAGTCCTGTTCGCGGGCTGATCGTACCGGGTGTGCCAATGCCAATGCGCTCTGGCCTAAGGCCGGAAGCTTCTGATAATCTATTGATCACCAATTGAACCTGATTAATAATGTGATCGTACCCTTTTTCTCTCTCAGTGGGTTCGCGGAGTCGATGTAGAACTTCTATGCTTTGGCTGTCTTTCAGAATGGCGCCTTCAATTTTAGTACCACCTAGGTCTATCCCCCAAACTGGCTGCATAAATTGTGCTTTGAAATGTCAAGAATATTAGAAGTGCGGACCTATTAAACTCTTTTTAAATGTTTTATCTAATGTCTGTAAGGGCAAAAATGGTCGACTACAGTGGGTAAACACTGCTATTTTTTTAATTTTGCACAAATTTTCGAATAGCTTCCGTAAACCGCTTACAAACAGTGCAATACCACAGTGAGGCATGGCAGAAAATAAAACTACAGTTCAAAGGAAGGGAAAAGAAGGGAAATTGTCGCTATCGGTAAGTAGTAATTTTGATGATGAAAGGCCGGTTTATATTGCAGGGAATTTCAACGCTTGGCAATTACCGGATGAAAGATATCGATTGCAGAGAGAGGGAGAGGGACGTTATCGTTTTCAATTCGATGACATTTCTACGCTGCCTTCCTTATTAGAGTATAAGTATGCAAAGGGAGATTGGGAAGGAAGAGAACTTACTTTGTACGGGGAGGAAGTTGAGAACCGAAATCTACTTTCAAACATTGGGTTCAAAGCCGAACAAGTTGGCCGCTGGCGCACCCAAAACTTAGGATATTCACCTGATTTCCTTCCGAAGATAGAGATTCTCGACGAGGCCTTTGAGATACCTCAATTGATCAAGACTAGACGAATCTCGGCATTATTGCCGTTTGATTATGAAACTAGTGGTAAAAACTACCCTGTTCTCTATCTTCAAGATGGCCAGAATTTATTTGACGATTATGCCCCATTTGGCAATTGGGCCATCGATAAGAAGTTGGCTACATTGGCAGAACTAGGGTTGGGAGATATTATAGTGATTGCCATTGATCATGCCGAAGAAGACCGAGTAAAAGAATTTACGCCGAGTGTAGGAGGGAATTTAGGAAAAGGGGAGGGAAAGAAATATGTGCGCTTCCTGGCTGATACCTTGAAGCCTTATGTAGATAAGCATTTTAGAACCATACCAGATCGTACACATACGGGAATTGGAGGTAGTTCTATGGGAGGCTTAATCAGTATTTATGCAGGTTTAATGTACCCTGAAGTGTATGGGCGATTATTGATTTTTTCGCCTTCACTCTGGGCCGCGCCCAATATTCATTTTCATGCGATCAATTTAGAAGAGGCCCATGATACACGGGTCTACATCTACGCAGGAGAAGGAGAGAGCAACACCATGGTTCCGAACATCAAGAAATTCCAACAAGCCGTACAAAATCAGGGATCAGCGGCTAATGTTGAATTTGATCTTTCTATAGATCCCCATGGCCATCATAATGAAGCCCAATGGGGAAGAGAATTCCCTAAAGCTATAGCTTGGTTATTTTTTAATAAGTCAAGTGAAGAAAATAAAGCATAATAGATCGCCAAAACGATCGATGAAGCTAACCCAAAGGGGTTGAGACGAAGTTCATTTTACTACTGTCCAACCAAAAGTATTTGTGATAGCTCCAAAGTAAAGCCAGATGCACTGACCCTATGCAGTTATACCTCTTCACTCCAAAAGCAAAATGATTAATGCACATCAAACTATCCTATTCCCTAGATGCAAAGATTGAACATCTCATCTTACCCATCCTCTCTACTGATCAACTTGAACAAACACTACAAGGTATTGCCGATCAGACCGGAATTGCTGCTAAACGCCTACAATCTACCTACAAGGCGGAATTAGGAGAGGTACAGGTTTTATATACTGCTGAACGGAGTATATACCTACTGGGCCTTGGGAAAAGTCCCAAGTTTGCAGAGATATTGAAGGTTTTTCGAAGTTTTTCAAATAAGCATAAAGGGAAATTCGATAAGGTGCTAGGCTTGAGTTGGGAACATTGTCTCGACCAGTCTGAATTGCCGCGTTGGGTAGAGGCTGCTGCCAATGGTTTGATTTTGGGCACCTACCAAATTGGCCGCTTCAAATCTGACAATGGTGCTGTGCATCCGCTTGCTGAAGAAGAGGCCAATTTGCATGTTGTGGTGGCGGAAAAGGCGGTCAAAGCTTGTGAAGCTGCTGCAATTCGAGGTAAACGGATGGCTTATACCCAAATGAGCATATTTGACCTAGTGAATGCCCCTAGCAATAAGAAGCTACCTACAGATCTAGCCAATTGGGCACTCGAATCTGGAAAGAAATTTGGCTATGAGGTAGAGACTTTTGACCAAGCTAAGATCAAGTCGACGGGACTAGGAGCGCTCCTGGCGGTGAATCGAGGTAGTGAACACCCTGCTTCCTTCATAATTATGGAGCATAAGCCCAAAGGACCAGGAGAGTTTAAGAAGGTAGGATTAGTCGGAAAAGGGGTCACCTTCGATACCGGGGGACTGTCTATTAAGCCTTCTATCAATATGCACTACATGAAGAGTGATATGGGCGGTGCTGCTGCGGTTTTTGGTACCCTAGAAATGGCTGCTAAAATTAATCTCCCTGTTCATCTGATAGGTATAGTGCCTGCTACTGAAAATAGCGTTGATGCCAAGGCGGTCAAGCCCAGTGATGTGATCGATTCCTACAGCGGTAAAACTATCGAAATTATTGATACGGATGCTGAAGGGCGACTTATCCTGGCCGATGGACTGAATTACATGGTTAAACATTATGAGCCGGAAATCCTGATTGATTTAGCGACGCTAACAGGTAGTGCAGTCCGTACATTTGGGTATCATGCAGCTGCTCTCTTTTCCAACAATGACGAGTTAGCAGAAAGGATTCATAATACAGGAAACAAAAACGGAGAAAAGAGTTGGCGCTTACCCATATGGGATATCTATAAAGATGACATCAAATCGGATGTAGCGGATATTCGAAACTATAGCGGCCGACCTACGGCTGGAGCCATTGCTGCGGCTAAGTTCTTACAGTTTTTTACAGAAGACCACCCCAAGTGGGCTCACCTGGATATTGCTGGCGTAGCCTTTGGTGACTCGGAATTTTCCATGCAGCGTAGTGCTACAGCTTTTGGCATCAGATTGTTGATTGAACTGATGGAGAGTTATATCCAAGAGTAGCAGATATACTGAAAGAAGCTGGTGGGATTAGATTAGTCCTCTAGCCTTCAATTCCAGATACTTGTTTACGGTATTGATAGAAAGATCAGCGGGGCGAGTGAGGATAGCCTGAATGCCATATTGACGAAGTCTTTGAACCATTTGCGTCTTTTCAGAGAGGAATTTCTGAGCAACGGTCTGATGATAGATGTCTTCTAAGGTATCCACTTCTTTTTCGGCGTAGGCTTTAATTTCGGTATTCTCAAAAAACACCACGACTAAGAGGTGAAATGTATTGATTCGTCGCAGGATTGGCAACACTCGCTCCAAGGCCTGCGAGCTTTCGAAATTGGTAAATAGAAGCAATAGACTTCTCCCTGTAATGAGTTTTCGAGCTGCGTGGTATAACAACTCGAAATTAGCTTCTTTAGATCTTTCCTTTTCCTTGTATAGGGCATACAAAATCTTATTCAGTTGGGTGGGATTGCTGTCGGCCTTTAGCGTTGTTCCCATTTTATCGGAAAAGCTGATCAGACCAGCCCGATCGTGTTTTTGCAAGGCTATATTGGAAAGGACTAAACTTGTATTAATGGCGTAATCCATCAGGCTCAGTCCTTCAAAGGGCATACGCATTGATCGACTCTTGTCGATAATACAATAGATCTGCTGAGCCCGTTCATCCTCATATTGGTTAACCATGAGTTCCCCACGGCGACTACTCGCCTTCCAATTAATACTCCTATAATCATCTCCGCGTACATAGTTTTTGATTTGCTCAAATTCATAACTATGCCCAATCCTTCTCATTTTCTTAATCCCCTTCTTGTGACTTGTCTTATCAAAAGCCCTGAGTTCAAATTGCTTCATTTGCATGATGGAAGGATAAACAGGGATTTTCATAGGGTGATCTTGGCGATATCGGCGCTCAAGAAGGCCTAATCGCGTCGCAATGTAGACATTGATGCTGCCGAAATCATATTCACCACGTTCATATGGTGTAAGCTCATACTTTAATTGTAAGTCCGTCTCAGCTTCCAGTTCTACCTTCTGTTCAAAGTTCCGCAACTGAAAGTGAATGGGTAGCTCGTCAATGATCGTTAACCAAACCTTTTGTGTACTTCCGTTTTTCAAATCTATATAAACTGGATTTGGGTCTCCCATAGAAAAAACCTTGGGTAGTCGACGCTTTGCCTCTACTTGCATTTGTCGATTGAAAAGGACAAATGCATCAATTAGGGTTAGGGTAATACCAATTACGAAGCTAATTAAGGCTACGGGAAACAGAATAGGAACGGCAAAACTAAGCGCAAATAATGCGGCTAATCCTCCTAGCATCCAGAAAAAACGATCTGTGAGATATATGTTACGCATGAGAATGGGAGCAACGTCTGATCACTTAGCAAGGTAAGCATAATCAAGCGAATACTCAACTTCTTCGATTAAGCGGGAATACGATACCCTAGTTGGAGGCTCCAAATTCTCGTAGGACAGCTTCGACACCCGGTGAAACCTCTTTCAGTAACCAAGCTCCGGTAGTATCCGCTGGGATATCAGGATGCAATAAGGAGGCTCCCGCTTCCAGCAAGATTCTAGCTATTCGGGTATAGTCGTCAGCATGGCTCTGCGCAGAGCCAGAATAGACGGAACCATGTACTACCCAACCAAGTGGCGACATATTATGCAAATCACCACGAATTTCTAGTGGTGCTTGATAATCGATCATTAATTGAGTGTTGGCAGGTTGACCGAACCAAGCGGCCATGTGTAATCCCGTTCCTTCATCCAGTCCTCTGCTGGTAATATCGATTCCTGCGTCTAAGAGGAGATGGACTACATCCGTTCGTTGACGGCCTGTAAGGTCAGGTAAGATACGTGCCTCTTCCGCATTCATCTGGGGTACTAAATCCGGATGTTCTGCTATTAAAGCCGAAGCTTTTTCCATTTCACCATTGCCCAAGGCTACGGCTAAATGATCTGCTGTATTGAGGGTTGTATCTGCTCCCTTTTTTTGTAGGAAATCGCTGATTTCAGTAAATCCTCTTCTAATCGCATGCACATAAGCCGTTTTACCTCCTTTGGTTTTGGCATTGATATCTACGCCATATTTAAGAAGAGGGCTTATTGCTTCTAATCGTCGTCGCCTCACCGCTACGTGGAGGGCGTTTTCTTCATACTTCCAGTAGGACTCATTGGGATCTGCCCCTGATTCTAAGGCAGCTTCCATTTTTTCAGGCGAGTAATTCCAATCTAGTAAATAATGTAAATCCGGATGATTAGCCATATTGAATATTGAGGATGACAAGAATATTCAAATATAACTTTTTTGATTAAAAAATTAAACCTTTATGCGTATTATTCGATTCTGAAGACTGGATATCGTAGATGTTCCTTCTCGTAGTGAGGAGTACGCTTATAAATGAAATCTAACTGCGCTCGACCATTCTTGGCAAACTTAGGGTCCTCCTTTTTTCGCTTTTCTAAGTCTGCTTTCAATGCAGGCATCTCTTCCAGCCACTCCAAGGCTTTATCTTCGAATACATAGGAGGAGAAATGTTCCTTTTGTTGCAAAATAGAATCGAAATAATTCCAACTGAAGAAGGAGTCAGGCCCTTCCGGTTCTAGTATTTCAATAATGAATCGATTGGTCCATTGTGTAGTGGGAATCAGCCAATCCCCTGCCCGGAAGGAAACAGCTTTTTTCTCAGCGCGCACCTTCGTCTGGTAATGCATATAATGGCCTTCATAAGGTCGAGTTCTCGTTTTGAAGTCATCTAGATAATAGACCGTCACCTCAATGGTTGTATCTGCGTGCAGACGTTGCATCGAAACACCATTTTCGCGAAGGCGATCAATCACGGTATGCCAAGCTTGTGAGATGAGATAGGCCTTGGGACGCTCTACGGAACTAGTGGGGATATAGTGATTATAATAAGGAATTTGTTTGGTGAAAGGCTGTTGCCGATCATACTTAAGCCTCGGTAACCCACTGATTGCACTAGTAGTAGTAGTAGCAGTATACCCTTTAAAGTCGATGAGTTTGTAAGTTGCCGTATCTCGTTTCCACTGTAGCGGGAAATCTTTTTGCTTAGCAACTAGCGCCTTACTTTCTTTTTTTCGATTAACAATATCAGCCGCATCTCTGATCAGAATCTTGACTATACCCTGCATGAAGGTATAGGTGGACTCCACCCGCTTCTTAAAGGGCTTGAGCATATGCGTTTCGGGCATGAAGCCAATGCAATGGAACAAAGCCGCGTATCCGGTGGAATAGCGTGGCGACTCCAGGAAATCAGTTATACCTTTCGCATCTGGCGTACGGCCAAGACTGTTGACATAGGGCGTCATCTCATAGGGACTATTCGCCATATAATCAAAAAGGAAAGGCATCATTTTTTGATCTAGGTATTCTCCTAGTGGTCCTCCCAATTTGTCTTTTTGGGTAGGAATGATGGTTAACGTATACTGGTAGTCTGCACCATTACTCGTATGGGTATCAATAAATACTTCAGGGTCTACGGCATGAAAGATTTCCGTAAAACTGCGTGCATTCCGAGTATCTGCTTTGATGAAGTCTCGATTTAGATCATAGTGCCGTCCATTGCCTCGGAAACCGTAGGAAACAGGCCCATTCTGGTTAGCTCGAGTGTGACTATTGCGATTGAGTACTCCACCGATGCTGTAAAATGGAATAATGGCTACCACCACCTGATCTAGAAAGGCACTATACGCTTTGGGTTTACTGAGTAGTTCTCTGGCTAACATCATGGAAGCTTCCACTCCGTCGGGCTCTCCAGGGTGAATAGCATTGTTAATGAGTAATACTAATTTGCCCTTGGCATGAATATTATCAAAATCAAAATCGCCATCTGAAGAAATTGTAAAAAGATGCAGTGGCTTTCCACTATCGGTAAGGCCAAAGGGCTGCAATTGGGCTTTCTGAGCGTATGCTTGTGATAACTTCTGATAATAAGCTATTCCCTCTTCGTAGGTAGCTGTTTCTAGACCTTTAGATCGTTCAAAGACGGTCAAGGGGGACTGCCCGTTTAGGTACGGAAGGAGGCCAATAAGCAAAAGCAATAGCAGGCTGGATCGCATGGACTTTTTATTTTTGGTGCATCAACAAGGAATAATGCCGAAAATAGCCTTTATCTATGAAAATTGAATTGCGTTTGGCAAATAGAACGGATGTACCGGCATTGCAACAGATGGCCGAACGTTCCTATCATCAACATTTCACCTACTTGTGGACACCGGAAGGCTTACAGGCCTATTTGGAGCACTACTATGACCTGAAAACTTTTTATGACTTTATAGAGGCATCTGATCGCCAAGTTTACCTAGCTTTTTATCGAGGACAGATTGCAGGTTACCTCGTAGTACAAACCCAGAAGAATTGGAAAGATCAATCATCTGGTTGCTATATTCATCGTATTTACCTGCTATCAGAATTTGCAGGCCAAGGGATCGGTTCACTACTAATGGGAAAAGCCGAAGAATTGGCTAGACTATCAGCAAGCAATTATTTGTGGTTGGAAGTGATGCAAAGCAGTATAAATTCCATTGCCTTTTATCAGAAAAAAGGTTTCGAAATTGTCAGCTTATCCTATTTTGATATTCTTCCAATGAAGACTGAAGCCTTAGCTGAGATGTGGATCATGCAGAAGCGCTTCATCTAACCCTCTTTTACCCAAAGGAATACTTAGGGCCATCCGCAGCCGCCTACTGTTTACTTTCCATATCAATTAAGGCGGTCCAGACACTTAAGTTCATACCATCCGCTCGGGTCCAAATTGGTCGGATACGCCCTGCGTGAGCACTGATATTGTTGTAATCACCAAAAAATGCATTGGGACTTGGGGTGAATGGGGTTTCACTTACTTTTTGATTGATAAAGCTTTTACCTCCATCTGTACTATAAGCGATATAAACGTCTGTCTGATTATCCTCATAGGCGCGCCGATCGTAAAAAACGAAGTAAAGATTCCCCGTGGTTTGATCGATATCCATCCAAGTGAAAAATTGTTGCTTTCCCGGTGAATCGTCATTGACCCGGATGGGGGCAGACCAGGTTTTTCCCTGATCTGTCGATTTTGCCAGCCAAACATCTGTATCGGCTTCACCGTTTCTTTGATCGCACCAATTGACGTAAAGGGTTCCGCTATGTGGCCCCTGGCTATTATCGATGGCGGTGATGGGTAGGCCATTGGCTCGAAAGATTCCGGGTATGTCGAAGGTCCAACCACCTGGTTGGTCACTTACGACAATGTCTTTATCCAACCAGCTAGCGCCTCCATCTGTAGACTTATCCAAGTAAATCTTTTCATCGTAGGACCAAGCAATGTATACTGTACCATCAAGTCCGACAGCTGGTACGGCGCCTTCTGGCGTCTGGTCATCATCAATGCAGTCCCCTTCCAATTCATTAATTTGAATGGGACTGGCCCAGGTCTTCCCTTCATCGGAGGATTGAGAAAAAAGAATGCGAGACTTATCTTTATCCCTCTTGCTACCGTATTGATCAAATTCGGTCCAGGATATGTATAAAGTACTAGTTTCCGGATGAACCGCTAACCATTGCTTGTCCTGGTCTTTGGGGTGTCTTAAGCCTGTGTAACTGCCATCATCCCAAGTTTTTCCTCCATCCTTTGATTTTTGAATGACAATTCGATCGAGTATTTGACTGTCTTGCCAGCCTTTTCCTGTTGGATCGGAAAGGTGAGAATAGAAGAAATTTCCTTTAAAATCTGTAGTGATTACGGGATCGCCAAACACGCCGAAAGAAGAACTCAATTTTTGAGTGGCCCAAGTTTTTCCTCCATCCATAGAAGAATAGGCACGATTGAGAATGGCACCAGCGACGATGTTGTCTATGTCGGAAGGGTTAATGGCAATACTAGGCTCGCAAGGCCCTCCTTGTGGGTTAATCGGACCTCCATCGATCTTAATGTTTTTGAAGGTTTGTGGGAGTTGCAAGGCTTGACGAGGGCTGATTTTGCGTTGGCAGGCTACCAAGGTGATAGCTAAGGTTAGAACGACAACTGTTGTTCGCATGCTGGGTATTTGAAAATGACTATTGAGCGTTCAATGTAGTAGTTTTTTCGCTAATTGACCAAGCTGTTTTATACCTGCTTCCACTTTCTCATCAAAAGGATGACTAAAACTGAGTCTAATGTAGTTTTTGTACGATCCTTCTACGGCAAATACTTGACCGGGTGATATCCCAATGTCGTGCTCTTTTGCCTCCCGGAACAATTGATACCCATCAAACCCTAATGGTAAACTCAACCAAAGGATCATACCCCCTTTGGGCATTAGGAACCTAACTTCTTCCGGAAAATATGTTCGAATCGCCTGAGCATACTGTAGCGCTTGTCTATGCAAGGCGGTACGTAGTTTTCGTAGATAAAAGCTGTACCTACCTTTTTGAAGAAAATGCAATAGTGACAATTGTGCTAAGCTATCCGTGCTGATCGAATGAATCCGCTTCTGTCGGAGTACGGCAGAGAGAAACCTTCCTGGAAGGCAGTATCCCACTCGAAATCCAGGTGCTAGTGTTTTGGAAAAAGAGGAACAATACATTACCCAGCCTTCTTCATCGAATTGCTTGCAAGTGCTAGGGCGGGTAGGGCCAAAATACAGGTCGCCATAAATATCATCCTCAATCAGGGGGATTTGATGTTGATGTAAGAGCCTGACAAGCCGCCTTTTTTGTTCGGTAGGAATCACCGCACCAGTTGGGTTGCTGAAGTTGGTAACAGAAAGACATACCTTTACTGAAAACGAATGAATGGCTTTTTCAAGGAATGCTATATCAAGTCCGTGCTCGTCATGCACTGGAATTGCGACGACTTGTAAGCCTAGATTTTCAACCATTTGAGCAATACCGAAGTAGGTCAATTGATCCATGGCTATGATATCCCCAGGCTTAGACACCGCTCGGAGACAAAGGTTAAGCGCCTCCATACAGCCCGTTGTAATCAACATTTCATCAGGCGTATAATAGTCTCCCCATTCTAAGAGTTGTTTCCCGATAATGCTTCGAAGTGCTTTATTACCTTGAGGCAATTCATAATGCAATAAGTTTTCCTTATTCATACGAGTAGCTTCAATGATAGCCTTTTGGATCTTAGCCGTTGGTAATAAATCTGGAGCAGGATAGGCGCTCGATAAACGGATTAGAGTAGAGCTATCTCTAAGTTCTTCCATTTCCTCAATTATGAAAGCGCTATCCAATTGCTTAAGTGTTGGCTGAGACTGGCGTTCTGGTTTATAGAAGGGACGCGATAGTCGCTGGACGGCGAACTTCACATAATAGCCAGATTTGGACCTGGCTTCGATCAAGCCCTTGGCTTCGAGGAGGTAATAGGCTTGAAATATAGTAGAGGGGCTCACTCCTCTCTGTTTGCTGGAGTTTCTAACAGAAGGAAGCTTATCCCCTTCTTTTAAGGTCCCTTGCCGAATGCTTTGTTCCAAGGTTTCGGCGATACGCTCATACAGGAAGGCCGTCATATATTTATCTGATATGGTCCAAATATAAAAAACTGAATCTGTTTTGTTGAGGGCATTAGCTCTAATTTTGGCCACATAAAATTCTTATAGAAGGAAAAAACGATTAAATGGAACAGCAGTTATTGAGAGATAAAACACAAACACCGGTCATCTTAGAAGAAACGCTAAAAGAATCCCTAGCCTTTCTAGCAAACCTATCAGATCGTCCGGCGGGGCTTCGTACCGCTCCCCCTATTGAAGACCACTTGGCGGAGGAAGGAGTGGGCAGCCTAGCAGCTCTTTCTTCTTTCCAGGAACAATTCAGTGCTGGCTTGTCCGGTAGCCCAGGTCCAAGATATCTAGGTTTTGTAACAGGCGGTAGCACTCCCGCTGGCATAGCCGGCGATTGGCTAACCAGTGTAATAGATCAAAATGTGGCAAGTGCTGGAGATTCATCTGCGAGTCAGGTAGAATACCAGGCTGTCAACTGGTTAAAAGCGTTATTTGGTATCGACGATACGTATTCTGGTACCTTCGTTTCTGGAGCCACGATGTCTAGTTTTACGGGCTTGGCGATTGGTCGCCAGTGGGTAGGGCAAGAATTGGGAGTAGATATTGGGCATGAGGGCTTGGCTGCCATTGGCCTGATTCCTGTTCTGAGTGGTTGTGCACATTCCAGTGTATTCAAAGCCTTGTCTATGTTAGGTATGGGGCGCTCTTCAGTTCAACGCTTGCCCTTGCAAGAAGGGCGTGAGGCGGTAGATCTAGCCGCGCTACGGAAAGCCTTAGCTGCTCAAAAGGGTAGACCCTGTATCGTAGTAGCCAATTCTGGTACAGTGAACAGTGTTGACTTTGATGATTTGCAGGCGATCGGTCAACTCAAAAAAGAATTCCCTTTTTGGCTACATGTAGACGCGGCATTTGGCGGCTTTGCAGCCTGTTCGCCTCAATACGCTCATTTCATGGAGGGGATCAATGCGGCAGATTCTATTACCATTGACTTGCATAAGATGTTGAATGTTCCCTATGACTCTGCTATTCAATTGACTAGACATTCGGAACTGCAACAGGCTGTATTCCAAAACAGTGGGGCTCGTTATTTAGAGGTCGACGCAGCAGAGGTGCCTTTTGTCCATCTTACTCCGGAGAACTCTCGCCGGTTTCGTGCTTTGCCTACCTGGTTTTCTTTGAAAGCCTATGGGCGAGCTGGATTTAGGGATTTAGTGGAAAGGAATGTCACCTTGGCCAAGCAGTTGGGGGATTGGATTGATCGTTCTACTCATTTTACCCTATTATCGCCTGTTCATTTCAATGTGGTTTGTTTTACACTGGATGCTCCGCAGCATGAATTGGCGGCTAGGATTAACCAATTCCTTTCTGCTTTGACGCACGATGGGAGGGTGTTTTTGACGCCCTCGGAATGGAAAGGAACGCCATGCATTAGAGCAGCATTTTCTAACTGGCAAACGCAAGAATCGGATCTTTTCATTATTCAACAAGCGCTACAAGAGGTAATGTTATCCTATCAGCAGTAATGCTCCTAGAGTCTTCTTGTCATCACTTCTTTATCGAATTACCATGACGGTTTTACCCAATATTGATGAATGCTACGAGGTAGAGCGCGATGGCTACCTCATTTCTACAAATCCCGATAAGCTGGACTTCTCCATTATCCATCATTATTTATCTGAGCAATCCTATTGGTCAGCTGGGATACCCAAGGAGCTGGTTCAAAAAGCAGCACGAGGGGCTATTTGCTTTGGTGTGTACGATGGAGAGAAGCAGATCGGTTATACTCGACTTATTACGGATGCTGCTACTTTTGGCTACTTAGCCGATGTGTTCATCTTGGAGGAATACCAGGGGCAGGGCTTAGGAACCTGGCTAATCGATTCTATCTTGGCTCATCCCGCCTGTCAGGAGTTTAGGCGTTGGTTTCTAGCTACACGTGATGCCCATGGACTGTACGCGAAGTTTGGCTTCGAACCTCTGAAGCAACCAGAAGTCTACATGGAAAAAGTGATGTTCTATAAATACAATTAGCGATTACACTACTGCTCTTGCAGAAATTGCTCGACTGTCAAGCCTAGCCGCCGAACGTTTTGGTGGCTAGCTTGTACGCCACTCTGATCCGTATTGACCTGCATAGCAACTGCATATTTTCCCTCCTGTGCAAACTCAACATGCGTGAAATAGCCCGGCATTACTCCGGCATGACCAAAGCTTTTGCCAGCAGGGTTTGACCAAACAAATGTTCCTAAACCATAGCCCGTTTCAGCGGCTTGGCCAGTACGGAAATTCACGGAAGAAAGAAGCAGATCATAGGTGATTGTACTAAGTATTTTACCCGTATGTAGCCACTTGATGAAATAGGCTAGATCTTCCACATTCGTAACGAGTCCACCTCCCGTCCATTCAAACTGAGGATTCATAGCATACAAGCCATCTTTAATCACCTTTTTAGGTAATTTGAAAAAGTTATTTTCTCCTATATAGCCTTGTGTGATGCCAGGAAGCTCTCTTTGGGTGGAAGGATAAGTAGACCGAAGATGGAAAGCAGAAATAATTCGTTCTTCCAGCTGCGTATAGTAACTGGATTGGGTTACCTTTTCGATAATGAGGCCCAGTAGGATATAGTTGGTATCAGAATAGCCCCACCCCTGACCCACCGGATGTTTTGGAGCTTCTGAGGCAATAATAGCTAGGCATTCGGCTGGTGTCCAGGAACGAATAGGATCTTTTTCGATGGCGGCGATAAAGGCTGGAGCAAAGACGTAGCGTGGCAATCCACTAGTATGGTTCAACAAAGATTGGGTCGTTAGGTCTTCGGCATTCGGCAGGTCCTTATACCAGTCAACGCCAATGAAGTACTTACTTACCTTATCATTCAATTGGATCTTCCCTTCATCGACTAGTTGAAGAGTGACAGCGGAGACAAAGATTTTGCCAACACTACCCAAAAGCATTTGCGCTCCTAGTGGCATGGCAATTTTCTCTTCCTTATCGGCATAGCCAGAAGCCAAGCTAATCAACTGTCCATCAGCTAATACGATTGCCGCCGTCGCTCCTGGAAGTTGCTGTTCCTTTACGATACTATCCAAACTGGCTTGTAAATTGGCCTTAAGGGTTAGAATGGGAGCTTGAGCGCTTCCAAGAGTGCTAAAGAAAGCTATTAGAAGGAAAAAGAGAACAGTCTTTTTCATGTCCAACTGATTTTGAGATCACTAATGTTTTGTTTAAAATGCTCTGTTAAATGTAGGCTTTTGCTAGTGGGGAGAGGCAAATTTCTTGCTAATTGTTATCAAACTTAGAGCAATCCGAAGGATAAAATAGGAAGAAAAGTATTCTAAAATAGTAGAGCTTTGCACTCAAATAGAATGCAAAGCTCAAACTGTTTTGGTAGCGCTATTGCGCATATGACGGAAACCTATAAAATGCTGATAAAGTCTAGGCTAATATTCCGCTCTGCGAGCCTATGATGCCTGATCTACGTGTACATCCATTTGTGGGAATGGAATACTGATACCTTCAGCATCAAAAGCTTTCTTCACGTTTTCTTGCATATAGAAAAAAGTATCCCAGTAGTGTTCACTTTTACAGAAAGGCCTTGTAGCTAAATTCACACAGCTGTCACCGAGAGAAGCTACTACGACTCCTTGGGCAGGATCTTCTATAATATGAGGGCATTCTTTTCCCACTTTCAAGATTACTTCTCTGGCTTTATCAATGCTATCATTGTAGCCGATGCCATAAGTGAGTTCTACACCAATGATTCCTTGACCAGAGATGTTGGTAATAATATTGCTAGTCACTACGCCATTAGGGACAATGATCTTTTTGTTATCTAAGGTTAGCAAGATGGTGTTGAAAATTTGAATTCCTTCAACTGTTCCTGTCTCTCCACCGCCGATAGTTACCAGATCACCAACTCTATAGGGTTTAAATACTAGCAACAATACGCCACTGGCGAAATGTCCTAAGCTACCTTGTAGCGCCATACCAATAGCGAAGGCAAGGGCACCGAAGATGGCAACAAAAGAAGTAGTTTCAATACCAAACATGCCGGCGACACTCAAAAGCAACATTATTTTGAGGCCAACACTTACTAGAGAAACAAGAAAAGGTCTGATGGTTTCGTCAACGCCTCGTTTGGTTAGTGTTTTACTCAAAACACTAGTAATTCGGCCTACAACCCAGAAGCCAATGATGAGCGTTAGTAATGCTCCAATGACGCTGAGCGAGTATTCCGCAATAAAGCCTTGGATGGTTTCGAGTATACTGTCCAAATTCATAATGTGTGGTTTTAATTAACTTTGTGGATGTATGTAGAAAATAGAGTAAATAGCCTGGGTTTGATGTTAAGGAGAAAACAAACCTACACGCTTTTTCTTCTAGACGTGTAATTTAGGAAAAAGACACACCTTTAGATTAATTCAATACCAAATCATCTGTGCAAAAGCCCAAAAAGTACATAAGTGCCACGGATGCACTGAAAAAGTTGCAACGATATTGTGCTTACCAAGATCGTTGTCACGCTGAGGTGCGCAGCAAATTGTTGGACCTAGGAGTGTACGGAGATACCCTAGAAGAAATCATGGCCGAGTTGATCACAGATAACTTTCTGAACGAAGAGCGCTTTGCAAGATCATATGCTCGGGGCAAATTCAATATCAAGAAATGGGGAAGAATACGGATCAAGCAAGAGTTGAAAAAACGGAAAATAACGGACTATTGTATCCGCAAGGGCATGGAGGAAATAGAAGAAGAGGATTATGAAAAGACGTTGCACCAATTAATTGAAAAAAAAGCTTCACAAATGGAAGATGCCTTTTCCTTCCAGAATAAGGCCAAGATTGCAACCTACTTGATTCGAAGAGGATTTGAGTCAA
>JAHQWA010000475.1 GCA_019634045.1 Saprospiraceae bacterium
AGGAGATGTTGATCCGATTAAGGCGGCCACCCTTAAATTGCCGTATTCTGACGAACGCGTGATTCACTTCGGATTGGTTCCTCGAGCCCACCGGAGCATCTTTGTGATTAACGAATTGCCCGATTTACAGGCGCGTATTCAAGTGTCTTTATTTAATATGTTGCAAGAAGGAGATATCCAGATTCGAGGATTCAAGCTTCGTTTACCATTAGATATCCAGTTCTTGTTCACCGCCAACCCAGAGGATTACACCAATCGAGGCAGCATCATCACGCCGCTAAAGGATAGAATTGAAAGCCAAATCTTAACGCACTATCCGAAGTCCATAGAAATAGCATTAGCCATTACGAAGCAAGAGGCTTCCTTGACGGCAACGCAAAAGGAAGAAGTCGCTGTCCCCGATCTCTTGGAGATTCTTTTGGAACAGATTGCGATGGAAGCACGTGAGAGTGAGTTTGTAGATGAAAAAAGTGGAGTTTCGGCACGTCTGAGTATTTCCGCCTACGAAAACCTGGTCAGTACCGCAGAACGTCGCATGCTGATTAATAAAGAAAAGACCACCCAGGCTCGAATCACTGACTTTTGGGGAGTTGTTCCGGCTATCACAGGAAAGATAGAGTTGGTTTATGAGGGCGAGCAGGAAGGTCCCTACAATGTGGCGATGGCACTGATGGGCCGAGCTATTAAGAAAATGTTCCTAGATCATTTTCCTAATCCCGATAAATTGAAGCGTGGACAAGAACGGGACCCATTCGGGACTATCCGTGCTTGGTTTGCTGGAGGAAATAGTATTGATTTGTTGAATGATGCTAGCGACAAGGAATTTGTCAAAGTATTGGATGGTGTAGCTGGACTTCGTAAATTAGTAGAATCAAGTTTGAAATTGAAAGGAGATGCTGCTATTCCGTACATGGAGTTGGCTCTACATGGGCTAGCAGAATTCGATGTGATCAATAAGGATATCCTAGAATCAAGTTTATCCTTCCGTGATCTTCTAGCTAATATGCTGGATGATGACGATCTTTTCGGGGACTCGTAGGTAGAAATAGAAAAGCGATGTTGTTAAAGATCAATCCAGATAATCCAGAAGGACGCAAAATTAAGCAGGTGGTTGACATCCTCCAAAATGGCGGAGTGATCATTTATCCCACCGATACTGTCTATGGCTTGGGTTGCGATATATTTAACCCTAAAGCCGTAGAACGGATCTGTCGGTTGCGTGGATTAAAGCCGGAGAAAGCAATGCTATCCTTCATCTGTAAGGATATAAGTCAGATCGCCGAGTACGCCTTTCAGATTGATAATGATGTCTTTAAGACCTTAAAACGCAATTTACCGGGTCCTTTTACCTTTGTCTTGAAATCCAATAACCAGGTGCCAAAGCTTTTCAAAAACAGGAAGCGCAGCATCGGAGTTCGGATTCCAGATAATGGTATTGCGCAGGCGATAGTGCAAGAATTGGGTCGACCCATTCTTTCTTTATCCCTCAAGTCAGATGACGAAGTTTTGGAATATTTCACAGATCCAATTGACATCTTTGATGACTTCAAAAAACTGACGGATGTGGTGATCGATGGAGGAATCGGGACGAATGTTCCTTCTACGGTGGTGGACTGCATGGGGGATGAGATGGTGATCCTTCGTCAAGGGGCAGGAGAATTGACCTGAGCCTGTTTTCTAGATGACATAAAATGTGAAGGGCAAATATACCAATATCGGTATATTTGCCCTTCTTGCAATTAGAGCATGTTTGGCGATCGCTTTTCCACCCAAAGTGTAACGGCCAAATATGCACTTAGCCTGCCGGGGAACCCCTCGGTTTCACTAGAAAAGAAATATGATTGTACGAATACTCTTCTTTAGCCTAGTACTTACCTTTAGTCTTACCAAGCTTGATGCCCAAGCTATTCTTCGGGGAAATGTTTATGATCAGGAAACGGGAGAACCCATTGCTTTTGGCACGGTTCGACTGCTGAACACAGACATCGGTACCAATACAGATCTGAATGGTTTCTTCAGCCTGGGCAATGTTCCAGCTGGGCAGTACACGATCTTGCTAACCTACATTGGCTATGATAGTCTTACACAATCCGTACAATTGCAGGACGGCAAGATAGCCTATCGACAACTACGCCTGCAACCTAATGCGGTGAATCTTACCACGGTGGACGTTTCGGCCGAGCGAGAGCGGGCTAGGTCCGATATACAAGTATCCCAGTTAACCGTCACACCCAAGCAGATTCGTTCTTTGCCCTCCACCGGTGGGGATGCTGACATTGCTCAATATCTGCCTGTCTTACCGGGTGTTATCGTTTCTGGGGATCAAGGAGGGCAGCTATATATCCGTGGAGGGTCTCCGGTGCAGAATAAAATACTTTTGGACGGAATGACCATTTACAATCCCTTTCACTCCATTGGGTTTTTCTCCGTATTCGAAACCGAAACCATTCGAAGCGTGGATGTTTTGACGGGAGGGTTTAATGTAGAGCATGGAGGCAGAATCTCAGCCGTAGTAGACATTAAGACCCGGGAGGGAAATAAGAAAAGACTTTCGGGCCTGGTGTCTGCTAGCCCCTTCCAGGCCAAGGCGCTAATCGAGGGCCCAATCATCCCCTGGAATGAGGATCGAGGAAATAGTATTTCTTTCTTATTCACGGGCAAACATTCCTATCTAGATCAGACCTCACCATCCCTGTATGCTTATGCCGTGGATACCAGTTATTACGCATTTGCTACAGCTGATACTACTTTGGCTGGATTGGCTGATGACATCGGTTTACCGTTCAGTTATACGGATTGGTACGGCAAGCTCTCTATGGTCGGAGGGAATGGCAGTCAACTCAATCTCTTTGGGTTTAACTTCGTGGATGCCTTTGACTTTGCAGGTTTAGCAGCGGTTGATTGGACGACTAGTGGGGCCGGTGCCAATTTCACTCTAGTACCGCCAAATTCTAATATTGTAATGGATGGCTTGATCTCTTTTTCCTCCTATGACATCACCTTAAAAGAGGGAGACGCAGCCCCCCGGAAAAGCGGAGTGACTAGCTTCGGTGCTCAACTCAACTTCAAATACTTTGGCAATAATAATCAATTGAACTATGGATTTGAGGTCAACGGATTCAACACGGATTTCTCTTTTGAAAATTTTATCGGCCTAGACTTTGAGCAAAGAGATTTTACTACAGAATTGTCCGGCTACTTCAAGTATAAGCAGGAGATTGGTAACCTGATCATTGAGCCAGGAGTCAGGCTTCAGTTTTATGCCTCACAATCGGCTTTTAGCTTCGAGCCTAGGATGGGGATTAAGTATAAAGCCAGTGATAACTTGAGATTTAAAGCCGCTGGAGGTTTCTATTCTCAAAATCTCATTTCCACGGTGAATGAATCCGATGTGGTCAACTTCTTTGTGGGCTTTTTAGCTGGGCCAGAGGAATCATTGTTTAGACCCGGGACTTTTGACCCAACTAACCATCGCTTGCAAAAATCGGCTCATGCCGTCGGGGGCGTGGAATACGATGTCAGCCGAAGTTCTACGCTCAATGTAGAACCCTATTACAAGCGATTTTCTCAGTTAATAAGTATAAATCGGAATAAATTAAGTGCCACAGACCCGGATTTTGCAGTGGAAACAGGAAATGCGTACGGGATAGACTTTTCTTATAAATATGAGAGCCCCGCCTGGTACTTATGGCTGACCTATTCTTTGGGATACGTAGATCGCTTCGATGGCGAGCAGACTTACTTCACCATTTTTGATCGCCGGCACAATATTAACGCACTAACGACTTATCAATTTGGGCGAGATAGAAGCTGGGAGGCGAGCTTGAGGTGGAACTTCGGCACGGGCTTCCCTTTTACCCAAACCCAAGGTTTTTTCCAGGAGATTGGATTTGACCAGATCTTAGTGGAAGATATTTTGCAAGGTAATTTTGACCTCGGAACGATTTTAGCCGAAGAACGAAATGGCGGTAGGCTTTCTACCTATCACCGATTGGACGCTTCCGTGAAAAAACGGGTAGAACTGGTCGGAAGTAGTTTCATGGAGATCGTCGCTAGTGTTACGAATATATATGATCGAGAGAATATCTTTTATTTGGACCGCATCACGAACACACGAGTAAATCAATTTCCAATTCTGCCGAGTGCATCCATCAAAATCGGCTTCTAATGGGATTAGTCCTCCTTGCAGCTTTTCAGCATAGCGCGAACATCCTCTAATTTCACGTACGGCAAATCATCGTACCATGCCTCATTTATATAATTGAGAATATTGGTGATTTCAAATTCAGTCAATTTGTCGGTGCCGGGCATGGGCTGATTGTACGTTCGACCATTGACCTCCAGCGGTCCTTCCATCCCATAGCGGATTAAACAGGCACTTTCGATCACATGGTCTCTATAATAATCGGCCTGTGCGAGTGGTGGGATAAGTCCTTCCAGACCACTCCCATCATCCATATGACAATTGGCGCAAAAGTTTTCATACAGGATTTTTCCTTGCTGGAAGGGCGTCTCCTTACAAGCATTGAATGACAAAAAGCAAGCAAAAAGAGCTAGGCAAAATATTCCACTAATAAGTCGCATACACTTTCTTTAGGTTAGGAATGACCCACAAAACACAATGATAGCCCAACTTTAGTCAACTTTCTTTTCTTCTGCTAAAAGTTGCTCAATTTTGACGATAAACTGATCTACTTCATCTGGATTGGTACCATTGCAGAATGCTCGGATATGTTTTTCCTGGTCCACGAGTACTAATCGCCCACTGTGATCTAGTCCTTCGGGGACATCCGCGTTTTCTATGACGATATTGAAATAGTCATCGGCAATATCGTACAACTCAGATTTTTCTCCAGTTACGAAATGCCATCGCTCGCTACTCACCCCCAAGTTGCTGGCGTAATGTGCCAGCTTAGCCACCGAGTCTCGTTTAGGATCTATCGTGTGCGAAAGCAAGGCTAAACCAGGCTCGGCTTCGAAGTGGTCATGAATTTTGAGCATCTGCTGCGCCAATTTAGGACAGATAGTAGGGCAGGATGTGAAAAAGAAATCCGCGACGTATGCCTTGTTGCTAAATGTTTCAGGTCTTACTAATTGGCTGTCTTGATTAATAAATGAAAAGCTTGGTATGGTTTTGTAAACCAACTCACCATCTTTTTCGATTTGGCGATTCAGAATAGGAAGATCCTTTCCTCCGGACCCACAATTAACCAGGTTGATCGACATTGATAACAGCAGAGTCATATATATCCACCGATAAGGGCTTGAATTTTTCATGCTATTCGTAAGGATTTTTACATTTGCGAGCCAAAGAAATAAACTTACCTCAGAATGACAAACCAAATGAGCCCTTCTTTGTTGTACAGTAAACTGTGATATTGTGCCAGTAAGGAGGGATTTCCTTACCTTTCGGTGTTTAAATTCTGCCTTGTAGGAAAAAAAAATTAGATCACCCGATCATCACCTATTTCAGAATTTCGGCTGCATCTGCGCTGTTATCTTGCTATCCCTAGTGGATACCGCAAAAACTACTTAGAGAGAACAAGTAATGTGCCGGATGGCTTGAAGGAGACTTTCAAAAGCCCTGACTATGCAACAAAAACGAGCTATTGTCTGGTTCCGACAGGATTTACGTCTTCACGATAACGAAGCACTGACCGATGCGTTAAAAAGTGCAGAGGAGGTTATTCCCGTCTACATTTTTGATGAGCGAACTTTTGCAGGTACAACAAAGTTTGGTTTCCCTAAGACTGGTAGCTTCCGAGCGCAATTCATTATTGAAGCGATACACGACCTGCGTGAGAATTTGCGGAAGCTTAATAGTGATTTGATTGTTAGAGTCGGGAAACCGGAAGAGATTCTTTTCGATCTGGCGCTGCAAGTTAAATCTAGCTGGGTACTCTGTAATCGAGAACGGACGAGAGAAGAAGTAGAAGTGCAAGATGCGCTAGAGCAAAACTTATGGTCTATAGGTCAAGAGGTTCGTTTCTTCCGGGGAAAAATGTTGTACTATACTGCCGATCTGCCATTTCCCATTCACCACACGCCAGATACCTTTACGCAATTTCGCAAGGAAGTAGAAAGATTTGTGTCCGTTAGAGCCCCTTTGCCAGCGCCACACGAACCTTTCAATAGCTTGACGGTCCGAATCGAGGCTGGAGAAATTCCTACCCTAGCTGATTTCGGATTATCGCAATGCGAGGATGAAGCCAAAGCGCCTATTCTCTTCAAAGGAGGGGAAACTAGCGGTATGGAACGACTTCGACATTTCATTTGGGAAACTAAGTCTATCCAAACGTATAAGCAAACCCGGAATGGGCTGCTAGGGGAAGACTATTCCTCTAAGTTTTCTGCCTGGCTAGCGCAAGGATGTCTTTCCCCGAAGTTGATCTACCAGGAAATCAAGAAGTTTGAAGAGCAGGAGGTGGCCAACGATTCCACTTATTGGCTATTCTTTGAGTTAATGTGGAGAGATTTCTTCCGTTTCATGGCAAAAAAACATGGCAATAAGATCTTTTTGAAGGGCGGAATTAAAGGTGAGGTAAATGAGCAATGGGTAGAGGATAGAGAACTCTTGGAGCGATGGATTGACGGGGAAACGGGCGTACCTTTTATCGATGCCAATATGAAGGAGTTGAAGCGCACCGGGTTCATGTCCAATCGAGGACGACAGAATGTAGCCAGTTTTCTTGTAAAAGACTTGAAGGTGAATTGGCAGTTGGGGGCTGATTATTTTGAATCCATTCTTATCGATTACGATCCTTGCAGCAATTACGGCAATTGGAATTACATCGCTGGAGTAGGAAGTGATCCCAGAGAAAATCGATACTTCAATATTATTACCCAGGCGAAGCGATACGATCCACAAGGGGCTTATGTGAAACATTGGCTACCAGTGCTTGAGGTCCTACCGCCGACCAAGGTCCATCAGCCCGACTTATTGACTGAACCCGAACAGGAGGGTTGGCATTTACTGATCGGACAAGACTATCCAAAAGCGATCTTTAGTACCTCCAAATGGGCTTCATAGCTCAACCGCATTAACAGCCGTTTAACAATTATTCACAGAATATTATCAAAACTCCTTTTGATTCCTGCTATATTTGGGGCTGATCTATTCTTCGATATGCGGAGAAGGTAAAAATACTGTACAATGACACTTGGTAAATTGATCCTAATAATAGGAATCGCAGCTTTAGTACTCACCCTGATCGTTCACTTTGCTTTTAAGAAGGTTAAAAACTGGCCCATGAGCTATCTGCAAAATTTTGCAGGGGCCTTATTTATTTTTTCGGGTTGGGTCAAAGCGATCGATCCCTTAGGAACCGCTTACAAGATGGAGCAATACTTCGCGGAGTTTGAATCCACTTTTAGTGAGACCTGGTTCTCCTTCTTGGCACCTTTGTTCCCTTGGCTTTCTAATTATGCGGTAGGTTTCTCCGTATTTATGATCGTCTTAGAAATTGCGCTAGGCGTAATGTTGCTATTGGGGGCTATGCGGAAGTTTACAGCTTGGGTCTTTTTTGCCATTGTATTCTTCTTCACCTTCTTAACGGGTTTTACTTTCTTGACGGGCTACGTTCCAGATGGAGTTAATTTCTTTCAGTTCGGACAATGGGGCCCTTATGTGGAGACCAATATGAAGGTTACGGACTGTGGCTGTTTTGGGGATTTTCTTAAGTTGAAACCCAAGGTATCTTTTCTCAAGGATGTATTCTTGATGATACCAGCCATTCTTTTTATTCTAGCTTACAAGCAAAAACATCAATTGTTTAACGCAGGCACCAGGCTGTTAATCACAGGACTGACAGTAGGCGCTGTGGGTTTGTATTGCTTCAGTAACTTCTCTTGGGATCTTCCTCATACTGATTTTCGCCCATTCAAGGAAGGCGTAAATGTGGCGGAGCGAAAGGCTATGGAGGCAGAAGCAGCAGCAAATGTGGAAATCTTGGCCTACAAGATGACTAATAAGGAATCTAAGGAAGTGGTCGAGCTACCCTTTGACCAATACATGAAGGAATTCAAGAAATATCCAAAAGAAGAGTGGGATTTGGAACAAGTGAGATCAGAGCCGGCCATTGAAGCTACTAAGATTAGTGATTTTGAAGTGAGCGATGAGAATGGAGAGGAAGTCACGGAAGACATCTTAAGTCAACAAGGATACAGCTTCATGATTGTTGCTTACCGATTATACGGTATCGACGGCACAGAAATTCAACTGGTAACAGATACGGTTTATCAGATAGATACCGTTCAAATAGCTCCGGACTCCTTCCGCCTTGAACGATCCGTGGTCGCTACGAACAAGCGGCAACAGCAGATCGATATCTACAATTGGGAATCTGCCTATATGAAGCCCTGGGTTGATATTGTGAATCCGATTATGGAGGCAGCAGAAAAGGACGGCCATCGTACCTTTGCTATTACGGCCTACTCTGATTATGGCCGGATCGATGACTTCCGCCATGCCACGCAAAGCGCCTATCCGTTTTACACCGCTGATGATATTCTGCTAAAGACTATCGTTAGATCAAATCCAGGCCTGGTGCTATTGCATAATGGCCAAATTATTAAGAAATGGCATTATAAGAAGTTGCCCTCGTATGATGATATTAAATCCGATTATATATTAACCGGAAATTAAAGACTTAAAATGAGGGCAGTTTGAAAAAATTGCCCTTTATTTGTATCGCCAAAGGCAGTAGATAAATACTGCGACAGTTTTGGAACAAAATTAGACTCGATAGGTATAATCAATGCGTACACTCTTTAGATCATTCAGGTGCGTAGTACCTATTCCCCAAAGGAGTTGAATTGAAGATATGCTAAGTAGAAGAAACGTCCGCATTAAAGTAATGCAGATGCTATATACCCTGAGTAGGGACCAAGAATTGACTTATGATGGTGCCCTCAAGCAATACCGGAAGATAGTATTTCTATCTTTTGAATTGTATCTATTCAATCTGCTTCTACTGATTCGTATAGCTGAATATGCTAAGAAGGATTTGGAAAAGCGTCAAGCCAAACTCCGGCCCTCCGATGACGATAAGCGCTTCACTGCTAAGCTCGCAGAAAATCCACTGATCGTTTCCCTACTTCACAATGATGCTTTTAACAGTTTAATCCGAGGCCATAAATTGCCTTCTAGAATTGATGAAGACCAAGTTCGTCAATTTTACATGGATTTCTCTAAGACAGACCAATACAAGGCTTATGTGAAACAGGCTGATAGCCAACATAGCGATCACAAGGATATTCTTTTGGCGCTCTTTAAGCATTGCCTGAATAATGAAGCTTTTACCGAAGTACTAGATGATAATTATCCGCTTTGGATCGATGATAAGTCATTGGTGGTCGGTGCCATCAAGAAGACCTTGAAAGCCTTACCCGTAACTAGTGAAGAATTTTACCAAAACTATCAACCTTCTGATGAGGCGGTGAAAGAATTTGGTGAATTACTTTTGCATAAGGTACATCACGAAGATGCCGACTTGCTGGAGTTGATCGAGCCCACGCTAAAAAACTGGGATGCGGATCGGGTGGCTGCTATTGATATGATACTACTTAAAATGGCACTGTGTGAACTGATGAACTTTCCTACTATTCCGACTAAAGTTACCTTGAACGAGTTTGTCGAAATTGCTAAACTATATAGCACAGAAAAGAGCAAAGATTTTATTAATGGTATTCTAGACCGTCTGATGAAGAAGCTGAATAAGGACGGCAAAATTAATAAAGAAGGGCGAGGTCTTCTTGAAAGCTAGATTTCATCACCCTAATTAAGCGCTTGCTCACCAGTTTTTGACAGTTTCCCCCTATCTTCTTATCTCTTGTTAGTTTTGGACGTCTTAAGAACATGACTTTTTTAGTGGATTAACTTACAGAAAACCCACTGACGTTCTTGTCGTCATATTCACTCATGCTAAACCCAATACAATGCAGAAGAAAATACTTATTCTTGGGCTATGCCTTTGTTTTTTAGGTCTCACCGCTTTTGGTCAATATAAAGAAGCACCGGATGGACTTGGTGTCCGTGGGGTCTTTCCAAACTACCAATGGGCTATCGATCAAGAATTCATCGACGAAGAGTTTGGAGGAGGAATAGAAATAGAGTATGTCCGCCATCTCAATAGCTTCCTAAACCTTGGTGTTCCGCTGAGAATCAACCAGATACTTTTGCCGCAAGAAAGGATAGGGCAATCTAATAAGGCCGGTACACTAGGTCTTGATGCTACCCTGCAATTAAAATTCTTTCGCGAACCATTCTTTCTCTATCCTTATCTCTTAGCTGGAATCGGCGTGAACGTAGAAGATTTTGAAAGCGTCGGTTTAGAGGCTCCGCTCGGAGCGGGTATTAACTTCAGATTGGGACGCCACATCTATCTTTCGACGAGAGGGGAGTACCGGGTAAGTTTTGCTGATGATAGAGATCATCTGCAATTAGGCGTCGGAGCCCACTTCATCATCGGAGATGGCGAACCTGCGCCGCCACCAGTAGTAGATAGTGATAATGATGGAGTACCTGATGATCAAGATCTTTGTCCTACTGTGGCTGGAGTTCCCGGTTTAAATGGTTGCCCTGATACAGATGGTGATGGGATAACCGATGGAGATGATAAATGCCCAGCAACGGCTGGATTAGCTCAATTTGATGGCTGTCCAGATACGGATTCAGATGGCATTATTGACTCGGAAGATAAATGTCCAAATGAGGGAGGACCTGCCGACAATGAAGGCTGCCCCTTTACGGATGCGGATGGAGACGGTATCGTTGATGGGAAGGACGCTTGTCCGAATGAACAAGGGCCTGCTGCAACCAATGGTTGCCCAGATAATGATGGAGATGGAATTGCTAATACGGTAGATAATTGTCCAGATGTGGCAGGGCCTGCCGCAACGAATGGTTGCCCGGACGCAGATGAAGACGGAGTACTAGATGCTGATGATAAATGTCCAAATACTAAAGGACCTGCGAGCAATAGCGGATGCCCAGAGATTACAGAAGAAGATAAGGAAACCTTAGACCTAGCGGTTCAAGCGGTACAATTCCAAACCGGTAGAGCCGAATTAAAAGCCAATTCAACCACTATTCTCGATCAGATTGTTGATATCTTGACGCGATACTCCGATTATAAATGTGCTATTAACGGCCATACGGATAGTGTCGGGAGCTCTAAGACGAATCAGCGACTGTCCGAGCAGCGAGCTAAGGCTTGCTATGATTATTTAGTGGGTAAGGGAATCGATGCTTCTCGACTAAGCTTTACGGGCTATGGAGAAACCCAGCCTATCGCGAATAACAAGTATAAGGCGGGAAGAGATCAGAACAGAAGGGTAGAATTTAATCTATTCCTGGAATAGTTCAGTAGCACTTCTTAGTCAGAAGGGATCTAGAGTAGGCCCAATTACTTTTAGGTAGTAATTGGGCCTGCTTATTGCTTAGCTATTCACTTTCTTCCTGATCTTCGAAAGACTGGATGATTTCCTCATCCGTTTTTCCCAAGTTTTTTAGCAAGAACTGGGTGTCATCTGCGAAATCATCATCTGGGTACTTCTCCAGAAAGCTTTCGTATAATGTCTTGGCCTCGTCATGTCGCTGTAGATCATTATCTAGCGTGAAGGCCATCAGAAATAAAGCTTGTGGGGCCTTCTCAAAGTCCGGATAACGCTTATAGAGGCGGTCGTAAATATCCAAGGCCGAATTAAAGGCGCGGGTTGCTCGGGCTGCTTCCCCTGCTTTGTGCAATAGTTCAGGACTGAGCGGATCCTCGGGTACGATCATACTATAGAGATCGCAGCTCTCAATGAAGTTATTGGCAGTCCGGCGGTTAACTCTTCCTGTACTAAGATCAAAAATACCTTTTGCCAGCGTGTCGATCCGCGTTTGGATAGGAGGGAGGTCCGCAGATAATTTGGATTTAACCTCAGCGGCTTGCTCAAAGGAAGGAAAGGCTTTGTCAATGGCTTGATATACACTCGTGGCCAATACCGGATTATTGAGCTTTTCTTCCTGAATGCTTGCCAATAGATATGCGTTGTTCGCCGTTTGGTCAGATCCATAATAGTCCTTCAGGGCTTCCTTTAGCAACATAGAAGCATCATTGTGCCGATTCAGGCGGTACATCAGTCCCGCAGCTCGATACAAATAGCGTGAATTCTGCTCAGTATCTGCTGGATGGGTATCAATGTATTCTCGGTAGAGGGTGATTAAGGCATCTGCATCCTCGGGAGTTGGATTTTCTTCTACCTTCGCTTCCAGTTGTTCAATGGTAGCAGTTTGATCACCTCCGCAAGCTTGTAGACTTAAGAGTCCGATCAGTAGGAGCAAAAAAACGTTTAGTTTCATCGTCTTCAGTTTATTAGTTCAATTGGCTTACTTGCCTAGATTGCGGCCAAAGTTAACAGCTTTACTCTTTCTTTAGAAAGTAAATTTTAAACATTGGCCCAAAAATTGGGTTAGGCTATGGAGGAGATCAAAAAAGCTTTCAATTGATCCAATAGATCCCCCTTACCAGCCTATAAGAATAACGAAGAGAAAAAGATTTTATGGCATCCGTTTCTATATTTTGGTTTCGAAGAGATTTAAGACTACATGATAATGCCGGACTTTATCATGCCCTAAAGGAAAATGAACAGGTTCTACCGCTGTTTATCTTTGATCGAATTATCCTGGATAAACTTGAAGAGCGAGCTGATGCCAGAGTAAGCTATATACACCAGACCATATTGAACTTACAACAGCAGCTCCAGACTCTGGGCAGTGATCTCCTCGTTCGCTATGGCAATCCCATAGACCTTTGGTCTAAGCTCTTGACTGATTTTGATGTTAAAGCCGTTTATACGAATCATGATTATGAGTCTTATGCAATTGAACGAGATCAAGCGGTAGCTTCCCTTCTAGAACAGGCTGACATCGCATTCCATACCTTCAAAGACCAGGTGATATTCGAAAAAAAGGAAGTCACTAAGGATGATGGAAATCCGTACACCGTCTTTACACCCTATAGTAGAAAATGGAAGGCTAAACTAGCATCCAAACTTGCGCTAGGACGAGATACTTACCAGAGCCCAATAGATTCCTACTATTTACAATCCTATCCCAATGAAAAATACTACGATCGCTTCCATAAGATCAAGCTCGATCAAGCTATTCCCTCTCTAGAAGAAATGAATTTTGGCCCAACGGCCATTGAATATCCGCCGCTTGAAGTAAACCGCAAGCGCATCAGAGAATATGGGGATAAACGCAATTTTCCTGGTATTGAAGGAACCTCAAAGCTGGGGCTACACTTCCGCTTTGGGACAATTAGTATTAGGCAGAAGGCTAGAAATACGATTGGATTAAGTGAAGTGTATTTGAACGAGTTGATCTGGCGAGACTTCTACGCTATGATCCTGTCTAATTTTCCGCACGTGGAAAAACAGGCCTTTCGGGCAAAATATGAGCGAATCCCTTGGCGTAACGATGAAGAAGAATTTAAGAAATGGTGTGAAGGAAAAACGGGATATCCGATTGTTGATGCAGGTATGAGAGAGTTGAATGCCACGGGCTATATGCACAATCGTGTCCGGATGGTTACCGCGAGTTTTTTGACGAAGCACTTACTCATAGATTGGCGCTGGGGAGAGGCTTATTTCGCCGCTAAACTCTTAGACTTTGACCTGGCGAGTAACAATGGTGGATGGCAGTGGGCTTCGGGAAGCGGAACGGATGCAGCGCCGTACTTTCGAGTTTTTAACCCCACCACCCAAATGGAAAGGTTTGATAAACAGAAAACTTACATCAAGAAGTGGGTGCCAGAATATGGAACTTCCGCCTATCCTGATCCTATAGTAGATCATAAAATGGCCAGAGAACGCTGCCTCCAAGTATACAAGGCAGCGCTTAATGGGGGATAGGTATTATGCTTGATCAAGGCTTATCTGATTCGGGAAGTAGCAGGAATTGCATGAAATTTTCTGTATTGAGGTACTTCCTAGCTGCCTTCTTGAGGAGATCACTATCTAGTTTTTCCGTGTACTCTTCCAACACTTCCAGCTTAAGACCATCTAGGGGAATATTATTTTGGTAACGATAACTCAACTGCCCGAGCCAGTACCGATTTTGCTTGAGATTCTTGATCCTTCCTTGTTTCTGTGTTTCAATGATTTTCGTAATATCCTTATCTAAAGCTCCTTCATCTTTGATCTTGTCGATTTCTAGCTTCGTAATCTCAATTAGTTTATCAACTTCCTCCGGAGCTGCATTGAAGCTAACGCGAACATTATAGCCTGGTTTTGGATATTGACTACTGAAAGCCCTTACGCTTACGCCATATACCCCACCTTCATCTTCCCTCATCGCTTCTCTGAGCTTGATACGCAGTAGACTTGCTAAGGAACCTAATGCATACCGATTATCAGCATCGAACTGGAAGTCATTGTGATAGATCATCTCGACCAAGGCTTTGGGGGCTCTACCTTTTACAAAAGTGGTATCGATCTGCCCTTTTTGTAATTGAACACCAACGTTTTTCCAGCCTTCTTTACGCCCATTACTCGGGAGGTTACCCAGGTATTTCTGTACCAAAGGTTTCATTTCTTCTAGCGTAAAGGAACCTACGAAGAAGAAGGAGAAGTCACTGGCATCCGCAAATCGATCGCGATACACCTGTAAGATTTTATCTAAGTTGATTTTTTCCAGGGTTTCCATATTAGTGATCTGGCGCCTGGGGTGATCATTGTATTTGATCTTCTGCTTCTGTAGACCAAAATAATTGTAGGGATTGGTCATAATATTTTCGAAGATCGATTTCTGTCGACTAATGTAACTCGCAAAGGCATCCTGATCTTTACGTGGAGCAGTTGTATACAAATAGGTCAATTGAAATAACATTTCGAGATCTTGCTTTGAGCTGTTTCCACTTAGCCCTTCGTACAACTCGCTGATGAATGGACCTACACCAGCATTCTTCCCTGTCAGTTGCTTGTTTAAGGCCGCGTAGTCATAGGGACCAATTCCGCTTTGCACCAAGATGGGGACGGCATTCGTCGCACTGGGAAGGTCTTCGGTTTTGTAATTGGAATAACCACCAGGGCTCCAAGCGGTCATCAGGATCTCATCGTTTTTAAAGTCAGTAGGTTTTAATACTACCCGGACGCCGTTTTCAAGTCGCCATTCCGTCAATCCAAATTCTTCTTCTTGGTGTTCCGCTACTATGGGAACGGATGAAAGCTCTTCTTGAATCATTGGGCCCGCTACCACATTATCTTCATAGGCTGGGACATCCATCTTATCGAATTCATCCAGCCAGCTTTCTAGTGCAGATTCAGTTGGTAAAGGATTGTTTTCGGTGTCCGGTCCAGTAACGATAACCACTCGTTCTTCAGGTCTGATCCATTGCTTAGGTAGGGGATTGATATCCTCCACTGATATTAAAGGCAATAGTTGTTGTAGTAATGCCAGCCGCTGTTTGGCGGTAGGAATGGCATTGCCCTTTAGAAAGTGATACACGAAACCACTGGCAAGGCCCGCGGAAGGCGTTTTATCTTGCTCATTAGCCGCCTTCTCTGCTGCCCGTAAAATCTCTTGTTTCTGCCGTTCCAATTCAGAAGGGTGAAAGCCATGTAGGTAGGCTTGACGGGTGGCCCGCAGGACGGCCTTAATCCCTTTTTCCATTCCCCCTTCCTTTACAAATGCATATAGATAATAGTTGTCCAAGTTGCTCATGTCTTGGCCATATCCTGTATAAGCAAAGGTAAAGGGAGGATCAGCTTGCTGCTGGATTTCAATCATCCGAGAATTCAGCATGCGGTTATATAGGTTGCGCGCTAAGGTTCCTTTGTAATCAGCAACGGTTTTGACCTTAATATGAGGATGGCGATACATGACTCGAATATTGGAAAAGGTAGCTTCCTCATCGGTACAGATGGCATAGCGTGTGGAAGGATCAGAGGGGATATCGTACTTTTCCCTGGGTCTTGGGTCTGCTTTCTTTGGGACCTTGGCGAATCGAGATTTGATTTGATTTTCCATCCACTCCAAATCAAAATCACCGACAGCAATAATGGCCATTAAGTCGGGGCGATACCAATCTTGATAAAAGCGCCTTATCGTGCTGTAATCTGCTTCCTGAATTATTTCAGGTTTGCCAATTGGCAGCCGCTCCGCATAACGAGAATCCTTATAGGCTATCGGGAAGTATTGTTGCTGCATACGTTGATCCGCACTAAGTCCAGTTCGCCATTCTGAAATGACAACACCCCGCTCTTTGTCAATTTCTTCCTCTTCAAAACTGATGCCATAGGCCCAGTCTTCCATGATTAAGAGGCCTTTTTCCAACAAGTTTAAACTATCGGTTCTTGCCTGGATCATGTACACGGTTTCTTCAAAGCTGGTGTAGGCATTAAGATCGGCTCCAAAGCGTGTTCCGATTGACTCGAGATAGTCAATCAATTCATTCTTTTTGAAATTTTTGCTTCCATTGAAAGCCATATGCTCCACGAAGTGAGCAATACCTAGCTGATCTTCATCTTCCTGTAAGCTACCTGCCTTTACTGCCAATCTTAACTCAGCTCGATTTTCAGGTTTCACATTCTTTTTGATGAAATACTTCATACCATTCGGCAAAGTACCGCTAAGCACATCTTTGTCAGAAGGAAGTTTTCCGTCTAAAGGAAAAGTGTTTTGAGCCATGATAATGGAGGAAAAACAAAGAAAACTCAGGAATAGTTGTAGGCGCATGTCGGATCAAGATTGATTGTATATAAAGGTAACAACAAAGCCTGCCAAGAAAGTATCTCCTGGCAGGCTTTGGTATATTTTTAGCAATTTAGTCGTGTGTTTAACGTCTGCGACCTCGACCTCTGCCACCACCAGCACCGCCGCCCATCATCCCGGCCATACCAGGAGATTTGCTCAACTTATGCATCATTTTACGCATTTGATCGAATTGCTTGATGAAACGGTTGATATCATCCATTGTCTGACCGCAACCCTGGGCAATCCGTTTTTTACGACTGATATTCAGCAATTCCGGATTGGATCTTTCCTGTGGAGTCATGGATAGGATGATCGCCTCTACCTTGTTAAAGGCGCTATTATCTATATCCAAGTTCTTGGTCATCTTGGACATTCCTGGGATCATATTCATCAAACTCTTCAGATCACCCATTTTTCGGATCTGTGCCAACTGGCTCAAGAAGTCATTGAAATCAAACTTGTTCTTGCGAATCTTTTTCTCCAGACGTTTGGCTTCTTCCTCGTCAAATTGCTCTTGCGCTCTTTCAACGAAAGAAACAATATCCCCCATGCCTAAAATCCGCTGAGCCATCCGATCAGGGTGGAACACATCCAAGGTATCCATTTGCTCCCCGGTACTGACAAACTTGATCGGCTTACCGACCGTGTATTTTACAGAAAGGGCTGCACCACCTCTTGTATCACCATCTAGCTTAGTCAGAACAACACCATCATAATTAATGACTTCGTTGAAGGCCTTGGCTGTATTTACTGCATCTTGGCCCGTCATGGAGTCCACGACAAAAAGTGTCTCGTTGGGAAGAATAGCATTTTTGACGTTGGATATTTCTTCCATCATCGCTTCATCAATGGCCAAGCGACCAGCTGTATCCACAATTACAACATCATGCTTATTATCCTGAGCGTATTTGATCGCCTTTAAAGCGATTTCTACCGGATTCTTATTTTCCACTTCTTTATAGACGGGAACACCTACTTGCTCACCCAGTACCGTAATCTGATCAATGGCAGCAGGACGATATACATCACAAGCCACCAATAATGGTTTCTTGTTCCGCTTCGTTCTTAAATGTAAAGCTAGTTTACCCGAAAAGGTCGTTTTACCAGAACCCTGTAGGCCCGCGATCAACACTACGGCCGGCTCTCCCTTAATATTTATTCCCGCAGCTTGACCTCCCATCAGGGAAACCAATTCGTCCATCACGATCTTCACCATCAACTCTCCAGGCTTCACAGCCTTCAGGACGTTTTCAGTGCCAAGTGCTTTATCCTTTATCTTATCCGTAAATTCTTTGGCGATCTTATAGTTAACGTCAGCAGACACTAAGGCTCTACGGATCTCCTTTATCGATTGAGCAATGTTGATCTCAGTTAGTTTGCCATCTCCCCTTAGGGTCTTAAACGCACCTTCTAAACGATCACTAAGACTTTCGAACATGAATCAACGATTTTTTTTATTTTCAGTTATTATTAATTATTTTGCTTGCACCAACAGATTAGAATAACAATTAAACTAAATCCTTAGTTCGCATACGCACCATATAGCTATTCTAACATTTTACAAACAGTATGCAAATATAAAGATTTTCCGTTCTTAGACAATGTTTTGTCCTTGCTCAAAAACTCAGCAATATAAAGTCTACAGCGAATTGTGACTCCGTGGGAAATACCCCGTCTAAGAAATGTGAATACTTGATACCAACTTCTACTTTATGCTTCTCATGGACTCGTTCTAGTCGTTGGCAATATTCAACTCCCTTACAGAAAAGTAAAACGGCGCCCGGATTGCCCTGACTCCAAGATTTATTATTATTTTTGGTTAGTTGACCAAATTTGATAAGGTATATTTTACTTTATAAAGAATATTTTTTTACTAACAAACAAGTTGACATATGTCCGCACCAATTAAGGTCATTGTTATGCTAATAATATGGGCCTTGTACTCTATAGTCGCCTACCAAGGGTGCCTAAAGCAGTGTTGTACGGAGGAAGGCGCAGGTGAAACCACAACAGTCGTGGATGAGCCTGAAGAAACCACCCCCGTTGCATCGCGTTACCCCATTGATTTCCAATGGTCCAGCGCACAGGCCTTTACTAACGATGGTTTCGATGCCACTAAACAAAATCTACTCGCCCAATTGGATGATAATAACATCCTTGAAATCACAGGTTTCTATTTTGAAGGGGAGGAGGCACCAGAAGGATTTGAAAATATGGGATTTGCTAGAGCAGCCCAGATTCGTGATCTTCTTGCCCCCGATATTCCTTCGGATCGCATTAAGCTGAGAGCACGCTTAGTTGATGATCGGGACGGAATGGAAGAAGGCTATTTCGAAGCTGCTGATTTCGAATGGAAGACCCCTGAGGCTGAAGCTGAAGAAACGGTCGAAGAATTAGGTGATCGAGCTATTATTCGTTTCCCCTTCAATTCGACTATCAAGGAAGCAGATGCTGCCGTTGATGACTATTTGGATCGTTTGGCAGAACGTATCAAGACTTCCGGAGAGAAGGTAACCATCACAGGTCATACAGATAATGTAGGGGGGGATGATGCTAATATGGCGCTTGGCCTAAGACGGGCCAAAGAGATCAGAGATATCCTCATCGGAAAGGGTGTTGATAGAAGCCAAATCACTACGGATTCCAAAGGTAAATCTCAACCGGTGGATACGAATGATACTGAGGCTGGTAGACACAATAACCGACGTGCGGAAGTTAGACTCATCAAAAACTAATTGAATCAACTAAAAAACCTTTAATAAGATGCAAATCGATATATTATTATTACATACGACGATCTTCGGCTTACCGTGCTGGTTGGCCTGGTTGTTAGCTTCTCTTATTTCCTTCCTCCTAGGCCTATTGTTAGGCTGGTGGTTATGGGCTAAGTATAAAGCGGAAGTGGAAAGGTATGAAAGAGAGTTGGCGGATCTTAAGAAGCGTCATACGGATCTTGAAGCAGAATTCAACGGCTTGAAATACAAGTTGGATGAAGCTGAAAAAGACAAAGATGGCCTGCGCGTATCTCTAGGTAAGTGTGAGGCAGATAAGATGACACTCCTCGCTAAACTAGAGCAAGGTGGAGATGACGATGGAGGATCTTCTATGGTTGTTGCTTCCGGTGGAACGGATGGCTTGAAAGAGGGAACACAAGTACCGTTCAGTTTGAGTACTATCTTAAAGCCGCATGAACTTCAAATCGTAGAGGGTATCGGACCCAAGATCGAAGGCTTGCTGAAAGATGCCGGCATCAAAAACTGGAAAGATCTGTCAGAGGCAGACTATGATACCCTGAAAGGCATCTTAGCGGATGCTGGACCTCGGTACCGCATGCATGATCCTAAAACTTGGGCTAAACAAGCAGGATTGGCACTGAAAGGAAACTGGGATGAACTGATCGAATATCAAAAATTCCTAGATACGGGACGTGACGACAAAGGCAATACGAATACCCCTTCCAAGGTGGAAAAATTGGCGCAAAAGCGTCTAGGTTTCTCTCGTAAAGCCGAGGATCTGCAAATTGTAGAAGGTATTGGACCAAAAATTGAATCGATCTTAAAGGCAGCGGGTATCAACAACCGTGCTGAACTCGGAGCAACATCAGCAGAACGCTTGAAGGAAATTCTGACAGAAGCAGGTGACCGTTACCGCTTGGCTGATCCAACTACTTGGCCAAAACAAGCACAGTTGGCAGCTGAAGAGAACTGGAGAGCCTTGAGAGAATACCAAGAGTTCCTAGATGGAGGGAAAGCTCCAAAGTAGGACTTATTGATAAAAATAGTAGCTAATTGCTACCGTTGGGCCTTATCCTGAGCAGGATTAAGGCCCATTTTTATGTGGTAGCCGACTAGGTTTTTACAGATTAGCATCAGAAGTATGATAGGAATTAGGAGGCTGGTAGAAAAAAATACGTATTTTTCGCCCCAATCGTAAAAATGCTAAACTTATGAGATTCCTTTTGCTGGCCTTCTTGATCGCGATTCTTTCCGTAGCCTGTGAAAATGCCAATGAAGCCTCGGCCGAAGCTTCCACTGAAGAAGCCGTGGGCAATCCGGCGGCGGATGGCTTCAATGAAGAAGAATCTGATGCCAAGGCTATTGAATGGGCGGATAAAGTGATGATGGCAATGGGCGGCAGGAAGAGTTGGGACACGACTCGGTATTTTCATTGGAACTTTTTTGGCCGCAGAACGCTTTTATGGGATAAGCAAGCACAGAGAGTTCGCATAGAATCACCAGGAGATAGTACCATATACTTGGTGAATTTAGCCGAAGGTACAGGTAAGGTGAAAAAGGGAAGTGTAGTATTTGAGCAGCCTGATAGTCTTGAGACCTATGTAGGTATAGGCAACAGAATTTGGATCAATGACTCCTACTGGTTGGTGATGCCTTTCAAATTGAAAGATTCAGGAGTGACACTGAACTATGTAGGACAGGATACCACACTGGAAGGTAAAACAGCTGAAGTGCTGGCCTTAACCTTTGAAGAGGTGGGGGTTACCCCTCAAAATAAATACCTGATTTATGTTGATCCCGCCACAGAGTTGGTTTGTCAATGGGATTTTTACTCCAATGCGGATGATGAAGCCCCTCGCTTTGCCATGCCATGGAAGAGTTATCAAAAGCACGGAGATCTTCAGTTGTCTGGGGATCGAGGCAAACCTCAATTATCGGAAATCGCTGTTTTTCAAGAGATACCAGAGGAAGCCTTTACTTCCTTCGATCCTATAGACATTACTCAATGGTAGTAAGAAAGCAGATAAAAACAATTGATAAAAGATTGATTTACAGCAAATAAAGCTTCATTTCTTAATCTGAGCCCTCAGAATTTAACCAAAAAAAGGCTGGTTGATTGACAACTTAGCTTTCATTCCCCCGTAAATAGGACTATTTTTGGCGCACTTTTTTATTTAATAAACTATTATTTATCATGCCATCGATTTCAAAAAGGGGAGTGGAGGTACCATTATCTCCATTCCGAAAGTTGGTGCCTATTGCCGATAAAGTAAAGGCAGATGGGAAGCACGTGTATCACCTCAATATTGGACAACCTGATATTGAAACACCTGCGGCGGCCATGGCGAAAGTAAAGGAAACTGACCTGAAAATTTTAGCATATAGCGCGGCGGCAGGAAATGCCAGTTACCGCGCGAAGTTGGTGGATTACTATGCCAAATTTGATACAGAAATCACAGCAGATCAAGTGGTGGTGACTACCGGTGCATCTGAAGCCATCCAGTTTCTGTTTTTGGCTTGCATGGATCATGGTGATGAGATGGTTGTGCCGGAACCCTTTTATGCGAATTATAACGGTTTTGCACACATAGCAGATGTAAACGTTGTACCGGTTACTTGTGACTTAGAAGATGGTTTTTCCTTGCCAGATGCCAAAGCTTTCGAAGCTGTCATTACGCCTAAAACAAAGGCGATCTTTATCACCAACCCCAATAATCCGACGGGCTGCTTTTATCCAGAAAAGGCCTTAAAGGAATTGGCGCAGGTAGTCAAGAAATATGATCTATACCTCTTTGTTGACGAAGTTTACCGGGAGTTTTGCTACGACGGGCAGGACTTCTTTTCTGTTTTGCGATTGGAAGAGATCGAAAACAATGTGGTGGTGATTGATTCTGTATCCAAGCGCTATAGCGCCTGTGGGGCTAGAGTAGGGGCCATGGTTACCCGAAACGAGGAATTGATTGATACGGTGGTAAAGTATGCTAAGTTGCGATTGAGCCCTCCAGGTCTCGGGCAAATTTTGGCGGAAGGGGCCTTGGAGATGGACGATAGCTATATGAATGAGGTGAAACAAGAATATGATCGCCGCAGGAATGTGGTCTTTGAGAGACTGCAGAAAATGGATGGAGTGATCAGCTACCTACCGGGTGGTGCTTTCTATTGCTTCGCCGAGTTTCCAGTAGAAAATGCCGACCATTTCTGCCAATGGTTGCTAGAGAAATTTGAATACAAAGGTTCAACCGTGATGCTTTCTCCTGGAGAAGGTTTTTATGCTACACCTGGGCTAGGTGTAAATCAGGTACGGATTGCCTACGTCCTAAATACCAAAGATCTGCACGCGGCTATGGATTGCCTAGAGGAAGCACTACAGGTGTATCCGGGCCGAATTAAGGTAGGCCAATGGGCAGCGGGTACGGCCCTAGTTTGATACTAAAAGACAGATAAGTATAATTCAGCCAGATCAACTTCCATTGATCTGGCTGATTCATGAATAGCCTATTATGAAAATACCTCATTGTGCTGCTCTTGAACGCGGATGAAGGTGGTACGTTTAGTCAGTTCTTTTAGTCGACTAGCGCCTACATAAGTACAAGTAGACCTAAGACTACCCAACATATCTTTGATCGTCTCTTCCACCGCTCCTTTATATGGAATCTCTACGGTTTTACCCTCCGAAGCCCGGTAATCTGCCACTCCTCCCGCATATTTGGTCATCGCAGTCTTGGAACTCATCCCATAGAATAACTTTACGGGTTTCCCCTCTTTTTGAATCAATTCACCTCCACTTTCGTCATGTCCAGCAAACATCCCTCCCAGCATTACAAAATCGGCTCCTCCGCCAAAGGCTTTGGCGATATCTCCTGGGATTTTACACCCACCGTCTGCAATGATCTGCCCGCCTAAACCATGGGCAGCATCAGCACACTCGATAATGGCGGAAAGCTGTGGATAACCTACGCCCGTTTTGACCCTCGTGGTACAAACGGATCCAGGTCCAATACCGACTTTGATAATGTCAGCCCCAGCAAGAAGGAGTTCTTCGACCATCTCCCCCGTAACTACATTCCCTGCCATGATTACTTTGTCAGGAAACTGTTCCCTTGTTCGTTTTACGAATTCAACAAAGTGCTCCGAATAGCCATTGGCTACATCGATGCAAATGAATCGAAGTTGTGGGAATGCTGCCAAGAGTTCTGCCAAGCGTTGAGCGTCTCCTTGACCCGTGCCGGTACTGATAGCGATAAATTCTGATACTTCTTTTGGTGCTTGGGCCAAGAAAGCAGCCCAATCCTCTTGCTGATAGTGCTTGTGAATGGCAGTGAAAAGGCCATGTTTGGCGAGGACCTCGGCCATTTCAAAGGTTCCTACGGTATCCATATTTGCTGCCACGATCGGAACCCCGGTCCAGGTGGCACCGCCATGCAAGAATTCAAAGCTACGATCTACCGACACTTGAGCCCTTGATTTTAAAGTAGAGCGCTTTGGGCGAATCATTACATCTTTGAAGCCCAATTTTAGGTCTGTTTCAATTCTCATGTAAAAGCTTAAGTTTTATTGGGAAAGATAGTAGGGAATTGTAATTCTACAGCGGTTTACGCTTTAAATCTTTGTATAATTCGTGATTCAGAAGCTGGAGTTTTAACAGAAAGATTCACAACTTAGTCTAAGACCGCGTAAGAATCATCTATCATTCTTGTTTTTAGCTCGAACAAAATTGTACCTTTGCCCTGCTTTTGAAGAGCGTTAGGAAAGACTATGCTCTTTACAAAAAAAATCAATGAATGGATAAGAATACACTGATTGGATTTGCGCTGATTTTTGTGCTGCTGATCGTCTGGCAACAATTCAATATGCCATCGCAGGAAGAACTGGAAAGACAGCAGCAGATCCAAGATTCGATTGAACTGGCGCAGCAAAAAGTAGATGCTCAAGTCGCTGAGCCCGAGGAAACTACTGAAGTAAGCGTACAAGAAGAAATTGCTGCCTTGCCAGATTCCTTGAAGGAAGAGAAACTCTCTGGCCTATTTGGTCCATTTTCGAACGCAGGGTCAGGTACAGAAAAACTGATCACCGTCGAGAATGAACTGATGACCTTAGTCCTGACCAACAAGGGGGGAAGGATAAAGGAAGTCATTCTAAAAGAATTCCAGAAGAATATACTGACAGAAGACAAGCAAGAAGTTAAGGAAGAATTGAAGCTACTCAGCGATGAGAAGAACAGATTCGAATATTTATTACCCATTGCTAATTTGCCCAGTGGAGGCATTAGAACCGGGGACTTATACTTCGATGTGCAGCAAAGTGGGAAGGAGGTGGTATTTAGAGCCAAGGCTGGCGATGGTCGTTACTTTGAGCAGAAATACAGCTTAGACGATAATAGTTATCGCATCGGATACGACATTAAACTGGAAGGCTTACAAAATGTATTGGCGAATAATGCAGAAGAGATTGAACTCATCTGGCATGATTACCTAGATCGTATCGAAATCAATCACAACTTCGAAAGACGGTATTCTACAATTTATTTTAAACCGGCGGAAGAAAGTGTTGATTATTGTTCCTGTACTTCTGATGATGTGGAAGAGCTAGCGGATCAACGCATAAAGTGGATTAGTCATTATAATCAGTTTTTCAATAGTACCTTGATCGCGAAAGAGAGTTTTGCGAGTGGCGTGTTGGAGACACAAGTGCTTGATACAGATGATGAGGATCTCAAGAAGTTAGTTTCTTCACTAAAGGTGCCATACAATCGCTCAAGTTCCGAGAACTTTGCCATGGAATTTTACGTAGGGCCTAATGAATTTGAGCGCCTACGTGAAATGGGGAGCGACCTGGAAGATATTGTACCTTTCGGATGGAGCATTTTTGGGACGGTCAATCGCTGGATTGTGCGCCCCTTATTCAATTTCTTGTCTTCTTTCATCGGCAGTAAAGGGATTGTGATTTTGGTATTGACCTTTATGGTTAAACTATGCCTTTATCCGTTGACTTATAGAATGTTGTATTCTCAGTCAAAGATGGGAGCCTTGAAGCCACAGATTGAGAAGTTGAAGGAAAAAGTCAAAGATCCTCAACAACAGCAGGTGGAGACGATGAAGATGTACCGAGAGTTTGGGGTGAATCCATTAGGTGGTTGTATGCCCATGTTGATGCAGATGCCAATCTGGATTGCGCTATATCGCTTCTTCCCGGCGTCGATTGAATTTAGACAGGCGAGTTTCCTATGGGCAACTGACCTTTCTTCTTATGATGTAATGACCTACCTGCCATTTGAGATTCCTTTCGTGGGTGCTCATATCAGTTTGTTTACTATCCTCTGGGCAGGTACAACATTGATCTACACCTATTACAATACGAAGCACATGGATATGTCGGCTAATCCTGCGATGAAGTACATGCAGTATTTTATGCCAATCATGTTCCTCGGGTTCTTTAATACCTATGCATCAGGATTGACTTGTTACCTGTTCTTCAGTAACTTATTCAATATTGGACAGACCGTTGTGACAAAGAACTACATCATCGATCAGGATAAGGTTCGAGCAGAGCTGGAAGAGAATAAGAAAAAACCGAAGAAGAAATCTGGATTCCAATCTCGCTTGGAGGCTGCGATGAAAGAGCAGCAGCGCGTACAGGCCCAGCGCGAATCCCAGAAAGGAAAGAAAAAGCGCAAGTAATTTTAAAGGTACTCTAAGATACGGTATTGCCAAGGGCGCCTCTGTTGATTTGCAGCAGAGGCGTTTTTGTATATAGAACTAAGCTAGGCTTTAGGCTTGTAGCCCTTGGATGATGGTTGAGTGGCCCAAGGTGGATCAGGAATCCGTTTGATTTAGCTTGCGGAAGGTATTCGGACTTGACCCGATGAGATGCTTGAACTGCTTGCAAAAATAGCTAGTGTCCGAATAGCCCAACTCGTAGGCGATTGCTGTGATTGATTTATTGGGATACCGTAGTATGATCTTTTTCGCTTCTTCTATCTTTTCTCGGATGATGAACTCGTTTGGGGTAATGCCAAAAGAGTTCTTGAACAGATTAAAGAACTTAGATTTACTCATATTGGCTTGCTTAGACAATTCCAGAATGGAAAGGGAGGAATAAATATTCTGTCGAATGTAGCGAGCAATATGGTTCATGGCATTCTCCTCCGCCTGAAAATGAGATAAAAACCGTCTTCTTGCCTTGGATTGCAGAATCCGTATGACGAGTTCCTTCGTCGTCATATTGATAAATAAATCCCGATGTTCATTGTTCTCTTGAAAAAGAAAGAGTAGATATTTTACTGTTTGTAGGATGCGTTGATCCCTTAGCAGCAGATCTGTAGAGAAGTCTACTTGTTCTGTAGAATCAGGGGCTAGGTCAGTGGTTTGTTCATAGAAATCATACAATGCCTCTTCAATTAAAGCAGCTTCTGGGACAAAAGCCAAGCATTGAACGGGGGCATCGACGGAAGCCGAAGGGAAGTCAATGTCAATTTTGGTTTCAGCCGGAATAATGAGACTTTCTCCCGGGCAGTACTTGAAGCGACCTAGACTTTCCATTTCCAGTATTTTTTCCCCTTGTAGCATCAATGCGACTACTGGTGTACTGAATTGTATTGGAATTTGCTGAGCCGGGGCAATCGTCTCATAGAAATGCAATTCTATGTTTTTGGAGGAAAAATAAGCCTTGCGCTCTACTAATACATCCTTTTGTTGACTAAGCTGTTGATGTATTTGATTCCACATAATGGATTATTTTACAATTTAATTGGATGATACTTATATCACGCCAATTGATCTTTTGCCATGTTTAGCTGTCAATGAATATTCTTCTGTTAAATTAGGGTTTATTTTCTGTTATTTATAGAATTCTGCACAGAGACTATCATTGAACATGAGCTGTATGACAGCTCTTAAGCACACCAGATAATGAAAATGGATATCAAATCATACTTCAGTAAAGTTCGAACGGATCTTGCTTCACATGACTTCCGTCAGTTATCCCAGTATCAACTAGATAAACCTCAGTATTTCAATTGGGTAGAGGATATATTTTACCCCTTGAATGTTGAGTCTTTTCCTTCGGATCGAGCCTTGATTTGGAGGTATGGGAGCCAGGAAAAAATCTACAGTTTTAAAGAGATTTATGAATCCTCCAATCAATTGCTCAATCTGATGCGTAAACATGGGGCGCAGGCCGGAGATCATATCTACTCACTCTTACCGCTGGTACCAGCCAATTGGTTAAGTTTTCTTACGACTATAAAAGGCGGGTTCATTCTAATGCCGACAGCTACTAACCTTAGTGCTAGGGACTTACTTTATCGCTTCGAATCCTTGTTTCCTGAGATCGTCATTTCAGATCAAAACGGAGCACCGAAATTGGATGAGGCAGAGCAACAATTTGGGCAGAAAATGAAATTGAAGATACTGACCGATGGAGCGCGTGAAGGATGGATCTCCATGTCAGAAGCAGAAACAGAATCTACTGCTGCCGAAGCGGCTCAAACGAAGGCGGATGATCCTTTTTTATACTTCTTCACTTCAGGAACTACAGGTTTGCCCAAAGTAGTAGTACATACGCACTTTACGTATCCCTTTGGACATCTGACTACCTCCGCTTGGGTAGGTTGTAGGCATGGAGATGTGCATTATAACATCTCTTCCCCCGGTTGGGCCAAGTTTGCCTGGAGCAGCTTTTTTGCCCCCTGGAACATGGGAGCTACCATTTTTGCCAATCAAGTGAGTGCTTTTGTTCCTAAAGAGCAGCTAGAGGCTATGCAGCGGTATGAAGTTTCGACTTTCTGTGGATCTCCAACGGTCTTACGGATGCTGATTCAGGAGGACTTGACGCAGTATGACCTAAAGTTAAGGACAAGTTGTGCTGCAGGGGAACCGCTCAATCCCGATGTGATCGACCAATGGGAAAAAGGCACCGGGATTCGGATAAGAGATGGCTATGGACAAACGGAGACGACCTGCTTGGCGGGTAACTTACCAGGGCAACTCCTTAAACCGGGATCGATGGGGAAGGGCACTTTCATGTATGACATTGGCATTTATGACGAAGAAGGGAAGGAAGTTCCGCCCTTAGAGGAAGGCGTAATCTGTATCAAATTGGATGAGCAGCGCTACAATGGTGTTTTTGTAGAGTATTTAGAAGACCCCGAGCGTACGGCTAAAGCATTTAAGCATGGATTGTATTATACGGGGGATAAGGCTTATAAAGACGAAGATGGCTTCATTTGGTTTATCGGCCGAAATGATGACGTGATTAAAGCTTCCGCCTATCGAATTGGACCATTCGAAGTAGAAAGTGTGTTGATCGAACATCCCGCAGTGGTGGAAGCCGCAGTAGTAGCCAGTCCACACGAACTGCGTGGATATGCGGTGAAAGCTTTTGTCATTTTAAGAGAAGGAACTGAACCTAGCGCTGACCTAGCTAAGGAGCTCTTTAGTTTTTCTGAAAAGGGATTGGCTAAATATAAGGTTCCCCGCATTATAGAATTCCCTGACTTGCTTCCGAAGACTATCAGCGGAAAGATTCGCAGAATCGAACTGCGAGCACAAGAGGCTACTCAGAAAATCAATAAAGAAGTAGCTACCCATGAATACTTCCATGAGAAATATTAAGTAGTGTGACAATAGATGATCCGACTACTTGGTAGCCTGTTTGGCACTTATCCGTCCTTGTCCTTGTTCAAAGCCTTAGACTCGATCAGCAAATTCTTGAATCCGAAAGGCACTTTCTTAATAGTAAGGATGCCCTTATCAGACTGACAAGAATAGGTCTTGCCATCAACAGTCACTGTTTCTGAGGTGGATTCAAAGCCATACAACCTAACTTTATACACCTTACAATCTGCAGTGTATTTGCCGTTTTGTTCTTGCTTGAGATGTAAAGAACCCTCCTCCGATACTTCTGTGGTGTACTGGCACAGCTTGAAGTCCTTTTTCAAATAGCTGTAGCCATCTCCAGCATCCAGGTAGCATTGACCAAATCCATTACCAGCGTAGATATGCAAGGTGATTTCTTTGACCGGAACTTCTCCCGTATACTGCATGACCGGAAAATGCGGGATGACAGCACCTGCTCGGACGAAAATGGGAATGCGGTCGATCTTGGTCGAGATACTATATCGTTTGCCCCCTGAATAGGAGCGACCAGTATAGTAATCAAACCATTGCCCTTTCGGTAAATAAGTAGAAACAGAACGTGCCTTTTCTTTTACTACCGGTGAGATTAGAAGCTGATCTCCAAACATGAACTCGTTCTCCCTTTTGTGTGTGTTTGGATCACTTTGATCAACAAAGGCTAAGGACCTTAACAATGGCAGGCCATCATGGACATGTTGGTAGAATGCGCTATAGATATAGGGGAGAAGCTTATACCTTAACTCAATGGCATCTTTGGCGAGGGCCTCTGTCTCTTCTCCGAATGCCCAAGGTTCTTGATCTAGTCGGTTGAGTTTTTCCGCTTCGGCCACCTGATCGGCTTCCGCTTCGGCGGCTCCATCGACATTATTTCCCATAGAATGGATCCGATAGAAGGGATGGAAAATAGCCAGCTGCAACCAACGTACGAGCAACTCTCCACTAGGCACCCCCGCAAAGCCGCCAATATCAGTTCCCACAAAGGAGAAACCAGAGAGGCTAAGCCGTTGGCATTGCAAATTGGCGAGCCGGAGGTGTTCCCAGTCAGCTAGATTGTCTCCGGTCCAGACGGCTGCGAAACGTTGCCCACCGGAAAAAGTGGCTCGGGTAACTAAGAAGGGACGTTTTTCCGGTTTTAAATCCTTCAGCCCCTCGTAGGTGGCTCTAACCATCTGTTGCCCGTAGATATTATGCGCTTTCGCGTGATTAGCCCCTTGTCCTTCAAAATGATGATGGACTTCATCGGGGAAAGTGAGGCTATTTACTTTGAAAACGGCAGGTTCATTCATGTCATTCCAAAAGCCACTTACATCATCACGCACATATAGTTCTTGATATAAGGGCCCCCACCATTCTCTTACATCCGGATCAGTGAAGTCTGGCCAAACACAGTTGGGAGGCCAAACTGGACCGGTCATTAAAGTACCATCCGTTCTGCGGCAAAAAGCATCTTTCTCTATGCCCTCGCTATAAACATGGTAGTCTTCATCTACCTTAATTCCAGGATCGATCATCACTACCGTATGGAAGCCTTTTTTCCGGAGCTTCTTGATCATCTTCTTGGGCTTAGGAAAGTGTTCATGATTCCAGGTGAAACAACGGTAAGCATCCATGTAATCAATATCCAGATAGATAGCATCACAGGGAATTTCTTTGTCGCGGAAGGTCTGGGCGATATGCATCACCCGTGATTCGGGGAAGTAACTCCATCTACATTGATGGAAACCCAAAGACCATAAAGGAGGTAGTTCGGGTTTCCCTGTCATCTCCATGTATTGCCCAGCTACTTGGTCGAGTTGCGGGCCGTAAATGAAGAAATAGTCCATCTGGCCCCCCTTGGTTTCTATCGTACAACTTCCTTTGCGGCGACTGTCAAAGTCAAAAAGACTTCTATTGCTATTGTGCAAGAATATGCCGTAAGCAAGGCCATTGTCTAATCCATAATAGAAAGGTATACTGCGATACAGTGGATCGGATGATTTGCTGTATCCAAAAGAGTCTGAGTTCCAATTTTGCAGTTTTTGTCCACGAAGATCCAGGGCACAACTCTTATCGCCTAATCCATAATAACGGATCGTTTTACTGGAGGACTTGTGTACCTTCAACCATTCTACTCCATTGAGAATGGTTGAGCGGGCCTCAAAAGGAGCGCTATCCGTGCAAATGGAAGCTCCGGTTTTAGCATCTAATATATCTAATTGTAGATCCTTTGTGGCTATTACGCATCTCAGTACGGCGGTACTAATCTCTACGGTTTTCTTTTTTTCCGTATACTCAACCTTGGTCTTTTGTGGCTTAAAGGCAGGATCAAGTGCGTAAGGGAATTCGGGCTCGAAGAAGCCATCTATTGCATATCTAATTCTAATGATACGCGGGGAATAAACTTTTACCCAAAGTTGTAAGCCATTTTCTGCCTTAAAAATGAACTGTCTCTTCTTTGCTTCGAGCGTAGCCATTTTATTGGGAGAATGGATGAAGAAAACATCTGGGTACCTTTCCACACCAGTAGTTAATTCGTTGGCAATAGCTGTTTCTTGGGTCCGAGATGAAGCGCCTTTTTCTTTTGCACACATAATATCTAATATCGTTTAGGGGTAAAGGTATCAATTGACCAATAATACGCAAATGAAATTTTTTAGATACTTATTTTCCGGATAAATTCGCTACAAAGGAATGATAGGAGCGTAAAAAAGCGGGTTACGAAATCCATTCGTAACCCGCTTTTTACGCTCAGGAGAATCTACTCCTTAATCTACGTATAGCTTCTGGGTAGGAATAATAACCTCCCCAAGCTCAAGGCCATTTAAGGATCTAAGGCGTTCTGTAGTAATATTATACATTCTAGCAATCTGGAAAATGTTCTCTCCGTCTTGCACTACGTGCTGTCTTCGGTTTGCATTATTTCTGTTCAGATCCACTCCTCTAGTGGCCTGATCCTTTTCTCCTGCTGTGATAGGAGAGTAGGTATCAAAACTATTTGGGATGATTGCATCGTAAGGAGAAGGTTGTCTAGAAGTATTATTGTTGGTCTGCTCCGTATCAAACAATGAACTGCTTGCATTGGTGTTCCCTGTTTGTACCCCTCTAGGGGAATACAAAGGTGAAGGCGAACTAGTACTGTTTCGGTAAGCCTCCTCATTCTGCGGAATGTAAGGCGTAGAGCTAGTTGTCTGAATGGGAGTGTCATTAAAGTTGACCGGGTATCTTCGCTCAGTTGTAGGGTTTTCTACGGCAGGTTGCGAAGTGAAACTGTTGTTATTCTGAATCGGAGTTTCTTGTTGTACGACATTAAACTCTTGTGGTGTCTCCGTAACGGGAATGTTATTGTTTTGAGTTGGGCAGTTACAGTCACTAGTTTTCAATTCTTCGCCAATCTTCACGTAGTCATTGTTGCCCAGATTGTTCATCGTTCTAAACTTACTCTCCGTGTATCCAAAACGCATAGCTAAAGAAGCAACTGTGTCACCAGGCTTCACCACGTAAGTGTTTTGCCCTCCTCTTGCCGTTAATACGTCATTCGTTACAGTGTTGTTATTGGCAGCATTCGGACGATAGGTCGTATTATAAGG
>JAHQWA010000476.1 GCA_019634045.1 Saprospiraceae bacterium
GACATCTTACAACATAGCGATCTGACCTCTAACTTCTAACTTCTAACTTCTGACTTCTGACTTCTGACTTCTGACTTCTGACTTCTGACAGCATAGCGATCTAACCTCTAACCTCCCCCTAACTAGCCACCCCTACGCTCCTCACAGCAGCTACCATCTCTAGCAGCAACTCCGGGGATTCTTCTAAGGCATTTCCCACCACAATAGCATCCGCACCAGCCTTCACCGTCAACTGCGCTTGTTCCGGTGTTCTAATGCCCCCGCCGATGATGAGTGGGACCTCTACGGTTTCACTCACGGCACTGATCATTTTGTGTGAAATAGGATGCTTGGCTCCGCTACCCGCATCCATGTAGATAAGTTTTAGGCCCATCAGTTGGCCAGCCATCGCCGTACAAACGGCAATGTCCTTTTTATTGCCAGGAATGGGCGTTGTATTGCTGATGTAGGAAACGGAAGTGGGGACACCGCCGTCGATAAGCATATATCCGGTAGGAATAACTTCAAGGTCGCTTTGCCAGAGGAAAGGAGCAGCGATCACATGTTGGCCAATTAGTAACTCTGGATTTCGTCCTGAGATCAAGGACAGTAGAAAGATTCCGTCCGCTTCATTACTCAATTGGAAGGCATTTCCTGGAAACAGGATGACAGGGACTGGGACTTGGCGCTTGATTCTGCGAATGTAGTGATCCAGATCATTATTCATGAGCAGGCTGCTGCCTACCAGTATGAGGTCGACACCGGCTTCCATAGCCAAGAAGAGGGTGCGCTCTAGCTGCCCTATGCTCGTTTTATCTGGATCAATAAGAAGTACGAAGCGTTTCTCTCCCTTAGCTTTCGCATCAACAATTGTAGGGTATATCATACCTGTTGGTTGTGAGATTCATGACCTACGGGTAGATGTCGTCGAACAAAGATAGAGAAATAATGTCGAGTCTTTTTGTGTGCATCTAGGATGACTTCATAATTGAAGAGGCTCGCGTTTTTCACTACCTATTGCAAAGGAATATTGTCTCGACTCCATCTGCGCCAATCGGCCAAAAAATAATCTAGTAATACAGGTTTGTCCAAAGTGCTTGTGTCCACGCTTTCGCTGGGAAGAAGATCTTTCTCCATTTGAAAGAGCGATCGTGCCGTTGCTGGATCAAGAAATTGGGTCTCTATATCTAGTTGCCAGTTTGCCGTATCAATAGGGAAGGGGCTGGCCAAAATGAACCCCCAGTCTCCAAAAGAAGGGACATAGGCATGATAAGGGTGAATATACTTAAATCCTGCGGCTTGTATATTCGCTGCAATACACCAATAAGCCATTTTGGTATGAAATGGGCTGCTGGCTTGCGTAACAAATACGCCGCTAGGAGATAATCTTTTTCGGACCAGTTTGAAAAAATCTCGACTGTATAGTCTTGCTAAGGCTTCGTTTGAAGGATCGGGTAGATCAGCAATGATCACATCATAAATTTCGGGGTATTGTTGCAGAAAAACAAAAGCATCTTCCGGAATAGACAATACTTTTTCATTATCTAAGCTTCCTTTATTCAGGACTTGTATCCTTTTTTGCTCCTTCCCTAGCGCAAATACCGCTGGATCAATGTCCACAATCGTAACTTTTTCGACTTCGGGGTGCTTCAATACTTCCCGTGCAGCTAAGCCTTCTCCTCCCCCTAAGATCAAGACATTGGCTTTTCTCCGGCTTCGTTCCATCGCAAGGTGAACCAAGGATTCGTGGTATCGATATTCATCTGTGGAGGAAAATTGGATTACCCGATCGATATAGAGTCTAAGGTCGCCCTTGCCTTCCGTCAACACCAAGGTTTGGTAAGGAGTGGTTTCGGTGTAAATGATGCGATCTCGGAAAAGTCGGTCATTCCACCGTGCTAACATGGCTGAAGAGAGGAAGAACAAACCAATGAAGAAGGCCACACATAACACACTAAACAGATGATATCTCCGAATCCCTTTTTCGGGAAGCTGTTTCCGTAAGAATAAGAGGTTAAAGATGCCCAACCCTACATTTACTAAGCCGAATAGAAGAGAGGAGTGGAAAACGCCCACTAGAGGTAACAACAAAAATGGAAATAGTAAGGTAGCTAGCAAGGCACCGAGGTAATCCAAGGACAGCACATTAGATAGATTGATCTCAATCGGATAGTAGTCCTTTAGGATTCTGGCCAATAAAGGAATCTCCAAGCCCGTCAGGAGTCCGATCAGGCTGATCAGGGTAATCATCAAAGCGGAAAAAGCGGTAGGATTGGTATAAGCGAAGCAAAAGTAGAGTAATGGAACACTACAGCCCCCAATTAATCCAAGCAACAATTCAACTTCGATAAAGCGAAGTAACAAGTTTCCCTTTGCTAAACGAGAAACAAAGGACCCCAAGCCCATTGCAGCCATATATACTCCTATGGTAATGGAAAACTGACGGATGCTATCCCCCAGGAAATAGCTGGAAGTGGTGCTGATCAGCAATTCATAAACGATGGAACAAAGGCCGGCTATGAATATACTGATAATGAGAACGAGTTTTTCTTGTTGCGCCTGTCGCTTTGTCATGGTCTAAAAGTAAGCAACCCCCATTACTTTTCCCTTTGCAGTACCCATATTTGGTCTTTTTTCCACCATAGATAGCGATAATAAGGAAATACCTGAATGGATCGATACCCTTGCACCGGGCCAAAAGCGATGAGGTAATCCTCATCCGTTACCCACCAAAAAGAACGGCCATCTTCCTGTATGGGATCACGATGATAATTGTGCCAACCATTGTACTCATAGCCTGCATCTATGTGTTCAATACCGATCTCTTCTTGCTGTAACCAAGCGAAAGCGGCAGCTCGGGCACGATTCCAATTGAGATAGTCCTTCGTCGCTACACTGCTGAAGTACAGGATTAATGTGAAGGGGATTGCGGTCACCCACCGATAGCGCGGACTGGGAAATGCAAGCCAGGGAGAGAGAATATATAGGCAGCTCACGAAGCAGAGCAAGGTGAAGCGATCAAAGTAGCTGAAAATGGAGATGACCCCCAAATACAACCCATTCATTAAGATCAGCCAAACAATAAAAGCTTGTTGACTCTGGCTTCTTTCGGACCATGTCCTCCATAACAAGACCAGGATCGCACTGATTTGTAATTGCCCAAGGATTTGGATCGCAAAGAGCCAGCCCTCACGTAATTGAGGAGTGTTTTGTAATTCTAGGGTGTATACATCTTTTAATAGCTCCGGTCCTAATCCCCAGTTAAACCAGACATTCCCGCCGAAGGGTAAAGTTTTGCCCGCCAAAATTGTTAAACCAAACAAGATGATATTGATAAGCAATATGATTAGGATCTTAGACCACTTCAGGGCGCCTATTTGCCGTAGTTTAGCCCCAAGAAAGGGCGCCAACGGGAGGGTGAAAATCCCGATGTAGATAAAAGTTTTAAGAAACCTTGCTGCCCAGGTATTGAGGACCTTCAGCGGTTTTGAAAATACCTCAGTGAAATAGATATCAGCTACCGGGACATAATTATCGGTAATCCCAAGCAGGGGTTTCAATCCCTTTTCCATTCCCCAATAGGCCAGCATACCAGTCGCGAGTAGTACACCAGCGATCAGCCATCTATCTGTAGTTCTTCGCCTGTTATCTATAAGCACATATACCGCAAAGCCCAATAGAAACAATATCCCCGGCTGTCGGATAGCATAGGCGGCCACCGCTACCGAACTAGCTAACAAGAGCGATGAAAGCCGCCGTTCTCCTACATAACGGCTGAAATAGAACAAACTAAGTATGCAAAGAAATAGGAAGGGAACATCCGTCATGAAGGTGTGACTCAGGCTAAAGAAGAGCGGAGATGTAATAAGCACCAAACTAATACCAAAACTCCTGCGCTGAGAATTTCCATCTGGCTGTAGCCAATGATACAACAACAGGCCACAGCCCAACCCCAGCACTAAAATCCCAAACCGGAGGTAAGTGAAATCAAATCCACCCAAAACTCGGCAGCTCAAATACCCATAGACTACTTGCAGCAAGATGTTCGGGGCAAATTGCCCCTGCATACTAAACTGCCCCTCCTCCACCATCTGCTTGACCGGATAGGCATATTGCCAATCATCATTGAGTGGGAAATCTCCGATGGGGTTGACCAGGAAGATTAAGAGGATCCAAATCAGGCCTAATAGCAAAGGGTATTTCATCTGCGGCTTGCCATTTTTTGCAATAAACGAATAATTGGGAGAAAATTGGAGGCTTCAGGCGCGCTACCTTGTTGGTACGGATACGCAATAATGGAGAGGGGCTTACATCAGCCGTCACACTGTTCAGGGCTTGCCTACCAGGTATATTTTCCACGTGACGGAATGCTAATACTTTGCACTAGCCCCCGCGCTATTCGATGTTTTCTACCGAACAAAGGCACCCCGAATAATTATTCTACTTGCGAATATTCCAACGGCACAGCACCGAGACAATCAGAAATGAAGGCTTCCCATGGTTTGCGGTATCCAGTTAGGGCAAGCATTCGATCCTCAGGTAGATAAAATTGTTGATAGTTGATCTTTCCAGGGAAAGGAAGAGATACTAAGGTTTGTGATCCACTCCTCAGTCGAATCCTCAATTGGGTACTAAAATCTCCGGTATATTTTGGCATTGAGAATACAGCAGAATGTTTTGGCATAATCTTACGACCCCACCATCCATTACCACAGAATCCCCAGGCTTGCCGTTCAATAGGCCGCCAATTACCGTTGGAGTCTAAAGCTTCCTGGATGGCAAAGACTCGACTATCTTTTCCACTTAAGGAATGTGTCGAGTTATTTTCATTGACGATAAAGACAGGGAAGTATGCAGAGTCATCTAGCCGGTATTTTTCAGCTTGGACTAATGTGATTTTGGGAACAGGGATCAATTGCAGTCCAGCAGCAGGATAATAATCTGATGAGTCCTCACTATGAAATAGATACTCTTCATCAGTAGGCCAAGGTAAATCCTTGAGAATGGCTAGGGCATTAGTAAATGGGAAGACGCCAAGAAAACTAGGAGCCACAGCCTTAATAGAATATTCCTTATGTGGTTCCAGGTGCAGTGGTGCATCTGGCTGAAAAACAGTAGGAATTTCAAATCGATTCAAATCTTCCTCTTGCGTTGCCTCCTCAATCGACGAAGAGGTAGACTTAGAGACAAGCCATCCACTCAGGGCTGCCAAACCGATAACTATAGAAATGAACACACGTTCTTTCATGCGAAAAGGGGTTAAGGGGTATAAAATGCAATACCTTACCGATTTCTATCAAATTCCAGTGGAATGCTGCCTAGGAAGAAGCGTTCCCAATCTTTTTTCGGATACTTCTGTACCCGTTCCTTAGCAGGGTCAGTCGGCGAAAAATTGAATTGGCTTTGATTGATCTTGGCAGGGAAGGAATTAGATACCATGATTTGCTTTCCATTGCGTATGCGCAGCCGCAACTCCGTAGCAAAATCACCTACAAAAACTGGTAAATTCAGTATACAGAACTCCTGAGGTTTGAGTTTGAGGAAACCCATCTGGGTACCACAATCAGATGGGATTGAGATCTGGATAGGCCGCCAATTGCCTTGTGTATCTTTTGCTTCTATGATATGCCAAGGTTGCCAATCCATTCCAACTAGGTATTGAGGGTTGGGTGTTTCATTAAAGATAAAGGCCGGGAGGTAAGCCCTGGTTTTATCGTTGCGTCGTCCACAGAGGATGAGCTTGGGATCGATTTTGACTTGTAAACCCCTTCCCTGTGCTTCTTGGGAGGGAAGTTCATCGTAGCGGAGAAAGTCTTCGGCAGACCAAAGAAGCCGATCGTCTGGAATGAAGATTGAATCAGCAAAGGCAAATTTTCCCACGTATCGATAGGGTTCACTTTTGCGGATATAGTTAATGTCAAAAGACTCCAATGGCTGCCGCCAGCGATGCTGAGAAATCTTGGGGATCTTAAAGGCTTGTGGAGTGGGTTCAGGCAATTTTGAAGGTACATAGAATTGCCTATGGATTAACCAACCTAAACTAAAGGCTATTACAATAGCCCAATAGTACAATTGTGCATTTTTCATGAGCGCGTTTTTTTGAGAGCATTGTAATATAGGGATTAATAGCTTGGGAAAGAAATAGGGGCGCGGCTTATCCTCTTTGTGAATACGGAGTTGGTACATATTCATAACTGAGCTTCAAATATTTGAAATGCGCTATAATCCATGTTAAAACCGAAGGGCCTGGACACGATTATATTATCCCCATTGATTAGTTTAAGCCGAATCTGAGTAGAGAAATCTCCTGTCGGAATAGAGAGTAAAGAGAAAGCGAATTCTCCAGGAAGAATCTTTATTTGCCAAGGAGCAGAAGAAGTAAGGTAGCCGCCCGAATCTCTTGAACCTCCAATCTGTTCCCAGATGCCAGAGTGATTCTTAGCTTCCACCGAAATATTTAAAACTCCACCATATCTCATCAAGACTTTAGGTTGTGAAGTTTCATTTACGATGAACAGAGGGAGTAGCTGCTGGTCTGGCGAGTGTGAAAAGTGTGCCGAAGAGAAATCAACCTCTAAATGGGTAAGAAGTTGTAATCCATCCGCGATATAATATTCTAATGAATCTAGCGGACAATAGTGTTTTTGATTCGCGAATTCAGTGAACCATTCGGGTTTTACGAATACGGTATCCTTGTAAACAGATTTCCCCAACAATACGGGGGCTCTTTTTTTACTATAAGCTAGCATGGTTTTGACATAAGCCGAATCTATATCTAAGCCTATTTTGGGAGGAGTAAAAAAAGACCTCTGGGAGACCTGATTTTTTTCTGGATATGAGCGATGAGATTTCAAGTAGAAACCGAATAAGAATGCCAAAACGATGGACCAGTAGAATAATTGTGCATTTTTCATGAGAAGGCGTTTTTAAGGTTGAATGAAAAATGTTTAATGTATAATGAGGGAGAGAATGATTAGGGACAGAGGAAGAAATGGGCATACCTCTCGCGAGTGTGAGTTTAACCACACGGCAAATTATTCACTATCCATTCTCAATTGTTAATTAAAAGTCTAGGCCGATTCCAGCCAACATTTCGAAAGCAAACTTATTTGGGATTTGGAGTATTCGCGTTTGATTATAGAATGGGAATACTTGAATTAGTTACAGACATTCCAGGAAAAAAGTAGGAATGATTATTTGGCGGGAAGTGGCTTTTCTTTTTGGTTTAGGAGGTCCATGTTGACAAGAATAGCCATGCACATGAAAAAGAAGGAGCCCACCTTGTCGGTTTCCACCAGGTCATTAATGATCAGGAAGGCATCGATGATGACCGTGCAGAGTAGTAAGGTCATAATAATCCACTTCCTGCTGGGGTCGCTGGTTTGGTGATAGATGATTTCTCCGTAGATCAATACGGCAAAAGTCAATAAAACAAAGAGCAGCAAGCCGATAATCCCTTGTTCGATTAGGGTCATTAAAAAGTAACTATGCACACCTGAGTTGTCGGGATTGTTGCTTACATAGGTTTGGAAGCTCGTAATGGTATACGAACGATAAAAGGTGGTAAAGTTTCCCGGACCATAACCCAACCAAGGCTTCTCATTACTCATCTGAAAACCGGCCACCCAACGATAGACTCGCTCCATCGTGGAAATATCTTCCATTTTGTAAGTCGCCTCAAGTAGGTTGTCGAATTGGTAATGGGTAACCGTGGTATCGAAATTTGGGGCGAGATCGAGGTAGCGATTGTCGAGGGCGAGGTAAGAGAGGGCGAGGGTAGCCGATACGAGCCCGGCTAAAAGGACATATCGAACCAGCCGCCACTGGATGATAAAGTAAGCACCCGCTGCCATAAAGAGGGCTACAAAAGCCGCACGGGTATAGGTGGTATAGATGGCAAAGAGTAGAAATGCTGCTGCCCCAACTACAAACCACCATCTTCGCGTAAAGACCTTATTCCAGAACAGGGCGAAAGCTACAAACGGGAAAAATAAGGCTAGCGTCGCGGCATAATTTACGTGATTACGTTGAAAAGGCGTTAGTATCTTATTGACATCCGCAAAGGAAAAACCAAAGGTGGCATGTCGACCAACAATAATGAGAACGGTAAACAATAAAGGCAGCAATACCAGCCAAAAAAGTTTCTTGAAATCTTCCTCCGTTTTCAATAACCAACCTGCCATAAAGTAGAAGGTGATTATGTACCAGGTTTTCGCCAGGAGGTATTTGAAGGAGATGAAGAAGGAGGCGGAGGTAAGTGTCGTGCAAGCGATCCAGCCTAAGTGCAGGAGTAGAAAGAGGGTTATAGGGTGTTTGAAAAAGCGGGCATCCATCGTTCTCCCGTGGCGAATCAGGTACAGGAAATACACCAGCATGATCCCGATCATGAGGGGCTCGGTTGGCAGATCAGTGCCAAATCCATTTGAGAAATGCACCTCGCTGGAAAGCGGTATGCAGATGAGCAGTAGATAAAAAACCTTTCGAAAGTCTACTAGTGTCAAAAAGACCAACAACAAAAAGGCAGGAGCACCGGCCAATAACCATTCTCCTGTTATGATACTGGCAAACAAGCTCAGTATGCATAAGCTCACAAACCAGGAAAATTGGCCACTAGGGCTGGCAGGATCCCAGCTTATGTCGCTGAATCTACTTGTCAGTAAAGATCTCACGCCAGTTAATTTCTTTGTAGGCATCAAACAGTAACACACCAATCACACTAAAAAGGAACGCAATCATGGTACTGGCCAGAACGGTCACAGTCCGTTTGGGGCGAGACTTAATGATTGGAACTTCTGCTTCTTCAATGATTAGCAGGGTAGAAATCGGAGATTGGTAGGCCGTTTCGTACTGCTTCAATTTTTCTTGTACAAGCCCCAGGCTCATATTAGCTTCAAAATACTGACGCTCCACGATGGAGACTGGAACCATGCCTGTATTAAACTTCTTCAGCTTGTCCTGCAAATAGCTCACCTCCTGTTCCAAGCCTGCCACGCGGGCCTGGACATTCCTTATCGTGTCGCGCTTAACACCGGATTGTGTTTTCAAGAGCGCTAGCTTGGCTTTATTAAAGGCGAGATCAGATTCTGATTTACCCAATTGAGTCGTAATCTCTTCTGTTTGTGCATCTTGGTTATAGATACCAAAGGAGTCACGTAGCGATGCCAGAGAATCTCCAGTAACCTTTAGATACTTCTCCTTAGCCTCGATGTCATTGTGGTAAGCATCAATGGTCTTCTTCTGACTTTGCTTCAAGATTCTTTGGGTGATTTCCGCAATCTTTTCTCGAGCGGCTTTGGCCATAGCTGCAGCTTGTTCGGGGTCCTCATCTTCCATATCCAACTGTAAGGCATCTCGCTTGGTCTTTTTAATATCATACAGATCAAAAAAGACCTGCTTGACATAGTAAGCTGCTTTTGGGCCTTTTGGGTCAATATCATAATGCTCGTACAACTGGAAAGATTCGATCAAGAAGTTGATTAACTCATTAGATTCCGCAATGGTCAATACCCGATCGATATCATTGGTGTTCCCAAAAAGTTCAGGTTCTAGGTTGCCTTGACTGAAGAGTATCTCAGGCTTGGCTTGATCTGGACTGGCTACCACAAAAGTAGTACTGGCCTTATAGTAAACAGGAAGTAGTAAAACAATGATGGAACTACCAATTCCCGCAATCAGGCAAGCGAAAATGATTGCCTTCTTCCACTTATACAAGGTTTTCAGGATGCCAAGTAAATTGTCTTTATGATCCATCTCTCTCTTGGTTTCGTATGTCTAAAATTCCGTAATCACCGCACCACACGAGTACTTAGATGACCTTGAAAGCATACTTTTTGAATGAAAATCAAAAGGCTAGTCTTTGGGTGGGGTGATATATGCGGCAAAAGTAAGCAAATTTAGAAGCTATCTCAAAAACAGTTTTAAGACAGCTTATTTACTGTTTTACCGAGTGCTGAGGCCCTAGCCTTCAGCTTTATATTTACCTAGCATTTGAAGTGTGCTAATTGGATTAATTAGCTTAAAAAGAAACGCCAGTCCTAGGCTTGATAATATGCAGAGCAAAAATTTAACAAACCAAGTGAAATCCAGATACTGTACCAATAAGATGTTTAGAAGCAAGGCCGCTGCTGAAAAGGAAACGATTTGCAGGAGCATCGAAAGCTCAAAAGGGATATGCAATATTCGCTTTACCAATAGCACTTGGCTAAACCACACGAGGGCCTGCGTAAAACAAGTGGCCATGGCTGCACCTAGCGCACCAGAGCGAGGAATCAACCAGAGATTTAGTCCGATATTAAGCAAAACGCCCAATACGAAGACTTGATTCATGCGCCGAAGATTACCGTTGGCGGTGAGTAAAGTGCCATAGATGTAACAGCCACATATGGAAAGGAAACTCAACATGAGCCAAGCTAGAGTGGCTGCAGTAAATGTACTGCCGCTTTCGTATAGCGCCATCATAATCTCCTCCCGAAACAGCATACAAGCCATCGCAATGGCATAAGCACCCGACCAAATCAATTTAAAACTCATCTTTAGTAGGGAGGAAACTTCCTGGCCTAGTTTGATCATCCGCGAGAACATGGGCAAGAGGAGCGTAGCAAAGAGCAGCCCCAAAATATTGCTGGCATCTAATAGGCGATAGGCCGTGGCGTATAAGCCTGCTTGGTACGCCCCGTCCTCTCGCAAGCGTTCAATCATAAAGGCGTCTACCCGTGTATATAATAGCATGAGGAATATGACCAGCGCATAGGGGTAACTCTTCTTAAGCAGCAAAAGACTTAAAGGCCAAGAAAAGCGAACTGTCCACCGCTTTAGTTGTTTAGCCACAATCGAGAAGGCTACGGCCAGCGTAAGTGCTAGGGTGCAAGTCTGCGCGTAAACAAACCACTCGATTTGGAATTCTCCCCTAGAAGGAGCATACCAAAGCAGATAACCACAGAGCCCGATCAACAGCAGTCGATCCAGTACAGACAATAAGCTGTCGGTACGGTAAAATCCTAGTCCTGAGATATTGGAACGCATGAAAAGGATCATCGCATTTAGCATCCAGTTGATCCCGATGAAAAACAAAATCGGAAATACATCAAACTTATACCCAAATAGCAATGCCCCGCCCAAGAGACTGATAAGGTAGATCATACCCAGACCCAGCTTTAACCACAAAAAATGAGGAAAGTACTTACTGAGTAGAAATCGATGTTGGGCAATATTTCTATTGTTGTAATTCTGAAGCCCTAGATCATTGATAATTTGAAAGACGAAGGCGAAGTTGAAGAGGGCATAATATAGCCCATAATCTTGCTCTCCCACCGTATTTTGAATCGTACGGTCAATCCCAAATAGATAGAAGGGTTTGATCAAAAGGTTGATCAAGATGAGCAGTAGAATATTAATGATGAATTCGCGCTTCACGCCGCAAAGCTAAGCCAAAAATGTATATTTATATGCTCAGCATTCCTAAGGAAATCCGGTTTTATTTAGGCATTAGAAGCGATTAGCCTAAAGAGGCGGCCTTGAATGAGTTTACGAGATCATCCCCGTTTGATGTAGGATCGGTAATTGTCCACCGTAGGTTTGGGCGACATTTTCCTCCGTGAAAGTCTGATCGGTATCCCCATAAGCTACCAAGCGTTGATTGAGCAGGATAATTTTATCGAAATACTCTCTTACGGAAGAAAGGTCATGGTGAACAACGAGTAGCGTTTTTCCTTCGCCTGCCAATTTTTTTAAGAGTTGAATGATTTTCTCTTCTGTCGTCATGTCTACTCCCACGAAGGGTTCGTCCAATAGGAAGATATCAGCTTGTTGGCAAATGGCGCGTGCTAAAAAAACACGCTGTTGCTGCCCACCAGAAAGCTCACCGATTTGGCGCTTGGCGAGATTTTCGATGCCCATTTCACGGAGGGCCGCTGCGGCCATATCTTGATCACTTTGATCCAATCGCTGGAAGAGCTTCTTGTGTGGATATCGGCCCATTAAGACTACATCCAGTACGGTGGCTGGGAAGGTCCAATCTACATCACTTTTCTGCGGTACATATACCACCTTTTTTCGCTTGCTCTGGATCGCTGAGCCTTCGATCAAGATTTCCCCAGCATTTGGCTGAATCAATCCTAACAAGGCCTTAAAAAGCGTGGATTTCCCGGCTCCATTTGGGCCAATGATCCCATATAGAAAGCCTTGTTCTATTTCCAGGTAGATATTGCTGAGAACGACCTTACGCTCGTAGGAGACCGATAACCCTTTGACAGTGATGGCTTGTGACATATTAGACCTGATTGAGACGACGATATAATAAAAGAAATCCTCCTACTAGGAGCACACCCAGCACCCCATAGAGTATATAGTTACTCATGGAGGAAGGTTCCTCTTTTTCCGCGGTAAGATCTAACTCTCGACTAAGTGCTTCTACAATGGTCTTCGTATTGTAGCGTAACATGTCTAAGTAGGTAGGAGCAGGGCTTTCTTTATCTCCAATAGAGTCGGAGTACAATAGCCCTCCTATTTCGATGTCATTGTCATTGGCTAACTGCTGCAATAGCTTTGGATTTACCGTAGTTTCAATAAAAACAGCAGGCACCTTGGAGGATTTAATCACCTTGTTTAGCCGAACCATATCTGAGGTTTGCACTTCGGCATCTGTGGAAGTTCCTAGCACAGCTTCCACTTTAATCCCATATCGTTGCCCGTAATAACGAAAAGCATCATGAGAGGTAATTAGGATTCGTTGAGGGGCGGGAATACTATTAATCTGTGTTTCTATCTCCTGATCCAAGTCTTCAATCTGTTGCTTGTACAACTCATAGTTGAAGGTGTATTCTTGTTCATGATCCGGGTCGAGTTCAATGAGGGCATTTTTGATGTTTTCGATATAAATTAAGCCATTCTTAGCGTCCATCCAAGCGTGCGGGTCGCTAGAGTTTTGGTACTTCTCACTCGAGATGGGATTAATCCCTTCGGTTATGAGTTTAACGGAGGCCTTCGTGCCCGAGTTTTCAACCAATTCATTGAGCCAGCCTTCAAAAGTCAATCCATTCATGATGACTAAATCAGCTTTGTTGACCAATTGCGCATTCGCTGGGGTAGGCTCGTAGATATGTGGATCTCCACCAATCGGGACGATAGATTGTACCTCAACTAGGTTTCCACCGATTACTTCAGCCATATCAGAAAAGATCGAGGCGGTCGATACGACCAGCGGTTTATCTTGACTATATAGAGCAGCGGCGGAGCCTAAAAATAGGACCGCCAGCCCGTAAATTTTGATTTGATGAACGATGGTAGCTTTTGTCATGGTACTATTTTGTTGCGTTCCTTGAAGTCGATCTGGCCTCCCGTGGCTACTTGTCAAGGAAGTTCTTTTGAATAAATAAGTGTTGACTGACCTTCTTGGAAATCACGATCTCTTTTTCGTTGCTTAGTAAGATCTTGACCGAATCATCATAGGCGTATCGCTCCAGCAATTTGATCTCGGTTCCTAGGGTTAATTCCATGCGATCTAGGTACTGCAGAAAGTCGCTAGTATGATCCTGTACGCCTACAATCACCCCTTCTTCAGTTTCGCCCATCTCTCCCAATAAGACTTGTTTGCGGAAGGTGAAAACGCCATCTGCATCTGGAATGGGATCGCCATGTGGATCAAAACGGGGAAATTCCAGATATTCATCGAGCCGCTCAATCAATTCTGTCGATTGAATATGCTCTAGCTGTTCAGCGATATCATGTACTTCATCCCAAGAAAAATCTAGTTTCTCCACCAGGAAAACTTCCCAAAGGCGATGTTTGCGAATTAAGGTAGTGGCGATGCGTTGCCCATCCTTGGTCATCGTTACACCGCGATATCGTTCATAATTAACCAGATCTTTTTCGGATAAGCGCTTGATCATATCCGTAACCGAGGCAGCACTGGTACTCATCGCAGCGGCAATGGCGTTGGTGCTTGCCGGTTTGCTAGCGCGCTCCTGGATTTTGTAGATCGCTTTGAGGTAATTCTCCTCTGTTTGTGAGATGGACGACTCCATAGATCGAATGTGTGTCAAATGGTTTCTTTCTACAAATTTATATATTTTTAGGCTAATCTAAAAATTTATTTAGCTTATGTGAAATAATGTGTAAAAGGTAAGACAAGAAAAGAGAATGGAGAGGGGGAGAGCGGGAGAGGGGGAAGAATGCCGATTCCAGCTAGTAATTCTAGCTGGAATCGACTCCTACATGGATTATTTTTGCCAGCTGGTAGCCACGAGATCTACCCGCTCGTGCCAAAAGGTGGAGACGTCTTCTTTTCCGCTTTGACAAAGAAAAACCATGGTCCCCTTTTCTCGGGCATAAGGGGTAGTTATACTTCCAATCAACTGGATGTCCTCAAAAAGTGCCTCGACGTCTGCTCCTAGTTCATCATTGATGTAAATAAGGGCTGTGGGTTGAAATTCGGGATCGATCCAAAGGCGGAAGTTATCAGAGAAGCTATTGCAGTGGGGAAGTCCCTTGCCTTTTCCGTACAAATTAATGGCACCTGCCTGGCCGTAATTTTCGGCGTACAGGAGCGTGTGCTCTGGCGCATTTGCTTTCTGAAAGGCCACTTCTGCGATTTGTGCTAACTCCTCCCAGCCACACATATCCGCATAGTCTTGGGGTAAGTCGTGGACAATCCCATCCTCCCATCTTAAAGGACCATCCAACTTTACTTCCGTTTTCAACCAATTCGAGTAGTCTACCATGTCTTCTAAGGGAAGAATGAATACCCCAAGCGGAAGAAAAGGTAGCGTAGACAATACCATTAGCGAACCTAGACTAGCCTTAGCCCACTGAGGTTTGGCCCAGTGTTCCCAGATGACTGCTCCTGCGGCTAGTAAAACGGGGTAAATACCTGCTGAATAATAGCTTTTACCTTTAAATATCAAGAAGAGAGTGATCACCGCCAGGTATAGCCAACCTAGTACCCGGAAGGATTTACCTTTTCGGCCAAAGAAGAAAAAGAGGCCGCCAAACAGCAATAGCATAGAGGGCATATTTAGCAATAGCTGATCTAATAAGAAGTTGGCAGGCTTCACATTGGCCAATTGTGTGGCACTTAAGGCTTCCATATGTTTGATAACTGGAAAATGATAAGCTTTCTGCCATAGTAGATTCGGGAGAAAGATGAGAAAGGCACAGGCAGCGGCAATCCCAGTTTCTTTTTTCCACAATAAAGACCGATAAGGTGTAGCCAGCAGTGCCAAGAGTAGGGCCATCAAATAGAATACGGGCGTATATTTATTCAATAAACTGACGCCAAAAACGATTCCAAAAGCTATGATGTATTTGGCATTCTGCGTAGCCAGATAGCGCACTAACAGAAAGGTGAAGGAGGTCCATAAGAATACATCGAAAATCACCGGCTGAAACATGGTGCTGGCTCGCAAATACATCGGAGATACCAGAATACTTATGGCGGCTAGCAATTGCGCCCATTTCCCACCCCCTAGATCTCGGGCCATACTCGCGGCCAAAACGATTAGGCCACAGCCCAATAGCATTGGAATAAAGCGAATCATGAAGGGAGAATCCCCTAAGGCCCGTTGCGTGAACCAGCTGATCCAACCAATCAATGGACCATTTGACCAATGGCCAAAATCTGGATGATTCCCCAGAGCCAAGTATAGGAGCTCGTCTCTATGGTAACTGTAGTTGCCATTGGTGGAGCCATGTAGAATGAGTTTTGCGGCCAAGACCCAAGCGATCCATGACCAAGCTAGTGGAGCAAGGTGATTTTTCATGACAAAGTTTTGAAGGTTTTTAGAATTTTGTCTTCTTCAAAACTAGACGATTTTGGCCTTGCTCGCTGGGCTTAGGGCTGAATGGGATTTTGTGAGGGATTAGCGGCTACTCCTGAGTGACTATCTAGCTGAAGGTATTGCTGAATAAGCGCTATAAATTCATAAACCTCTTGAAAGCTGTTGTATAGAGGGACTGGTGCAACTCGGATAACTCCACCCCCACTCAGGGATAAGTTATCTTCTCGCCAGTCACAGATCACGCCATTTTCACTAATGTAGTCGAATAAGGCTTTTCCATTCTGTTCAAAGTAAATGGATAATTGGCTACCCCTAGCTGCTGGATCGGTAGGGGTTATAATATGTAAAGCAGCTCCTTTCGCATTGAGTTGGTGCAATAAATATTCGAGGTAGGCCGTCAGCCGTTTACTTTTGTCGAACATTCGTTGTACTCCCGCCCTTTCGACTACTTCTAAACTGACCCAGTGCGGGGCAAATGCCAACATCTGTGGAGTGCTAATTTGCAAACCTGCCGCTCCTTTACTGGGGACGAAGTCTTTCCGCATCAAAAAGCGACCACTTTCTTGATACCCCCACCAACCTGCAAGACGGGGGAAGTTGGGATCATCTCCATGTTTATTATGGAGAAAGACACCACTAGGGCCCCCCGGGCCTCCATTGAGGTATTTATAACTACACCAGACCGCAAAGTCAACGCCCCAATCATGCAAAGACATCGGTACATTTCCCGCAGCATGAGCCAGGTCAAAGCCGGCATAGGCACCTACGGAATGACTAGCTGTTGTGATGGCAGCAAGATCATACAATTGGCCAGTGTAGTAGTTGATCCCGCCCAGCATGGTCAGGGCCAAGCTTTCTCCTGCCGCTTCGATAGCAGCTATGATGTCTTCTGTATGCAGCAATTCTTCTCCTGCTCTAGGCTTCACCTCGATGATGGCTTCTGCCGGATCAAATCCTAATTTGCTCACTTGGGCGGCTACAGCGTATTGATCTGAAGGAAAGGCTCCCGCTTCCATGATCACCTTAAAACGAGTAGAAGTTGGTTGATAAAAGCTGCCTAGGAGTAAATGAATGTTAACCGTCAAGGTATTCATCACAATTACTTCCTCGGGGAGGGCTCCTACGACCTTGGCTAAGGGGCCTTGCATGCGCTCTTGCACCTTTAGCCATGGCTGATCCCCTTTAAACCAGCTTTCAACGCCTTGTTCTCCCCATTCCCGAAGCACCTGATCTATTGCCCCTTTCACCCCATTCGCCTGTAAACCCAGAGAATTGCCGCAAAAGTATATGGCCTTCTTTCCATTGTGTTGGGGAAATAGGAATTCTTGCTGGAATGCTTGCAACGGATCTTGTTGATCAAGAGATTGAGCACAGCTTAAGCTAGTATCGAATGTCATAATACAAGGATAAAGTAAGAATGAGGTTGTAGTAACAAGAGGTGGGCGGCAATGTTTAAAATAGCAAGGCTCTTTCTATCCTAGCGGTCGAGATTAGAACAAACTGCCTTGGCGAGCAAAGCTCATCGGGTTTTCGTGTTCTAAGAGGCGACGTTTCATATCTAAGCCGTAGAAGTAGCCATGTAGGTCGCCATTCTTAGCGATCACTCGGTGGCAAGGAACAATGATCGCAATGGGGTTATTCCGATTAGCTAAGCCAACGGCGCGCACGGCGGTTGGATTGCCGATCTTCTCCGCGATAGCTGAGTAGGAATTGGTTCTGCCAAAGGGAATTTCTAAAAGGGCCTTCCAGACAGACTGGTTGAAAGGGGTGGAATCTCCCCAATTGAGTTGTAGATCAAATTTTTCTCTTTTCCCTTTACAGTACTCATCCAGCTGAACGATGCAATCTTTTAGGGCAGGGTGAATCGGCCCGGTGGGGCAGGGTTTCTTACTGACCAACTTAACAGATTGGACTCCATTTGAATCGCCCTTTACTTCAATGCAACCAAAGGGAGAAAGATAGTGTGATACTGCCAGCATAGAATGAGTTCAACTTACTAATTAGGTAAACCTCAATTGCCGAGACTAAAAGTAGTAATTTTTTATAAATCAAGAACTTCTATCCTGTAGTATTCATCAAACAAAAAGCCGGCGAAGGAAGTCCTTCGCCGGCTTGTCTAACATGCTCTTATCGACGGAGCAAAAAACTGAGTATCATTCAATAAATCATCTACTATTTGTTGATCACGATCTGTTGTTGGACTCTTCCTTTATCCGTACGGAATTCAAGGAGATAATTTCCTGTAGGTAGATCGTTAACATTGACTTGGTAGCTCCCTTGCGTCCAGCTCCACTGTCTCACCTTTTGACCATAGATGTTCCAAAGCAGTACATCTGCTTCACCTAAACCCTCTTCAAAAATATTGATGTTTAGCGTGTTGGAAACTGGATTGGGGAATACTTCGATATTGAAGTCTGAAGCTGATAGGTCTTCCACAGCCGTGATACTTGGGGGTAAGATTACAGCATTTAGTACATGTACCACACCATTGTCCGCAGGTATATCAGCCATAATCACTTGAGCATCATTGATGAATACACCATCTGCATTGATGGTCACCATGATTTGTTCTCCCTGGATGGTAGTAGCCATCTGACCATCTGTTAAATCAGTAGATCTTACTTCAGAATCCAAAGCATGATACAAAAGAATGGTAGCTAAGTCTCCAGTAGGATCTTGAAGCAAGGTCTCGATGGTACCAGCCGGTAAGTTTGCAAATGCACTATCAGTTGGAGCGAATAGTGTAAAAGGTCCTTCACCTGATAGATCATCATCCAGCTCTGCGGCAAGAATGGCTACCTCTAAAGTGTCATGAGCAGTACTTTCTAGGACTATGTCTAGCACCGTATTAGTTGGGATCAACACGGCGTCGATTACATGTACAATTCCATTATCAGCTGGCACATCCGCCATGGACACTTTGGCATCATTGATGAATACTCCATCGGCGGTAATATTCACGATTACATTTTTACCAAAAAGCGTTTCTACGACTTGGTTATCCGATAGGTCGCCGGAAGCTACACTTCCAGAAACGGCATGGTGTAGTAATATATTAGCTAGGTCACCGGTTGGATCTTGTAGTAAAGTTTCTACAGTTCCATCAGGAAGTAATCCAAAGGCTGCATCGGTCGGTGCGAAAAGGGTGAATGGTCCTTCTCCAGAAAGGTCATCATC
>JAHQWA010000477.1 GCA_019634045.1 Saprospiraceae bacterium
CCCCTTACCTAAAATCCGGGTTAGGAATAAATTCAACTCGATAACATGAAAACTGTTCTATCAAACCTACTATATACTTCAGTATTACTCCTTTATCTACCGCAGTATCTGCCCGCGCAAGATATAGTAGATTGGCAAAAGTTGGATAGCCTTGCTACTGCGGCCTACGAAGGAGGAGCTATGTATGAAGCACAAACTTTTGCCCAACAGGCGCTTGCCAATTGCCGCATACAACTTGGAGTCAATGATCCACAATGTGGTTGGTGTAGCAATAACCTAGGTATTATCTACCTTGATAGTTACCAATTAGAGGACGCCCTTGAGACCTATCAAGATGCACTGCACATTGGGTATGAGGTGGACCTAAAGTTGCAGGGTGAATTATTAAGCAATATCGCAGAAGCACTTGAACGTTTGGGGCAATTTGCCAAGTCTGTCCCTTTTTATCAACAAGCAGCGGAGGTGGCCCGAGAAGCCTATGGCGCTCATAGCTTTGAATTTGCCATCGCCTTGGCTTCCTTAGCTAGCATCTATCATGAAATCGGAAATTATATTCAAGCGGAGCCGCTATTCCTCGATGCGGCCCACCGGCTTGAGCAAAGGGGAGATACCTTACACCCCTACTACAATGTCGTCCTCAACAATTTTGCTTTGCACTATACGGGAACGGACCAATTGGACAAAGCTTTGCCCTTGGCACTTCGTTCATTAGAGATTACAGCGGGAATTCAAGGGAAAGAAAGTACGGCCTATGGTACCCGCCTCGAAAATATCGCCAATATCTACCTAAGGCTCGGTCAAAGAGAATTAGCCCTTGCCTACATTACAAAGGCCTTGGAAAACAGCAGGCAAACACTACCAGCCGAATCACCTGATCTGGCTATTTCTCTCCAAAACTACGCCAAAGTACATCGAGAAATTGGAGCGTATGAGATCGCAGACGAGTATTTTCAAGCATCTCTAAAGCTATTTCGGAAAACACTTGGGGACAAAAGCTACAGGACGGCCCTTACCTTGGCAAATTTAGCCACCCTCCGTGGAGAACAGGGCAGGTATCAAGAAGCCGAAGAATATCAGCTACAGGCTGTACAAGTGGTTGGCAAGCAAACGGAATACCAGGGTGCGCTCTATGCTCAATTTCTACTCAGCCTAGTCAACTTTAAAAATCACTTAGGTCAAAGGGAGGAAGCCTTGGATTCTTGTTACCGGGCCTTGGTCCTTATCAATAAACTCTATTCAGAGGATCATGAAATCTTTGGCACTGGACTTAATCTACTAGCCCGGCTACTTTCTGCCAAACAAGAGGGAGATAAAGTCTTGACGGTAGCGCGGAAAAATGCCAAGGTGCGTCAAAAGCAAATGCAACGCAACCTTAAGCTGTTAAGCGAAGCTGGAAAGGAAAACTTCCTACAGCTGGTGCAACAAGACTTCAACGACCACTTCTCCTACACGCATTTATATCATGAGGATAATCCGGATTGGATTGTTCTTAGCACGGAAAATGCCTTAAGTCTCAAAGACCTGCTACTAGGACATACTCAAAACTGGCTAGATGTGATCCGACAAATTGAGGATCCTCAAATTAATGCTCAGTTGAAAGAATGGGTGTCCATCAAGCAATTAATTAGCAATAATTTTAGCTTGCCCAAAGCCAAGCAAAAATTTGATATTGATAGCTTACATAGAGTGGCTGAAAAATTAGAAACCGCTCTCACCCTTGACGCTTACGGAACAATTGACCACACTGCATCCGTAGATTGGAAACTTGTTCAACAACAATTGCAGGTGGATGAAGTAGGGATTGAATTCATTCATTTCCCCTTTACTCGCGCTGGAGTTCCCACGGATAGTATCCTCTACGCTGCCATCATTATCCAAGCCGAAGCACGTTATCCCATCTTCGTCCCCCTATTCGAAGAGCGCGAACTAATAGCCCTCACTCCGTCTGCTCAACTGAAGAGTAGAGAGCGAGTTAAGCAACTTTATACGGCTGAGCTCTATCAACTTATTTGGTCCAAGATCCAACCACACCTCCGCAAAGTAAAGACGGTATACTACGCTCCATCCGGCCAGCTTCATCATATCAATTTAGCGGCTCTTCCTTGTGATGAGAAACTATATTTATCGGATCGGCATCAGCTCTTTCAGCTTAGTAGCTGCCGCAAATTACTAGACGATAAGCTAGAGCGACTACAGCAGGAAGGGGAAGCTTGGGTGTATGGAGGCATTACCTATGACGCCCCTCTGCAAGAGCTAACAGAGTCATCCGCCGCGACCAAACTAGCTGTGGTGGAACGAGAATGGCATTGGCAATCTTTACCCAAAACCAAGCAAGAAGCCAAGCAAATCGCACACCTCCTAGATACAGCCGGATTCTACGTTCAGCCCTACATGGAGGCGGAAGCCACTGAAAGTACGATTAAACGCCTAATGCGTCAGAAAGCACCCGAAATACTGCATTTTGGCACACATGGCTTCTTCTATTCTACTCCCGAAAAACAATATGAGAACCTGCGTAAAGGAGGCAGACATAATTTCCGGTTTTCTACCAATCCCTTCTTCCGATCCGGCTTAGTTCTATCTAACGGAAATCGCGCTTGGCAACAAAAAGCCTCCATTCCCAATCAGGAAGATGGAATTTTGACAGCGTATGAAATAGCAGGCCTAGACTTGTCCAATACACAACTCGCCATTCTTTCCGCCTGTAAGTCGGGATTGGGAGAAGTAAAAGGCAAGGAAGGCGTCTATGGATTGCAACGAGCCTTTAAACTAGCTGGCGTTGACTACCTACTAGCCACCTTGTGGAATGTACCGGATAGCGATGAAACCATCGACTTCACCACTACCTTTTTACAAAACTGTCTACGTCCTAACTTAACCATCAGGCAAGCCTTTCATCTCACCCAGCAACAAATGAAAGCCAAATATGAGGATCCGTATTTCTGGGCCGCCTTTGTTTTGATGGAATAAGTACAGGGCAGTTCTAAACACCTGCCACTTCTTTGGGGGACCAAAGTCTTTTATCGACCCTTCGGCCTGGCAACTGGTATCCCTAATGCTTTGCTAGAAATAGAAAAATCTTTAAAAAGCTGATCAAACTCAGTTGAGGATTCGCAAGAGCGGGTATATACCTATGAAAACCACAATGAAAACCACCTCAAAAGCGCAATGCTTTTGCTTCGCCAAAACCCATAATCAATCATGAAAAAGATTCTGATTACTTCCCTTTTTCTATCCCTGCTTGGAATAATTTTGATATACAGCCGACAGCAAGAAGATATATTGGATGTGCTTATTCCGCAAGAAGAAGTGACACCTGGACATAGCCAGGCTAAAACGGATACACTTTCTTATTCACAGCCCATGTATCCTAGTGTCATTCACTGATATAAATATTTAGTGGACTATCTATCGCCGATCGTAAGGTTTTCTCTAATTGACAGACCTAGCTTTCCGCAATCGGGATAAGGGTCCACACTCTACTGTAATACACCCAAAAATCAAATGCGAGGTATTGTATAAGCAAAAGGGGATGTCCTTCGGACATTCCCTTTGCTATATCTTGAGCCAATTGTGGTCTGTAAAACCCACAACTTGCCTACGGTCTAATTCCTTTTGATTGCTAAATGATTAATCGTTAGGAACCGCATTTGGATTTAGTAGATCGTAGAACTGATCCAATTTAGGTAGAATGATGATTCTAGTCCTACGGTTGGTAGATCTACCTTCAGCTGTATCATTACTAGCTAATTGATTGTATTGACCACGTCCCGCAGCAATCAAACGGTTTGGATCAACATTATGCCCCCATTGCAAAGATCGAACTACGGCAGTAGCCCGCTTAACACTTAGATCCCAGTTATCGGCCATACAGCTATTCTTGATCGGCACATTATCGGTGTATCCCTCTACCATTACCTCTACCTCAGGACGCGACTTAACAATCTGCGCAATTTTTCCAAGTACTTCACTGGCACGAGAAGTGATCTTGGCACTACCACTTTGATAAAGCATTTTATCGGATAGATTGACATATACGACTGTCTTATCCACCTTAATTTCTACATCTTCATCCTCGATTCCATCTTGCAATACACTCTTCAAATTGACCGCCAACGCCAAGTTGATGGAATCTGCTCGAGTTTTAGCCGCTTGCAGTAGCTGAATATATTTGTCTTTCTGCTCTAATTGTGACAATGTCTCACCAATGTTCTGGTTAGCGGATTGAGACAATCTAGTCAAATCTTCTACCTGGTTCAGTTGGGCATCTCTTTGTATACGGATATCGGCAATCTGATCTTTAAGATCTTGTATTTGCTCTTCTCTTAACAGTAAACTATTCTGGGCACTTTTTAAGTTTCCTCGTAGGCCCTCGCCTTCCTGCTGACAAACCGACAAGCGATTCATATAAGCATTCAAGCTCTCACCACATTTACCCAAATCATCATTGGCAGTGGCTAACTCTTTTTGTAGTAACTCATACTGTTTTTTGCTGACACACGACGTCATGAGTAGTCCGAAAAAAAGGAAGATTGAAAATCTTACAAAAGGATTCATTATTAACGATTTTAATAAAAAATAGTATGTAAAGTCAGTTCTCGTTTTCAAGGCAGTATATCTATTTCGGCAGGGTAGCCCTCCTGAACAATGGCTAAACTATGGATTTAGCCCATTTAATATAGCAGTTTACGCCAATATCAGTTGTATGGTTCCACAAAAAACCGGGGGTACTAGCCTTAGAATAGAGGGGAGAATAGGAAGAGAATATCCCTAACAACTACGGGATCGGTTAAATTGACACAGAAAGTGTCTATAGATTTAACGAATTCGCCTCTTCTATATTGCTTACATTCAACAAAATAGGCATATGAGAGAGCATGATATATTTTCTGGCCAAATCAAATGTCCAAGATTGAACATTGCGAAGATTAGGAGTGAAAAAAGTTTTATAGCCGATCCAGAATTAAGATATTTGATAGATGCGATTTTACCGCCTGCTATCTATTTTGACCCTCTATTTGCTTAGCGCACAAGCATTGCTGGGCCAGGACTACCTAAAGACCTTAGATAGCCCTGAAAAGTATTTGCAGCAAAAGATTGCCCGGACGGAACTGGGAGAGATAGTAATCGGTACCTCCTCTCTGGAAGCACTCAACACGGGAGACGATGGCAAAATTTTCTTGTCGAAGCTTGATAATTGTGGCCAATTGCGTTGGTCTTACAGCTACCAGACGAAGGGGTTCTACGCTGAGTTTAGAGATATCGTGATTGGGCAGGACGGAAGCATCTTCGTATTTGGTAGTGCCTACCAGGGGTTTGATGAACGGGTAATGCTCCTAAAGGTAAATAGCCAGGGGGAGGTCAAACGCTTTAAGTTATACAATACCGGCACCGTAGATCACTTTACTTATAATATCGCGATGAAAGACAATCGGGTATTGGCTTATGGGCTATTGCTGGATTGGAATATTCAAAAGCAGGGCTTTATTGCAGTTTTCGATGATGAACTGAACTATGAGTGGGGGAAACGCTTTACGCCCTTTGATACTGGTGGGGAGGCTATATTCACGGAAGAAGGGGGCTTTCTCTGCCGATCTGATAAATACACCTATATGCTAACGCCCAATGGGGAGCTCCAGTGGGCAAGTGAAGGCACCTCCGATAGTCCGGTTCCTACTACTGGACCAGTTTCGGTTTCAGGGGGATATATCTTTCAAGTCATTCGAGAGAATCAATCATTCTTCTACAAATTGGCGCCTGATGGAACCCTCAGTTGGAAAAGCCCGGCTTTTACCTCTACCAAATACCCTGCTAGCATTAGACGAGAAAGCAATGGCGACATCATAGCTATCTATGGATACCCAACCAACAATACCAATGAGCTCTGCTACCTTTGGCTTTCGGCTGATGGCCAGATCCTCGAGCAGCGCAGACTTGTCACTGCTCAAGCTTTCAATACAGGAGAAATTTACCATTCTTTAGATGAGGACGGCTACTTGACAATTGCTGGCAACGGGGCATCCATTCCGGCCACAACGCCATCCTTACGAAACTTTCTGTTACAGGTCTCAATGGAAAAGGAAGAAACGGATTGCTTTTACTGGGAGCCGTTCCAGGAAACCTTCACCCATGATTACAGCCCGAAGGCAACGGCCATTGACACGGCCATTTCTGAATTGAATATGAGTCTCTATGATGGTAGTATTCAAATTGAACGGGCTTCTACCCTAGAGCTTAAATTTAATAATGCCTGTGAATCCACTCCTGATCAAAGTCAGTTAGAAATTGATACGACGCTACAATGTGGTGAAAATTGGCTGATTGATTTGCCTTCTCCGGAATTTATCTGGTTGGATAACGCTAGCAGTGAGCCTCGACTAGTTGAAGAAGCAGGCACCTATCAAGCCTCAAACCTCAGTTGCACCAATCCGATTGCTTATACCTACACGATCAGTAGAGAAGCCTGCTCCTGCGCTGTGTATCTTCCAAATGCATTTAGTCCCAATAATGATGGCCAAAACGATCAATTGAGCCTTTTTAGCGGCTGCACTGTTTCTCAGATCAGTACGGCAGTATACAGCCGCTGGGGAGATAAGCTAGTGGAGAACAAAAGCACTGACCAGATTTGGGATGGTCGTAGTGGGGGCAAAGCCGTACCTCCTGGTTTATATTTAGTCGTCATCAATTATCAACTGATGGATGAAGTTGGTGAGTTGCAGGATGGAGAGATCGTCCAAGAAGTTATGTTGATCAAGTAGTCCGCTGATATACCCATTCGTGTTTTTCAGCCCTTGTTACTAGCCCTTCCTCTACTATTAATTTTCCTGGTATCTATCCACGCTAACTTTGTACAAAAACCCACATGAAGTATTCCTTCTGCTTAATGCTCTTTGGCATTCTCGGCTTTGTTTGTCAAGCTCAATTCGATTCCGAGCCCCGACTAGTAGGCGCTCCTTGTGAAGGCTGTGAGGCAGTCCTGGAGTTTGGACGTAAAGAACTTTCAGCCATAGATACTCTGTCATTATTCTACACAACATCGAAAAAACTAAGAATATCTGGCACCGTTTACCAAACAGATGGTCAAACACCTGCCCCCGGTACGGTTCTATACATTTACCAAACGGATGATAACGGAATTTATCCCAGCAATGGTACAGAAAAGAACTGGGCAAGGCGACATGGCCATATCAGAGCTTGGTTGAAAACGGATCAAAATGGTCAATATACCTTCTATACTGGCCAGCCCGCCAGCTATCCAGGGAGGGAGGTCCCGGCTCACATTCATCCTACCCTACTAGAGCGTACTGGTCGCTATTATTATGTGCAGGATTATTACTTTGCCGACGATCCCTACCTCACCGAAGCGGAGCGAGAAAAACCAACACCGCGAGGCGGGAACAATGGCGTTCTACACCTAAGACAAGAAGGAGAGTTATGGGTAGGAACACGCGACTTTATTTTAGGAAAAAATATCCCTAACTATTAGAAGCTGTTGTCTAGGATAAAAGATTGAAGAGGGAAATACAAACCGCAGCTCGTGTTTCCCTCCTCCTGATCTTAAGTCTTACGGGCAGGAATTCGCCGTCCTATTTGAGTTGATTTTCTAAAAAGAGTAGGTGCTTCGGGTCCGATCGCCAAGCTTCCAAGGTAGTATAGTCTATAGATACAATGCCTTGCACGAAGGAGCCCACCAATATATCCTGATCACCATCTTGATCAAAATCGCCGGCATCCGCTACGATCCATCGCCCGGCCTTTCCCTCGGCAAAATGCTGGGGCTTAAACTGCAAATCGCCCTGATTTTCCAAATACAGTAAACTGGTGTGTTCTGGTTTGGAATAATCGGAATAGAAGGCACTAGCAAAAATATCCATATCCCCGTCCTCATCAAAATCTCTTACTCTAACCTTGGTCGCTCCGTACATCGCTTGAAAGTAGGACGCTTTGTACTCCTCCCCTTCTTTCAAAAAGATCCTAATGCCGTGATAAGGTTTCAATAAATTCGTGTTATCTCCATTGTCTCCGGAAGCTATCACTAGGTCTTTCTGTCCGTCCCCATTCATATCTACGTACTCCAAGTCGGAAGTTCCATAAATAGGAGGAAGTTCCAGCAGAGATCGTTCTGTGAATGTCCCTTTTTTGTTGATAAAAACACTCACTCCTTCGTTTCCATGCGATCGCAGGACCACTAAATCATTGTCGCCATCCTGATCTACATCTTCCACGATGATCTTGCTCATCCCCGCCTCTTCTTTAATGATCCTTTCTTGCCATTCACCCTTCTCCAGCTTGTACCAAGAAAGACGCCCAAACTTATTCCCGAAATGGGCAATCACTAAGTCCTCTTGTTCATCTGTATCGATCTTTGCAGCTACCATGGCCACTGGGCGTGCTAGATTCTGTTTCAGCAATTGCAAAGGAGCGAATCGTGAATCATCGGTACTTACTACGCCTCCTGTTTCTATATCATTTGGATTCAACAAGCCAATATTAAGCAAATAGAGGTCATTTTTATTTGCCCCCAATTCCACATCCACCACTGGACTCGGGAGTTTGGCATATTGTCGTCGTTGAAAAGCCGTGTCTAATTTAGCCAGATTCCCGCTAGCGTCGCCGTAGTATATTCCCCCCTTCTCCTGATCGATCTCCAAGAGCGTAAGCACCGGTTGATTCGTTAGATCAAGCTCAATCAGCCGGGGCCGAAAGAGCGCAGGGTTTGGGTAAAGATTTGGCGTAACCAACTCAAAGCTGTCCGCAGAATGAGCTCGGTAAAAATCGAGCAGCTTTTGCCAAGCAGAATCGGATAAAGTCGGGCTGCTCGGGTAAATTCCGGAAGATTCTAGTCGGAAAGACTCCTCTATCGATTTACTGGCATACGGATTATAGGTCTGAGGATCCATCCCTAAGCGATGCGCCATGTGAGGAATTACATTTTCCCAACCGATCTTGGGTAAAAGATCCGGACGGGGATAGCTATGACAATTACCACAGGCATATCGTGCCAGGGCCTCGCCCTCCAATTCATCTGGATCTACCTGCTTAGCAGAATCTTGTGAGCAGGTATACAAGGAACATAGAAAGCCCAGCAATAGCAGGCTATATATGCTTTTCATTCGCAAAAACATGGATTACTTTTTTCTAATTTTAGTGTCTTGAAAAACCTTATTCAATCGTTCGCTTGACAGTGCCATCTACTGCCAATAATTCTATTTTACTTACGGAAGGGGATTTGTGTACATACCTCCCGCGTTGAGAAAGGAAGCTGGAGCCCCAATACAATTCCTCCATTTGCTTCTTCCCATCCGCTAGAAAATGTAGCGCCTTCACCTCGCCTTCTTGCAGTCGGATCAGTTGCCCTTTGTTGGCGGCCTTAAGCTCAAAGGCCCTTAAGCTACCACGATGCTGTGTAGCCAAGATCAATTCTTGCCCCGTCTCTAGGGCGATGCTAGCTAAGCCTATTCCATCTCCACGGACCATAAAATTACTCTCCTCCAGTGATAGCGATTGGAATCCAAAACCTCCGTTGTTCATCAAAGCCAAACCATTGAAGGCATCGGCCCGTCCTTGTTGGACTTCGATGCCATGGTCATTTCCGATCATCAACAAATCCAATCTCCCATCTTGATTGAGATCATAGGGCAATATGGCATAAACAGGCGCCAATTGAGCTTCGATCGGTAAGGCGCGCAATTCAAACTGGCCATTTCCTAGATTTTCGATGACGGCGGTTTTCATCCAATTAGCAGTTAAAATGGTAGCACCATCCATTTCTTCGGGGGTAAACATATCGGATACGCTAGCTTCCCCATACTCACCGTAGGTGTTGAATTTCTTTCTAATCCCAACAAATTGCTTCACCATATCTTGTCGGGGATGATAGAGGTACTCATCTCTGTTACCTAAGGAATCTTGCCAATAGCAGGATATCAGTGGATCCACCATTCCATTTTGATCCAGATCTTGGCCATAGATGCGCAAGGGCTCGTCCGATGTGCAGCGGAAATAAAGATTTTCGCCAAAGTTGCCAGCGATGTAGTCCATATCCCCATCTTGATCCAAATCTGCCGCAGCTAAGCTATTCCACCAGCCCGCATATTCAGCCAGGCCACTGGTAGGGGTAATATCTGTAAACCCCTTTCCTTGCTCATTTTGGAAAACCATCAATGACATCCATTCTCCAGCTAACATAAGATCTGGCCATTGATCGCCATCTACATCCGTCCATAAAGCATCAGTGATTAGGCCAGGCTTCAGTAGATCTTCATTAACCGAAGCTGTGATATCAGTAAATTTAGCCTTGCCATCTTCACTGTCATTTCTCAACAGATAGCATCTATCTGGCAAGGGGTAGGCCCTGGGTAAGACTCGGCTGCCTACGAACAAATCCAAATCTCCATCGCGATCGAAATCAGCAGCTTTGACACAGGAGCCATTAGCAGTCATCTCCGGTAAAGCCGTAGAGTCTAAGGTAAATTGACCTGCTCCATCATTGATGTACAATACATCCTGGTACAATGTACTCCCAGCTTCGGATTGAGCATTACCTCTTACTAAATAAAGATCTAAATCCTGATCTCCATCCGCATCAAATAATAAACTGGCAATATCCTCTTCCCTTTTCTCCGTATCGGTCTTCAGGCTAACCGTTTCTGACTGAAACTGGCCATCCACTTGCTGCCACATCCAGGTTTGATCAAAGCCCCGGCTTCCTCCTAAGAAGACATCGGCTCTGCCGTCTCCATTGGCATCTCCTATGGCAATGGAAGGTCCATATTGAGAAAATTTATGTGGTAGTGTTCGCTGGAAATTGAAGTCGATGAAGTCTAAATCCTCATGCTCATACGCCAGTTGATACTGGTCTACCACTTCTTCAAAGAGTTTTTCGGTATTGCTAGCTGCTGCCATATCGGTGGCCTCACCAGCGGTATCATAGGCAATAGCTAGTAGTTGATTGCCTTTGACATTCTGTTGTATAGTCTGACGGCCATCGGGCCAAGTGACAATCAAGGTATCTATTTCGGACACTTCTCCTAAACCAAAGTGTGCAATATTTTCGGATTGTGACAAATAGCCTCTGTTTGATAAGCTAAACCGAAGCTGCCGCATTCCATTGTGCCGGATTTCAATTTTCGCTCCGTAGGCTCCTGGGTTGGATTCCGGCCCTTGCAAAGCAACGCGTAAATATTGTTGAGTAGATGTTGCTGTAGCAGATTGGTTTATCGTATTTTCAAATAAAAAGGCCTCATCATCAATATTATTGGTGATCAGTTCCAAATCCCCATCATTATCTAGATCGGCATAGGCTGCACCATTGCTGAAAGAGGGCATAGCTAGGCCCCAATCTTTCCCCACTGAAGTAAAAGTGAGATCCCCTTGGTTGCGGAAAAGAAAATTAGGAGATTTTACCTCTGGAATACGCTCATACAGTTCTTTGGTAGTCACCAGATTACTGGCAAAAGCCCGGAAGTCTGCAAAATCGCGGTCCGTTACATCTCTCGGAAAACCATTGGCGACATACAAGTCCTGCCAACCATCATTATCATAATCAGCGAACAAGGCTGCCCAACTCCAATCGGTCTCCTGTACCTTGGCATACATCCCAACTTCCGAAAATACCGGTAAATCCGTTTCAGGGTCGGTCCCCTGGTTTAATTGCAATGTATTACGCGTGTACTGATAGTTGTATCCAAAGCGCTCCGTAAGGATCTGCATCTGATAGCTGCTCTCTCCTTGGAATAGTTTCTTACGCTTATTGTAATAGGGCTGCATTTCCGTAGTAAAGAAATCCGCCGCGCCATCGTTATTAAAATCGGCTACATCGCTGCCCATCGCAGACAGTGAGAAATGCTTGAATATCTTCCCAGCCTGGTTCGTAAAGGTCCCATCTTGATTATTAATAAAAATGAGATCATCACTTTGATAATCATTAGCCACATAAATATCGGCCCATCCGTCCTCATTGAAATCATGGATCAATGTACTGTGGCTATACCCATCTTGAAGTAGTCCCGCTTCTAAAGATACATCGGTAAATACAGGGTGTCCCAAAGTGTCATCCCAATCATTTCTGAAAAGATTATCTCTATTCAAGCCCGTTCCATCCAGCTTAATATCCACAAATTGATTGGGATAGCGTCCTTCGATCAGATTTACTCCCACGAATAGATCGAGATCTCCATCATTATCGTAATCAAAGAATTGAGCATGTGAGGAATGACTAGGGTCAGCCACACCGTAGGCGGCTCCCATTTCCTGAAAACTAGGTAGGCCGTCGCTATTATTTCCTTGATTAATATATAGGAGATTTTGGCGGTAATTAGCTTCTTCAGACAGGGTATTACATACATAAATATCCTGCCGGCCATCCAGGTTTATATCAAGAATGGTTACCCCAGAAGACCAGATGTCAGGATGGGATTTTTGAATCCCTGCAACAGTAGATATGTCTTGAAACTTCAATCCACCTTCGTTCAAATATAAACGGTTGTCTACTTGGTTGCCGGCAAAGAAGAGATCCTGTAAGCCATCTCCATTGAGATCGCCAACAGCCAGTCCTCCCCCATTATAAATAAACTCGGTCTCCAAAATATTAAAGGAATCCGTTTCGGTAATCTCATTCACAAAATTAAGTCCAGTATCAGCGCTAACCAATAATTGATATACCGAGCTAGAGCTAGGTCTTTCGCAAGCGAAAAACAAGCATAGAAAGATCAGTCCTAGAAACGGAAAAAGATAGGTGTGCGGATGATTCAACTTCATGTTTTATTGTTTGTTTTTCTGGGCCCCAAAGGTAGGGTTTTTAGGCACAGAAATAAGGTAATATCAGCCTAATCTCTCACGCAAATACCCCTGTACGGAGAGAGGGCTACCTGTGTGAACAGGCAG
>JAHQWA010000478.1 GCA_019634045.1 Saprospiraceae bacterium
AACGCATCAAACAGTTTTTTGCCGGGCAACCCGCTCTAGGAAATGGCTACATCTATTTTTAGATGAGCACAAAAGGCTAAAGTGGAGCTTAGAAGCTATTTGAATTTACAATCGAGCATATTTGGGTCGCCAAAGCTTCAATCGAATAGCTCTAATCATGGAACGGATTCCAACTAATAGAGCCCATGAGGAGATGGAGTTTTTATGAACTCTCCTTCACAGCTGTCAGTCCAAGTGCCTTACCTTGTTCCAGCATAAAGTCGTAGGCTGCCTGGTAATTGTTTTCAATATCACCATCCAAAATGGCTTCACGAATGGCCGTTTTAATGGTACCTACCTCGCGTGAAGGGGTAATACCAAAGGTTTCCATGATGATTTCTCCGGTGATCGGTGGCTGCCAGTTGCGCAAATGGTCTTTTGCTTCCACTTCTTTCAAGCGCTCCCTAACCAAGTTATAGTTCTCCAAATAACGTTGAACCTTTTTGGGGTTCTTGGAGGTGATATCTGCCTCACAAAGCAGCATTAAGTCATCAATATCATCGCCCGCCTCAAAAAGCAATCGGCGGATGGCAGAATCTGTAATATTTTCTTTGGTTAAGCTTATCGGTCGAAGGTGTAGGAAAACCAGTTTTTGGACATATTTCATTTTATGGTCCATCGGCAAGCGCAGGCGACGGAAGATGGTAGGTACCATTTTCGCCCCTAATGCTTCGTGTCCGTGAAAAGTCCAGCCTTGCTTGTTATTGAAACGTTTAGTGGGTGGCTTAGCGATATCATGGAGAATAGCTGCCCAGCGGAGCCAAAGATTGTCCGTATTCTTGGCCAGATTATCTAGTACCTGCAGGGTATGGTAAAAATTATCTTTATGCCCGACGCCATTGCGGACTTCCACCCCATGCAGATTAGCCATTTCTGGAAAAATGATCTTCATCAAGCCCGTTTTGAACATCAGATCTAAGCCAATGGAAGGTTGTGCGGACGAAATGATCTTGTTCAATTCAGTGGAAATTCGCTCTTTGGAAACAATATTAATTCGAGTTCGGTGATAAGAAATGGCCTTCAGGGTCTCTGGAGAAATGACGAACCCCAGTTGTGTGGCAAAGCGGATTGCCCGCATCATCCGCAGCGGATCATCTGAAAATGTCTTACCAGGTTCAAGCGGCGTTTTGATCAACTTATTTTCTAAGTCCTGAAGTCCGTGGAATGGGTCGAGAATGGTACCAAAATCCTGCTCATTTAGGCTCACCGCCAAGGCATTTATCGTAAAGTCCCGACGATTCTGATCGTCTTCGAGGGTCCCGGCCTCGACGGTCGGCTTACGAGAGTCATGCCGGTAGGATTCTTGTCGAGCTCCCACAAATTCAATCTCCAACCCATTGTGCTTAATCATAGCTGTCCCAAAGCGCTTATACACGGTCACCCTTGGACGAGGCAATAATTTAAACGCAACATTTTGTGCCAACTCAATGCCGCTCCCCACACAAACAATATCAATATCTTTCGACGGCCGGGCTAAGAGTCGATCACGCACGTACCCTCCCACCACGTAGGCAGGATACCCTAATTCTTTCGCTGTATCACCGATCAACTGAAAGACTTGCCGCTCAAATGCTTTGATGTTAAATACCACCTGCTCTGCTATTCGTTCGTTAAACTAAAGTCGTTTGTTCGTGCATACTGTATCGTTCTTGGATTTGATCCAAGACATTGTGCAGCACAGCCGGATCGTGAACTGTGACCAACTCCTTTCGATAAGGCTTAATATGTGGAAATCCTCGGAAATAGTTCGTATAGTGTCTCCGCATTTCCAATACCCCTAGTTTGAGTCCCTTCCATTCAATAGAATGATTCAGGTGTTGTCGAGCTGCTGCCACTCGTTCTTCCACAGTAGGTGGTGGTAGGATCTCTCCAGTCGCAAAGTAGTGCTTGATTTCTCTGAAGATCCAAGGATAGCCAATACTAGCTCGCCCAATCATGATACCGTCGACACCGTATCTTTCACGATACAGCTTAGCTTTCTGTGGGCTATCAATGTCCCCGTTTCCAAAGATCGGGATATGTATCCGCGGATTTTCTTTGATCTTTCCAATTAAAGTCCAATCCGCTTCCCCTTTGTACATCTGCTTACGGGTACGACCATGGATCGACAAGGCTTTAATGCCAACATCTTGTAAACGCTCGGCTACTTCTTCGATAAACATGGTCTTGTCGTCCCAACCCAGGCGGGTTTTAACCGTGACGGGAAGATTGGTTGATTTTACGATGGCATCAGTCAGTTTCACCATTCGGTCTATATCCTGTAAGATACCTGCACCTGCCATTTTACAGACTACCTTTTTGACGGGGCAGCCGTAATTGATATCCAACACCTCCGGTTGCGCTTCCTCTACGATCTCGGCGGCTCTGCGCATCGAATCTATCTCCGCCCCGAAGATCTGTATTCCGATGGGGCGTTCTTCCTCGTATATATCTAATTTCTGAACACTTTTGTGCGCATCTCGGATCAAGCCTTCTACAGAGATGAACTCCGTATACATCATATCACAGCCTTGTACCTTGCACAAAGCGCGAAAAGGAGGATCGCTTACGTCCTCCATCGGAGCCAATAAGAGTGGGAATTCCCCTAATTCAACCTGATCAATCTTTACCATATCATTTACTTCTCTAGTCAGATTTTGCCCCAAGGAAGCAAGCCTACTTTTTACACCTTGCTTCCTTGGGACTTCATCCTTCCCACTAAGAGGCGGAACACAAAATGTCATGGAAGGTACCTCTTATCGATGCAGGAATTCAATTCAACGCACAAAAATACAAGGATTTATTCAAAGATGCATTGTGTTCCCTCCATACAAAAGAAATTTGCTAGAGGGAAAGTTTCAAGATCGGTCCAGAAATTAGATTTTTTTCAAAAAACGGCACCCCCCATTATGATAGCTCCAATAATCTTTTAAATTTGCGATAGGCATTTTAGTAGAAAAACAGAAATTTCGATGCTCCTAAAGTGGTAAAATTCTGGCTAAGAATGCATCTAAATTCCTTTTGAAGGCCTCCTTAATCCCCCAAAAACGATCGTTTCATTCCGAAATTGAAAAGCACAATAGTGCAGCCTTGTTACCTTGCATGCTCGTATTCGCAGACTTTGATGTCAATCAGCAAGCCTTTCTACGGAAGGGATGGCAAAGACTATAGATAGACCTCAAAATTTGGAATCCGACTTACTTTCTATGAACCGATTTAAACTTATTGGCTACAGACGAGGCCAAAGCGTTCCAGATGAATAAGTGTAAATCAGTTCTATTATTAAAAGTGTTCAAAGGTGAATCCCAAATAAACCTTAAAGACATTTACTATATCGTAAAACCTGATTCAAATGTGGCTCTTTATGCGCTTGGCGTCGGAGTATTTCATTTGATTTCACAAACTAACCTTCCATGTTTGTTGGTGTAATTCTCTGTTTTATTCTTGGTTATCTGACCATCATATTTGAACATCCGCTGAAACTGGACAAAACGGTACCGGCGCTATTGATGGGGGCCCTTTGTTGGGCGCTACTAGCCATCGGTTTCCAAAGTGGTAGTTTGGCGGTTGTAGATACGCATGAACATTTATTTTCTCTTGCTGGCGGGCACGGACACGAGGCAGAAGATGGATTTGTTAACACCTTGCTCCATCATCTAGGTAAGACAGCTGAGATACTGATCTTCTTGATTGGCGCCATGACTATTGTCGAGATCATCGACTTACACCGTGGCTTTGAGATCTTGAAGGGTTATGTCAAAACCAAGAGTCGATCTAAGCTGCTTTGGATCGTAGGTATCCTAGGATTTATCCTATCTGCCATTATCGACAACTTGACCGCTACTATTGTATTGGTTACACTGATTCGCAAAATCATCCCGAATCGGGAGGAGCGTATTTGGTACGTCTCTTTGGTGGTGATTGCAGCCAATGCCGGAGGGGCCTGGTCACCAATTGGAGACGTAACTACGACCATGCTCTGGATTGGAGAACGGGTTAGTACATTTGGTCTGATTCAACAGTTGGTGATCCCTTCATTGGTATGTTTTATTGTACCCTTCGTGGTAGCTACTACCATGATGAAGCAATTTAAGGGAGACATCACCGTAGAACCTGGAGGTTTAGATGAGACCCATAAGCTTTTGAGTAGTTCTCAAATGTTGTATCTCGGCTTGGGAGCTATTGTATTTGTACCGATTTTCAAAACTATCACTCACCTTCCCCCTTACATGGGTATGATGTTAAGTTTAGGGGTAGTTTGGTTGGTTTCTGAATATATTCACCCTGAAGAAGATTTCAGCGAAGAACGCCAAGAAAAGTACAAGGCCCATCACGCCTTATCCCGGATTGAAATGTCCAGTATCCTATTCTTCTTGGGTATTCTGATGGCGGTCGCAGCCTTGGAATCCATGGTAGTAGGAGATGTTGGAACCTTGCGCTATTTGGCTGAGAGGCTGCAGGTGGCCATACCGAATCAAGACCTGGTCGTGATGCTCCTCGGGGTATTCTCCGCCATTATTGATAATGTTCCGCTGGTTGCCGCTTCGATGGGGATGTATACCGAACCACTGGATGCGAAGTTGTGGCACTTTATCGCTTACGCTGCGGGTACAGGTGGTAGTATGTTAATCATCGGTTCTGCCGCTGGCGTTGCAGCTATGGGGATGGAGAAAATTGACTTTATCTGGTACTTTAAGAAGATCTCTTGGCTAGCGCTGATCGGCTTTATCGCCGGGGGAATCACTTTTGTACTATTGAATCCGCTTATTTCTTAGGAATATCAAGCGGCAGGCTTCGAGCCAGCTTGCTATGATCGCATAAGGAAATGGACCTCCGCAGCATTGGGCGGAGGTCCATTTTTATTTTAGAGTAAAAAACTTCGCCGAAGCTTTTAGGTATGCCCGCATTTTTTGCCACACTCCGCCTATCAGTTGCTGGCTCCCCCCGCGGTCTAGTCGCCGAACAGGCACCATCAAAGAAGTTTAAACATACTCTCAGCTTGTTTCACTTGCTCCAATGCCACTAAAAAAGTAGCTTTGCGGCAAGTTCAGTTCCAAAGCAATAGCTCAAAAAGAAAAAGGATGAGAAAAGCATCAGTTTACACCTATTTTTGCATTTTGGCCCTGCTATGTACAGCATGTGCATCGGAAGATCCAAATCTTTTGATCGGGAGCTGGACGGCCTATGAGGTATTAGAAGAGGGGGAAGTTTTGGATATCAACGCTTCAGAAATACAACTTGAATTCGTTGACGACCTGATTTACTCCTATAAAAGTACCTTGGATTACCAGGAGGCAGGACAATACAATGTGCAGGCATCCTACCTCTACACAACAGATACGCTACAGCAAGTGCAATCGGGAAGGAAAGCGGTTGAGATCATTCAATTGACGCCGGATAGCCTTCAGTTGCGAATGAACGACGAAGGGAAAGAAAGAATCTTGAAGATGCTCAGAGATAGCAGCTCCGAATCAACGAGTAGCATCGATTAGGCCAAAGGCAAAGTATTCCATCATTTTGATGAGGTCTTCCATATCACCATCTCCCACCTTGATATCTGTTAAAGCGGGGAGATGTTGCGCAAAGTGCAGTTGATTATTACCCATTTCCAGCAAATTACTGGCTAAGGTGTTAGGATAGCAAAAATCTGGATTTACGTCCGAGATGATTCCGGCGATCTTCTTCGAAAGTCGTTTATAGGTAAGGAAAAACCCCTTATTATTTTCTTCATCTACCGCCTTAATATGGTAGGCCTTGGTTCCTTCCGCCACCACGATTCGATGAAGCGTGTCACGGTCCACATATTCTGGAGGAATACTTAGGCGTATAGTATCGGCGATGGTTCGAATAACGATCCTCAGTCTTTCTCTAGGATCATTGACATTCATCGAGTTGAAATCAATACGAAAGTTTAACCATTCCCAATACCAGGAGAGTAAGTACAGGAGTAGTAAGTGTTTGTTTTCGAAGTAGCGATAGATAGAGGCTTCGGTTGACCCCATTCTCATCGCCAACTTTTTGAAGGTAAAAGCTTCCAATCCGACCTCATCGATTAATTGAATGCTATTTAGTATTATATTGCGCCCTAATTTGGTCTCCTGAGGATCTCTCAAGTAGAGACTTTCATTTACGGCAATCTGTACAGAGACTGACATTTGACTCGCTAATTTTAGCCCTAAAAATAAGCATTACTTTCAAAGAATTTAGTATTGCTATATAAAAGAAGTAAGTATGTTCAAGATTACAGGTTTAGACAAGGTGCTTGAGCGGGCTTGTAGGGAAGAAGATTAGATGGCTATACTGTTGTAGGTCGAACTCCCTCTAATCTTTTAGCTTAAGTAGCGTGACAATAGATGCTCCTGTTTTTCTGCTGCGCCTTTTGCTTCTTCTAGACTTCGGTAGAATAAGCCTTTCCAATGCAGGTGATCGAGACTGCTCCTCAGCACACCACTATCCCACCTAGGGGCTTGACAGAGGTGCAATTTTCCTGCCTTACTGAGCCGAAAAATACACAATCAGAAACAAAACGACTACAACTGTCACACTACCTACTTCAGATTGGACTATGTATTTCTTATTCTGCTGCGGCCCTCCTATCCTTTTGATCCGCCACTACTTTTTTCAACGTACCATCTTCGGACTCGTGCAGATAAGTTTCTAACCATGCAGTACAAGATTTAAAATCGGGGAAGGAATGATCTGCAGGCACCAAACCTGGTACTAGATCGATTCTCCTGAACATATCTAGCGGTTGGCCATGAAGATTCGTAAAAACTACTGCGATATCCAGTCGGCGTAGATCTAGAATAGCTTCTTCCATCGCATAAAGCCCGGATTGATCAACATACGGAACCTTATCCATTCGAATAACCACTACTTCAATGTCTGGAATCGCTTTGATCATATCTTGGAACCTCGAGGCAAAACCGAAGAATAAAGGGCCATCCAAATGTTTGATGTACACTCGATCTCCAATACGCTCGATAATGTCTCCCTCATCCTGCCAAGGCACCTCTCTGGAAAAATCCTTCAAGGGAGCAGTATGGGTCTTGTGATCCACCACATCAGAAATCTTCTTCATAAACAGAATAGCCGATAAGACCATGCCTACCGCTACTGCAACGAGAAGATCAACGAATACGGTGAGTAGCAACACCACGATCATCACAATGGCATCTGCACGAGGAACGCTAGTTAAATGTCGTAATCCTTTGTAATCGACAATACCGATCCCTACGGTGATTAAAATACCTGCGAGCACCGCATTAGGCACATGGCCTACCAAAGATCCTACTCCTAGGAGTACGGCTAGGAGAAAAGCGCCAGCCACAATTCCAGAGATTTTTGTTTTACCTCCGGTATTGATATTGATAACGGTCCGCATGGTAGCTCCTGCGCCGGGCAATCCGCCAATTAGGGCAGCGGACATATTACCAATACCTTGACCGATAAGCTCTTGATTGCTATCGTGCTTCGTCTTAGTCATATTATCCGCTACTACCGACGTTAGGAGTGAATCAATGGCTCCCAGAGCTGCAAGGGTAAAGGCGTATTCCATAACGACTGTCATGTGACCAAAATCAGAGAAAACACTAATAAAACCTAATTGCAAGTCCGGCAAACCAGATGGAATCTCTCCCTTCGAATTAATCCGAAGAATCATATCACTGGGTAAAGCAATAAAAGCTATGGCCGAAATAGCCACCAGCGCCACGAGTGCAGCCGGTATTTTTTTGGTCAGCTTCGGCAGCATGTAAATCACACCGATAGTAGCTAAGGCCACCCCTACGGACCAAACATTTACAATCTCTGGAATCTTATGAATAGACTTGATCGTTCCCAATGGACCACCGCCTGGCGCCGCAACTCCAAAAAATGGGAAGATCTGCGTAATTACGATAATGACCCCAATCCCAGACATAAACCCTGAGACAACGGGATAGGGCATGTACTTAATGTACTTACCGAGTTTGACGACCCCCAGCAGGGCCTCCACTAAACCAGCAATAAAAAAGGTAGCGATGATAATGGGAATGGCCGTATTAAGGTCCCCAGCATAATCAATGGCATCGGCAATAATCAAGGCAGAAACCACTGTCATCGGAGCAGTTGGACCACTGATCTGAGTCGGAGTACCTCCAAATACTGCGGCAATGACCCCAATTGCGATGGCACCATATAGGCCGGCGATGGCTCCTAACTCTGTTTGCTCACCAAAGGCAAGCGCTAGGGGTAGAGCCACGATCCCTGCAGTAAGTCCACCAAAGAAATCCCCCCGGAGGTTCGAAAAGTCGAACTGGAGTACCTTTCTCATGATACTATTCTTTATGGTTCAATAATGATCAATACCTATCTTCTAGAAAATGGTTTTCAGGGATAGGCTTTAGTGCCCAGATTTTGGTTTAATCTACAATTTGATACTACTCTGATCTATGGTTTAACAAAATTTGAAGATAGTAATACTATAAGGTAACAAAATTATGCTTGGATAGTTAAGGATTCTACTGCATTTCAAGACAGCGCCCTATCTTATTTAAAATCAAGCAGATATGTTTTTACAAGCGTTCAACAAAAAAATAATAGAAGATTTTGTCGGTAGAATTGCGAAAAGACTAAGGAAAGGTAAAAGGTAGGATTGGCGAGATAGAAATAGCTTTTAGAAGGCACGATGGCCAGGCCCAAGGTGTGTCGGTTGAGCCTAGCCATCTTTATTCAGTAGTGCGACATTAGATGATTATGCCACTAGGGAGAATCTTTCTTGGATTTGCCAGGCTGCACGATTTCGAATTCTTCTTTGGTTTTAGACTTGCGCACCATTTCCTTGACATCTTCAAGTAGTTGTTTAGCATCGTAGATCACGCCATCCTTGATGGTATACTTTACTCCGCCAACGCGCACTACCTCATTGTCCTCAGTCAATTTGATAGCTCCTGTCCCATATAGGACTTTTAGATTTTGTAAGGGGTTCTCCTCTATAATTACCAAATCTGCTAATTTACCCACCTGAATTGAACCTATCTGGTCATCCATTTTCAAAGCCTCGGCTCCATTCAAGGTCGCCGATCGAATGACTTCCAAGGGATGGAATCCTGCCTCACGAAGCAGCTCTAACTCTCGTATATAGGCAAAACCATAGAGCTGGAAGATAAAGCCGGAATCAGATCCAGCAGTGACTCTCCCACCTCGATTTTTGTATTCATTCAGGAAAGTCATCCAAAGTCGATAATTCTCCTTCCAGGCCACTTCTTCTTCTGTTCCCCAAAAGTGCCAGTAGGAGCCATGGGAGATCTTGCTTGGTTGGTAAAAGCGCCATAAACTGGGCATTGTATATTCTTCGTGCCATTCTGCTCTCCGAGCGCGCATCAGGTCTCTACTTGCCTCATAGATATTCAAGGTTGGATCTAAGGTAAAGTCCAGCGCGAGCAATTCGTTCATTACTTTATTCCAATGTTCCGAATAAGGGGGAGCGGCCTGTTTCCACAAACGCCCAGCCTCTCCGAAACGATGTTGCTCATTCAAGTAGTTGTAATCCAATGGGTAATGCTGTACGGTACGGTCCGCAAAAAGTGCTTCTGGCAGCCCATACCAGTGTTCCATCGAAGTAAGCCCCGCTCGAGCGGAATTCAATACATTCCATCTGGCCACATCCATCTGTGCATGATGACAAGCAGAGCCTAAACCCAATCGTTTATTCTCTTCTAAGGCAGCGGTCATAATCTCCGGCGGCGCGCCAAAGAACTTGATTCCATCGCCGCCTTTGCTTTTGTTTTCGCGAACCCATCGCTTGGCTTCCTCTGGCGTACTCGGGCGCTCCTCCCAGCCTTGTCCAAAGACTGTGTAGGCCACAATTCGGGGCGCTACAATTTCATTGGCCGCACTGCGGTTTTTGTGTTCCAACACCCAATCCAACCCATTACCGCAGGCTGGCTCTCGTATAGTAGTAATTCCATGCCCCATCCAAAGCTTAAATACATATTCGGCATCCGCCCGTTGAGCTTTCCCTCCTATGTGCCCATGCATATCCACGAAGCCAGGCAACACGTACATGCCCTCTGCTTGGATTTCTTTCCCCCCTGGGGCCAATGCCGGTCGGTTCTTGGGGTCTATCGCTACCCCTGGATAACCGACATTCTTGATGGCTTTAATTTTGTTATTCTCGATCACTATATCTACTGGTCCAATGGGGGGCGCACCATTCCCATTAATTAGGGTGGCTCCCCGGACGATCAACTGTGGAAAGGGGCCTTCTCCTTCCCCATCTCCGCGATTGGGGGACTTGAGCACCTGGGCTTGGAGCCAGAGGGCGCCCAGCAAAAAGACTAAGGCTAGGGTCCATTTTTTCATAGAATTGGTTTAAAAGATCATGTTTAAAATTCCATCAATTGGCCACGAACATCAAATTCCATCCTGAACTTTGTTAAAAACCCTCGACTTACCTTCCAGGTAGGTCTACTTGTTTTGTCTCACTCAGAACAAAATTCACTCGCTCTCCCCCGTCTAGTCGCCGGACAGGCACAATCATAAAAATTTAAACACAAGCAAGTTTTAAGTATATGTATCTGGTAAATTATCGCCGGCAACTACATTGCGTTGGCATAAAAGTATTGCTTTCACTAAATATGGGATAGGCATTTTTGCTGCCTGGCATCTCAAAAAAGAATCGAGTCCGTTTATGATCATAATTTCCGACCTCATTCATGGTCGCTGCATTGTACAATCGGCCATTCACCATGGTGTATTTCACCTGTTCCGTATTTCGAATGTTTTCTAAAGGGTTGGCATCTAATATAATCAAATCTGCCAGTTTCCCCGCCTTCAAAGAACCGATTTGATGGTCCATACCGAGGTATTTGGCTCCGTTGATAGTGGCACATTTTAGGGCCTGATGATTGCTCATCCCTCCCTGCTGTAGCATCCACAATTCCCAATGGGCCGCCAAGCCTTGCAATTGGCCGTGTGCTCCTAAATTGACATTGACACCGGCGGTTTGGAGTTTATTCAGAGACTGTGAAGTGAGGATGTGTCCATTGATATACTCTTCTTCTGGGATCATCATTCGATGGCGTGAACGGGCATCAACCACGGCGCGGGGTGTAAAGCTCAACAAGCGATCTTTTTCCCAAACATTGGTATGTTGATACCAATAGTATTCGCCACTCACGCTCCCATAGTTTACCACTAGTGTAGGCGTATTGTAGGTCTCTGTATTAGACCAAAACTGAATTACATCATCATATAATGGGGCTACAGGAATATTGTGTTCAATACCAGTATGACCATCGGCGACCATACTAAGATTGTGGAAAAAGGTAGATCCACCTTCTGGCATCACCAAAATATCCAGTTCCCTGGCTGCCTGAATCACCTGCTGTCGCTGTTCCCTTCTAGGCTGGTTATAACTTTTCACAGAAAAGGCACCATACGCCTTCGTTCGGCGAATCGCGGATTTAGCATCTTCCAAGCTGTTAATTACTGCTTTGAAATCTCCATCTGCCCCATACAAGATGGTTCCAGTAGAAAACAGGCGAGGTCCTACCATATGCCCGGCCTTGATCATCTCGGATTGCGTAAAGATCATTTCCGAGTTGGCGGAAGGGTCGTGGGATGTTGTCACCCCATACGCTAGATTGGCATAATACTCCCATTGCTTTTGCGGGCTTTGGCCAAAACGGAAGTTGCCAACGTGTGCATGTACATCAATAATTCCGGGCATAATCGTTTTGCCTCGGCAATCAATGACCTTAGCGCCAGCTGGTATCTGAACTTGTCTGTTAGTCCCAACGCCTTTAATCATATTATCCTCGACGACGAGTGTACCTCGTTCAATGACCTCATCGCCTTCCATCGTAATGATGCGGGCGTTCTTAAAAGCAACTACACCGCTAGGGCGATCTGCCATGACCGGAACTTCAATCTGTTGACCGATTGTATCTAAAGGAGGTAAGCTATCTACCGCGCCCTCTAAGAATTTAAAGCGCTCTGTCAACTCGTCGCTAAAGAGCTCATTCCCTAGCATCCAGTATAGGCGCTTGCTATCCTTTGACCAGTGCAGATTGATGCCAGCATCTTTGGCCACTTGTGCCACCGGAACCGCCTTAGTAGTGGCGGATAAGCCTACTGATTTTCCAGCCCTAGGCAAGGGGGCGACATATACCTTGTACAACTCAGACCAAGCTACCCATTTGTTGTCGGGGCTCGGTACGAAGCGTTGGCCATATTTAGCAGTGAATAGGGTTTTCTCGTCTTTTCCATTCGGCTTAATACTTTGATAGGACTTGGTTAGACT
>JAHQWA010000479.1 GCA_019634045.1 Saprospiraceae bacterium
ATCTGAATGTTTTGGGAGGGCTGTACTAATTTTTCCCAGATGGCTTTTCCATAATTACCATCGGTAATCGGGTAGTTTTCTTTTGCTATATGTTCATGCGCGGCATTGAGGTAAGAGTGCGTTAATAAAACCACGGTATGATCTTTGAAGGCGGCTTGGTTGGCCACTTCCTTTGCCCAAGCGATCATCGTATCCCTCGGCGCGAATTCTAGGTTTACAAAGAGAAACTTCCGCTGATGCGGGGAGATAAACTCAAAGGCGGCGTTTTCAAGTGTTGGGCGATTTTCAAAGTTCTTACCTACGGCTTTCAATAACTTTTCGCTGGCCCAATTTCTATCAGCTGGGAAATATTGATTGTAGTTTGATTTTCGGTGTTCTATGTTTTTAAAACCAAAATCATGATTCCCGGCAGCTAAAATATAGGGCACCTTCCCATCCAAGACTTTAAAGGCATGTGAGATGGCCTCCCATTGGTACTTGCTGGGAAGGTTCCCATTAACCTTATCGGGAACGACCATATCATTTTGCTCTACTAGGTCTCCCGTACAGAGGACCATCTCAATATTAAGGGGCTCAATGTTTTCACTAACCCAAGCAGTCATTAGATCGAAAATGGCCTGATTTCGGCCAAATTTCATATAAGTTTGAGGATCAGGTAGTAGGATCAAAGACCAGGAGTCCGGGGTGGAGAGGGTCGGTTTTTGAAAGGCCTCCTGAGCGGATAAGGGAGAACCCGACAAGAAGAGCGTCAACAACAGCGTTAAGCAAAGAAATCTCATATAGTTTTGTTTAAGAGGCTTGAAGCCTATTCGGGCCTCGTACCTATTCCATCTTGTGCACCGCTCCAGCCCTCGGCAAGTTGTTGGGATAGATGATTGATTAAATCTTTATGGCTTGGTTCTGTGGCCATATTTTTCGTCTCATGTGGATCATTCAAGCGATCATACAATTCGGTTGTCACATAGTTGCCTTTGGTTCCGGTCTGGTGATCCCAAGTGTACCATTCAATGTAGTGGTGTTCAGAGGTATTCATGGAGTATCCCATGTAGCGCTTGCCATCAGCGGAGACCCTTGGGCGTCGATGAAATTGACTAAATGCGGCTTGCTTCCAGGGTAGGGTAGGGTCGTTGAGCAGAGGTGCCAGGCTGAGCCCTTGCATGTAATCGGGGACCTGAATGCCTGCTAGTTCACAGATAGAAGGGAAGAGGTCTACCAATTCGGCCATCGCAAAGGTTTGGGCACCCCGGTTTTTTTGATGGGGATATCGAATAATGACAGGGACTTGTAAATCAATATTGAAATTAGTCATTTTACCCCAGCTATTATGATCCCCCAATTTCCAACCATGATCTCCCCAAACTACGATAATCGTGTTCTCATATAAGTCTAAGGATTTCAAGTGAGCTATCAGGTCTCCTAGTAATGCGTCAACATAGCTTACACTAGCATAGTAACCCTGCTTCAAGATACGGGCCGTATCCTCGCTCATACGATAAGAGGAGGTAGGATGCCCAATGTGACCAAATCCATCGTAATGCCGAAGCTCATACATGGAATTAGCTGTGAAAATAGGAGCGCCTTCTGGCAAGGCTGGGTTGGGAGCTAGCGGAATCTCCTCAGGATCGTACAGATCCCAGTACTTCTTTGGAACCGCAAAGGGCAGGTGGGGACGGAAATAGCCTAAGCCAAAGAAAAAGGGCTGCTCCATTTTGGATAAACGATTAAGGGTGCGTTTGGCCAACTCGGTTTGGGCACCATCGTAGTATAAGGTGTCATGTACATCGGCCGCTTCCCAGGCTGGCCCGGTATTCCATCCATCTGCATAACGAATCGGCCTAAGTTTCAATAAGGAGTCTCTTTTGATGACTTGGGACTTTTGTACCTCCTCACTGATGTAAAAAGTCTCGCCATCTCTACCCAGCCATTCTGGCCGGAGGTACTGAGCGGGCCGCATGTCTGGTTCATCCCAAGAAACCGAGTCTGGCATGTAATTGTGAAAAATCTTCCCAATGTTGACCGTATGGTATCCAAAACGGGAAAAGTATTGCGGCATGGTGACTGCCTGCGGATTGATCTCCCGGAATTTATCCCCCAAGTGCCAGACACGAGTAGAGTCGGGGCGAACACCTGTCATGAGACTAGCTCTGGAAGGGGCACAGACCGCAGATTGACAAAAAACTTGCCGAAAAGTCATGCCCTCGCTGGCAAGTTGATCGATGTGAGGGGTAACAGCTGTGCTATCTCCATATACGCCCAAAGTGGGCCGAAGATCATCAATGGAGATAAACAATACGTTGGGGCGTTGTTCTGCTTCCTCGGATTCCGTACATCCCGTGATCCCAAACAAAATCAAACAAAACAGAGACAAAAAAAACAGTTTGTTCTTCATGTAATTCTAGTTCTCGTAAATAGATCGTTGCGCTTTTACCGATCGTATTGTAAAGAAATCCAATTGGCGTTCAGTACATATTGATCTTCGTCTGTTGGGTTTTTGAAAACTAGATAAAGCGGACCTTTATCCTCGCTGGCCTCAAGTGGAATGTCATAGTATTCCATGCTGGCCTTCTTCGGATGGGAGTAACCCAATTTTGTGCTGCCTAGCACTTTCCCATCTATGGCACCTGCTCTCACCTCTACACGCCCGGCATAGGGATAATCAGCATTATAGGCAGCAGCGAGCTGGATACTCTTTAGCGCCTTGAAACTAATGTTTTCAAATTTCAGAAAGGAATTATGGACTATAGACCCAACTAAGGTAGCGCCTTGATTTTTCCAGATACCTAATCCTTTACTTCTCTCATCAGCATCTTCTGCTTCTATTTTGGGAGCAATAAACACGGCTTGCTCGCTGGCAGAAAGCGTACTGCCTTCGACTGCAGCATTACCCTGGTCGAGGTAGGAGGCCATCAAAATATATTTTCCACCTGCTTTTTTGCTCAGGTGTTCTTCGAAGGTCAGCGTGCCTGCAAGCGGGAGGCCATTATCCGCCCGATCCGATGTAGGACCTAGGGTCAAAATGTAGTCAATGATCTTACCCACTTCATCTACGCTTAGCTGAGGGTGAGCAGCCATCATGGTTTCTCCCCATACTCCGGAGCTTCCTTTAATGACCTGACTGATTAGGTGATTTTTATCTTTGGAGGTATATTTTTGGGCAATATCCTCATAGGACGGGCCATTGACTTTTACCTTCTCTGCATGACAAGCACTACAATCCGAAGCATCAATCAGTAGTTTGCCTTCAGGTAAGGTGTTTTGCTGATGGCCGATGGTGGCTAATACGATATCTTCCCCTTCTGGCAGGTAGGTGAGCGTTACCTTAACTTTGTCTGGATCGATTCCACCGTCAGTCGTAGAACCATCTTCTTTATCTTGCACCACCACTTGATAGTTAATTTTCCGTCGATCCCAATAGAGATTGTCTTCAATGTCCGTTTCTATCGTCAATTTTGGCGGTTCATTGCCAGCCATGATCTTCTGGGTGGTTGTGGAGGTCTCACCATCTGGATCTATGACAGTAAGTTGTACCGTGTAGATGCCTTCTTGATCAAAAGTGAAACTGGGATTTATTGCTGTAGATTGTACTTCTGATTGATTAAAGGACCACTCATATTTCAATTGATCTTGATCAAAGTCTTCGGATTCTTCCCCTTTAAATGCTACCGTAAGGGGTACTGCACCCACCGTTTTGTCGGCTAACATCCGGGCAATCGGGGTTCGGTTACCTTCAATGTATTTAATGCGACTTAGCCGGGCATCCATATTCTGCGCATTCCATTTTTGTCCATATTCCAATACATAGAGATGACCATCAGCCCCGAATAACATGTCCATTGGGTGAGAGAATTCTGTTTTGGGCATGAAAGCTTCTGCCTTGACGTAGTTTTGATCATCATCAAGCGTGACGACATAGACCCAATCTCTCATCCATTCGTACACAAAGAGTTTATTTTCAAAATAGGGAGGAAAGCCAGCTGCATAATCATCGGCGTGAAATACGGGGCCAGCCATGGGGTTTACTCCACCCTTTCCCAGCCATGGAAATTCTTCCGAAGCATCATAAGAAAACCAAACCATGGAGGCATGGGCAGGCGGGAGTTCTTGCATTCCGGTATTATTGGGCGAATTATTGACTAGCTTCATTGGGTCAAATTTTTCACCTGCTTTTTCGGCAGTGAAATCATAATCATTGTACAACTGATTATTGCCGCGAGTATAAGGCCAACCCCAGAAGCCCGCCTGGCGAGCCTGGTTAAACTCACCCATTCCCTTTGGACCCCTGTTGGGATTCGTTTTACCAGCGTCAGGTCCTACGTCTCCCCAGTATAGATAGCCGGTTTTACTGTCAATGGAATGACGGAAGGGGTTGCGGCAGCCCATCACATAGATTTCGGGGCGGGTGTTAGGGGTGCCGGGAGGGAAAAGGTTGCCTTCTGGAATGGAATAGGTGCCGTCGTCTTCTGGTTTGATCCGTAGGATCTTTCCTCGCAGGTCATTGGTGTTGGCGGCGGACTTTTGCGCGTCCCAGAGGGCTCTGCCAGGCCTTTCATCGATGGGAGCGTAGCCGGAAGACTCAAAAGGATTGGTATTGTCGCCGAGGGTAATGAATAAGTTGCCTTTGGGCCCAAACTCTAAAGCTCCGCCACTATGGCAACACTTTCTGATCGTTGGGATAGTGAGTAGTATTTTTTCGGAGGAAGCGAGCAGGGAGTCTTGTACCAGATTAAAGCGGGATACGCGCTGTATGGGCTCGTCTCCTGGTGCAGAATAGAAAAGGTAAATCCAGTTGTTTTCTGTATAATTCGGGTCCACAGCAACGCCTAGTAAACCATCTTCGTTCCCATAAAAAAGGGGGAGTTGCGCCAATTTTTTGGTGGCACCTGTTTGGAAGTCATGGAGCTTCAAGGCACCTCTTCTTTCTACAAATAACAACCCCCGTCCTGGCAACTCATCCAGCTCCATAGGTTCATTAAGGTTGAAATCAAGTATTTCTTTGACAAATCTAGTTTCCTCGGGCACGCGCTGGGTTTGGGCCAAGTCGTAGTCTAGGGTAACGGAGCTAACTGCTTCCCTGATTTGATCCCCCAACTGTTCAGTGGACATGGCTATTTGCGCAGATTCTTGCGCTATATGTTCATGGTACCAGGGCCAAGCCTGAGCCATTTCAGCTTGGGCGTCCAGGCTTAGCAGTTTGCCTCCTGCTTGTACAAAGCGTTCAACATCGGCTCTTTGCACATCATTCAAGGCTTCTCCACTCGTGTACAGGAAAATCAGGGCAGCAAACTGTTGGAGGGAGTCCTCTGTGAAAAGATGAGTATCTTCTGTGAAGCGAGTTGAAAAATGCTTTGCTTTACCTAATGCTTTGAGTGCTGTCTTAGCCTCTTCAATCGATTCACTATTGCTATCAGTGGCCTGGCCAAATAATAGCACTTCCTGCTCCGGTTTACCACAGGAAACAAGCACGAATACTAGCATAAGTATCGGGGAAAATCTTAAAATTGGACGCATGTTGGTCTTTCTTCTGTTTTGTTTTCAATCATTAGTGACATGTTTCAAAACAGTCTCTAAGATCGTGTGGCCCTCTTAGGGCTTTTTCTGTTGTCTAGCTGATCTAAACATGACAACAGCGGTATAAACAATAACCCCTATCACTACCCAACGTAGGGTGCCCAGGGGAAGAGATTTTACTATCAGGGCGGCAATCAAAACGGCAATGACTCCAGGAATAGCCATGGAGACGGCAGCTTTTCTGTTGTAAGCACCTTCCTTGATAAATTTTGCGGAAGCTGGGGGCATTAGGAAAGCACAGGAACCCATCATGATGGGAAATGCAACTAAAGGAGACATTCCTAAGGCGTATACCAAAGCCATACAGGGGGCGTACAAACCAATACCCACCGTCATCAAGGCTCCCAATATGAAGTTTACCACGATCGCTAAGGCTAGTTTCCACCCCGTCAAACCTATGGCTTCTCCACCCCCCTGAATCCAATTGAGTTGTCCAGCCAACATAAAAAAGGCGGTCACTAATAGGGCAAAGCCCATCGTCAATTGAATCTTGCGTACAGCGAGCTTTGATACAACACCTGCTCCAATTACGGCACCGGTGGCCGCAGCAATGAGCATGAAAATTAAGGTGTAGGGTTCTACCTCTACAATCTGAATGAAAATTAAGGCTTGAATGAGTACGGGAATGGTATTGGCGACGTTTAGCGTTCCGGGGAGGAGGCGGTCTTCCGTCTGCTTGGTGAACTTCAGCAGGGCAGTCTGTGGGGCAAAGGCTCCAATGCCCAACACATCAAAAAAGTTGACCACAAAGCCGATGATCCCTGTCTTGATTACACTAATTTCTTCCAGCACATTCCGGTGCTTGAAAAAGTCTTTTCCCAAGGTGTAAATGAAAAATAGAGACAATACGATGAGTGTAATCCAAATAACGGTAGTCATAGATAGCAGCTGATCTATCTAAAAGTAACAATTTCATTTGAAATGGAGTCAACTCATGATCATTTGCAGCTGTGGGATTACTGTTTCTGCTCTTTTTTTACTTTCAACCAAAAACTAAGATTAAGATTTAAGAACGGGCCAAACCAGCTGAAGCTCTTCGAAATTGCCGATCCCTCCAGAAGGCTGTTCCCCCAATTAAAGTTAAAATTGCCACTGCATAATACACAAATGTAGGGATGGGAATGGGGTCTCCTGCGGCATAAGAATGTAGGCCCGATAAATAGTAGTTGACACCGAAATAGGTCATGATAACTGATGCCCAGCCAAAGAGTGTGGCAACATTAAAGGCATATGCTCCACGCAAACCCGGAATAAAACGCATATGCAGAATAAACGCATAAATGAGGATGGTTACCAGGGCCCAGGTTTCTTTGGCGTCCCAGCCCCAATATCTACCCCAGGATTCGTTAGCCCATACACCACCTAGATAAGTGCCGACACTGATCATAAATAAGCCACCAATTAGCGTCATCTCACTGATTTGTGTCATCTCCTTGATCATGCGATTGACATTGACTGAATTCCCTTGCGTTCGGAATATCATGAACAAGAGATTGAGTACACCAATTAAGGCACCTAGCATTAAAAACCCGTAACTGCCAGCTTCTAAGGATACATGAATCGTCAACCAGTAAGATTTCAATACTGGCACCAAGGGGGTAATTTCCGGATCCATCCAGCTTAGACCTGCCACCATTAGAATGGTCGAAGCTAGAATATTCGTTGCGGTCATGCCGCCTAGCGATTTTCTGCCAAAGACTACCCCTGCTAAGACCGTCGTAAAGGCAATATATATCATCGATTCATAGCCATTACTCCAGGGGGCTCTACCCGACACATACCATCTTAATCCAAGTCCAAATAGATGCAAAAGGAAACTCATGAAAAACAGACCATAGGCGACTTTATTCGCGCTATTTAAGTTCCAGTTAGGCTTGAAAACAGAGGTAAAGAGGAGGGTGAGAAAGAGCAAACCCAACAAGCCATAGATTTTTCCTAAACGACTGAATACGTTCAATTTGTTGAGCAATAACTCGGCCTTCTGTTGTTTTCGCGAGGGTAAGGCAGCGGCGCCATTTTGAAGTTGATATTGTTCCAATTCATCTAAAAGGCGATTGGCCAACTGATAATTCCCATTGCCGATGGCCGTCTGTAGGGTAGGGATATAAGCACTGTAGAAACGTTGGGCATAGCTTTCTTCTTGGTGGTCGTGTCCGTGATGGTGTCCGCCGGCAGGTGATTCCCACGTATTATTAGGATCATTCGGAACCGGAAATACCTTCATGAAATTGCCCGAAAAGACCATACTGCAGATATTCACTTTTTCATCCAGTTTCATCATTTCCTTCTCAAATACACCCCGATCTTTTTTAGGTGTATTATAGGCCTGCCGTACGTGTTCCTTCAATTTGTAACTCCCATCGGTATGGAAGAAATCGCTGTAAGAAAGCAGCTTGCCATTAAGGGGCTGCGGTAATATGTTTACTGTCTTTTTGTGTTTACCCATTTTGATTAAGGGGACATCATACCAACTTTTTGGGTGAGTGGCCATTCCTAAAATAATCTGTTCAGCCTGTAGATCATATAGCGCGGATTTTCTGGATAGCTTCCTAAGAATTTCACTGGTGTAGGTATTCATCGGCTTCATTCTACCTCTGTGATCCTGCATCACCACCTGACCGAATTTTTCTGCATGTTCAAGAGCTACCGCCTGCGCATTTCTTAGGCCTGGGTTCGGATTTTTTGCGTAAGCAGGGATAGAAAAGGTCATAGCAAGGCCCACCAAAAGCGTAGCCAATACTTTTTCTGGTTGTCGTGTGCGCTTCAGGTTCCTAGCCAGTTGCTGGAAGCGGCTGCCTTTATGAAAGAAGGTAAGAATCATCCCGATGGTCAATACGGCGTATCCTAGGTATGAAATCCAAGTACCCCACCAATCGTGATTCACGCTAAGCCAGGTCCCAAGTTCGTCCTGATCAAAAGAAGATTGAAAGAATCGATACCCATTATAGTCCAGGATATTATTCATATAGATTCGGCTATCCTCCCGTAAGCTACTTCTAGGGTCCACCAGGGTCACCTCACTGGCGTAGGAAGAGGCACTATTGGTGCCTGGATATTTTTCCATAATGAAATCCCGTAGTTCTAAGCTAAAAGGAAGTTGAATTTCTTTGGCTCCATATGCCACGGCCAATTTTAGCTGTCCCAAATCAAAGACTTTAGGGCGGCCAGCCACGCCTTTGGCTCCAAAAATAAACTGCTCTTGAGATTGGCCATTGCTGCTAAGCCGAATCTTCAAGCCCGCCATGCTGTTACTAGACATTTTCTTTTCCTTGGATACCATCTCCACCTTTGCTTTTGGAGCATAGTCGCCGAACACGAAACTTTGTAGACCATTGGAATACAAACTTCTTAGTACCAGTGGGTGTGATTGTTGGCCTGCTAGTGTATCCAGCGTTTGAGTAGCCATCACCCTTTGTGTATAGGGGGTCGCGGCTTTGAAGTATAAGCTACCTCCTATCTCTCGAATATTAAAGCCAGCAGCTACTTCTGTATCTCGGAAATTGAAGAGTGTGCCTCGAATTCTTGTTCGTTGCCCTTTTTGTATATAAAATTCCTCGCGACCATTGGCACTTCCTATCACGATCTTTAAGGTCGGTAGGCCATTTGGATCTTCGACCATGCTTTCCGTCGGATTGGGCATAAATTCCAGTACTTCCACGGTGGCCTCTTGTCCCCCCAACTGGTAAGATTTTTTCAAATGATTGTTTCCTAAGGAGGCAAATAGTACGGGTTCGACGAAGTCAAATTTTTGCCCTGCATGCTGGGCCTCAAAAACCAAATACTCCTCAAAGGATAGTATCGTGTTTGACGAACTACCTTCCCTGATGTGCATCATCCCTTCGTAGCCAAAGTATCGGGTTACCCCTGCTCCCAGCAGGATGATGATGATAGCAGCATGAAAGGCTAATACCGCCCATTTCTTTTGTTGTACCAGCCTGAAGCGAAAGATATTGACCAAGATAGAAGTCCCAAACAATCCCAGCAATAACTCAAACCACCAGGCTTTAAAGATCAGCTTTTGTGCAGAACTGGTGCCGAAATCATTTTCGATAAAAGTGGCGACCGCAATCGCTACTGCGAACAGCAACATATATAGGCCTGCAGCGGAGGTGGAGAAAAGTCTGCTACCAATTCTTTGTAAGGTCTTCATACGATAAATGATGGTAGGCCATTACGAAGAGTAATGGCCCTTTTGATAAAAGAAATGAGTTGATTCTGGTGATTCCGGTGTGTGAACAATTCTTTTCTACTGCAATACAGCTTTTTCCATAATGATATCATAGCGGTAGCCTGCTCCAAAATCCTTATCTAGGGTAATGATTCCTTCAAGCGACACGATGTCTCCCAATCGAAGGACTTCAGCGGTAGTAACGGTAAGTTCTAGGGCTTGGCCGGAGCCATCTTGGATATGTACCCAGTTGCGACCCATGATCATGGGATTAATTTTGATACACTTGCCCCTTATTTTGACGAGCTTCCCATTGTAAGCATTCTTATTTCCAAATAATTTGGCTAGCGAAATCGCTCCCGCGCTTGGTTCAATTTTTTCCACCTCCAAATTGGGCAAGGATTGTCCGCCATTTATCCGAGCGGTAGCTTCCTCTAAAGCGGAGCTTGGTCTTTCGGCTTTTTCCCAGATGTTTGATACTAAGTAGACTGTTTCAAACACACGATTGAATTCTCGACTAAAGAAGTTCTTCTTCAATAGTCCTCCTTTATACTGGTATATTTCGCCCTGTTTTACCGCTCGCTTTGAAATGGCTACCCAAAACTCCTTGCCCTGTTCCTCTACTTGTAAATAGCTATACTTTTCCGTATTCAAAATTTCTTTGACGCGTACTTCATGTAGGGCTGAGGATGTGGAAGTACTAGTTGGTACCAAAGGTTTGGCGTCATCCCAAGCTGGAATGCTAGGGGCGCCTGCCTGGGCGGTAGAGAGAGGCTGCCCTTCAATTACGCGCGTTTTTGAGTCACAGGCTATCACCAGCAAGCAGATCAGCCCCAGGAATATGGTCGATTTAAATGTATTCATGATTAGTTTAGTTCTGTATTAGAATCGCTTAATGATTCGGGCATTAAAACGATGATAGATTTGTCTGGTATTGTCAGAAATTCCTTCGTAAAACAGGTGTAGAGACAAGCTTCGTTGTAGCCTCATAGACAAGCTCGCACCAGCAATGTTTTGATGCAAAAGGCGGTCTCCAATCTTGTATTTATAATCTACCCATCGGTAAAATAATTCTGCATCTAACTTGTTGCGTATAAGGCTTTTGTTTATGCGGATGCCGAAGATTTGACTATCGATAAAATCAGTCTGTAGCAAGTTGGCTCGCAGGCTTACTCTAGCTTTAAGGTAAGGCACCCTGCTAAAGGTTACATGACCGTTTAGATTACGGGAAGGGTTTCTTTGACTCTTTTGGAACCGGACCCCTGAGTTGATCCCCCAGGAAATTGTTTTGAATGGTCGATGGTGAAACCCGAAGCGCAAGCCCTGCCGCGTTTCATCTTCTATCAGTTGATCAATGAAGTTTCGATAAGACTCATAGTATATGATATTTCTGCGATTATCATAAGAGGCAGAGAATCGCAGTTTTCGGCTGACCCGATATCGGAGAGCGGCAAATAGGTTGGTTAGCCGTGGTTGATTATTGACTTGTTCATTGATTTTTTCAAAGAGGTCAATCTCAAAGGATCCAAATAGGTTGAGGTTTTTGGCAAGGGTGCTGGAATGTTGAAAGTAGGCGAAACGGCGATCAGTATTGCCTCTATTCATTTGCTCAATAAACCCTACCGTGGATTGGGAAAACCGGGAGGGAACCGCAGTGGCAAAGCTGGCATAAGCACCAAACTGTAGCAGATCTACATTCAAACCATAATCACGCAAATCGGGCCGGGTACCAGCGATGACCCCCATGCTAAAGTTATTGCCAAAGCCCTTTTCAAACTGTAGACCGTCTATGGCCCCCATGCTGGAAAATTTAGGGTTGATCTTTCGCCCAAAAGTTAGATGGGTGGTCTTGTCAAAACTATATTTTGCAGACAATGCATAGACCTTCAGGGCTTCACCAAGGCGAACGGAATCATTCAATTGATGCCGGAAAGTCACATAACTCTCAATGGAAAGTCGAGAATCATTGAGATTGTAACCTCTAAATGAAAATGCATAGCGCATGCGATGTAGATTCCTGTTATTGGACAGGTTATTATAAGAAGCCACCGAAATACGGCCTTTGATTTTTTCCTTAAATAGAACTTCCTCTTCAGCACGATCCGCTGCGGGCTTAACCACCGGATCATTGTTGATCGGACTAATAGCTGGATCGGGGGTAGGATTGCTAAGGGGTGGCCTTTCTTGTTCTTTCGTTGGTGCTGGTTTTGTGATAGTCGCAACGACCTGATCCTTGACTTCAAATTTTTGACCGCCGATGGGCGTACAAACAGTGGAAGAAGAAGACTTATTAACGATGACCAGCGCAGGAACCAAAGATTGCCCTTGTTGTCGATAAAGCGTATCTCCGGTGTTGATGTTTTTAGTGGAGGCAAACTTCACATACACATTCTTGGAAGTGAGGAAGGAAACCGTTCCGTCCTCCAAGTCTACTTGTTCTTGCGCCATCATCAAGCTTCCAAGCAGCAGCAGGAAGACGGTAAGATAGGTGTGTTTTTGTGTCATGGGTATGATTGGGTTAATCGCCATTTGGATGGCACACAAAACAAGCTGTGCTCAAAAATTGATAATTGGCTACGCCATCGTGATCATCTGCTAGTTCATTCGGATCATTGTGTTCATGACAATCTATGCAACTAAATAGAGCAAAGTTGCCAGGTGTGGTATGGCACTCAATACAGTCGTTCCACGCTCCTTGGTGATTGCCACTATAGATGGGGAAATACAAGCCATCGTGATCAAAATCGGCTGGTTCCCAGGCCTCTTCATTGTGGCACTCCAGGCAATTGGTCGGGAATTGAGCGGAGAGGTGGTTTGGGTCATCAGCATTGTTGTAATCTGCTTCATGACAGCCGAAGCAGGTGGTAGGGGTATTGGTGAAAGTACTATTGTGGCAGGCGGCACAATCATTGGCGATTTGTGCATGCGCCCCCCTTAACTCGTAGAAGTTGTCGTGATCGGCAAAGGTTGCGGGCATCCAATTGGGGTCGGTGGTATGACAGCTGGCGCAATCCATGGAGAAACCCAATAATTGGTGATCAGGACTCGTGGTTTGTTCAAAATCCATGGTGTGACAGGCGGCACAGTCAGTGGGCGTACCAGCAAAACCATTGGTATGGCAGCTATTGCAATCCACGCCAATATGGGCGCCAGTCAGTGGGAAATTGGTGCGATTGTGATCAAAATTGTCATCTTCACTGCCGGTCGGATGGCATGCCAGGCAAGCATTGCTTTCGTAGACATAGCCATTCACTCCATCGTGCTCATCATCAGTATCACCCCGTTGGTGGCAGGTTGTACACGTAAACTCCGCGTAATTGGCTGGGTTTGGGTGACATTCAATACAATCCGACCATTCCCCTGCATGTTCTCCGCTGTAGATTGGGAAATATAGGTCATCATGTTCTCTAAATTCAGCAGGCATCCAGTCCAAATCCAAGGTATGACAAGCCGCGCAATCCGTGTCAAAATTCAAAGCTTTATGATCTGGATTTAAAGCTGCTTCGAAGTCCATCTCATGACAAGCAATACAATCTTTAGGAATAGCTTCGTAAGTACCAGTGGTATGGCATTGGATACAATCGATGTCGTGCCCTTTCTCCAAAGGGAAGAAGTCGTGTAAAATATTCTCAGAAGACCAGTCAAAAGCATTGACATCATGGCAATCAATGCACTCCTGCGAATAGCCAGATTCTATGTGATTGGGAGCGGTGGTGGCGACAAAATCTTGCAAATGACAGTTGACACACTCATTGCCCAATCGATGAAACTGCAGACCTGAGTCGGATATATGACAATCTGTACAGCTGCTTAGAGCATGAATGCCAAGCAGTGGGAAGCCATTATCCTGATGGAGTTCCGTGATATTGTCCACTAGCCAGTTTTCGACCGTATGACATCTCGCACAATCAGATCCTACCGTCATATTATGTAGATCGGTATGACAGGATATACAAGCCGTGTTGGTTTCTTCAAAAACCAAGGCCTCATGACAAAGCCGGCAATCTGTAGTAGCATGCCCCCCTTCCAATGGAAAATTAGTGTCATTGTGGTTGAATCGAAGTGAATCATTAGGGAATTGATTAGCTAGATCGATTTTGGGCGATTTAGTTCGGTCGAAATCCCATGCCGCTAACGGAATATCCCAGCTATCAGATGAGTGGCAAGCCGCACAATTCATCTTGAAATCTTTGCCATGAGGAGACTGTGCCAACAGGCTGCAAGTCATTCCTAGCAATACCATTATTGATGACAGTCTATACATTCGAAACTATTGAATTTATATTGGACAATACTTTTTCCATTTTCATCTTCGTACGGTTTATGGCAGGCTTCACAGGCTACCGTCGCATGTGCACCTTCGAGTTTGAAGGCGGTTTGGTCATGATCAAAATCCTCCATACTCCAATTGTCGAAACCATGGCAGCGTACACAATCAGTAATGCCCTCCTGTAAGAATTGGCCTTGATGTACATCTTCGTGGCAGGCAGCGCATTCATTAGGGGTATCTACAAAGCCTGCATACCTGTTTTCAACTGATGCTTCCTCTGCGGCATGACATTCCATGCAGCTGACTTCCTGGTGCCTGCCTAGTAGTGCAAAATCTGTCAAGTTGTGATCAAAGTGATTATCGGTCCAATTATCTGTGAGGTGGCAATTTTCACAGGCTTGATTGGGGTAGTAGGTAGCCGCTATATATCCTTCATGTACGTCATCATGGCAATCCACACATCGTTCTCCGATGTTCCTGAATTTCCATTTGTCCTCGCTTAAATGACAAGCAAAGCAAGGCGTAGCTACATGCGCACCATCCAAAGGGAAATTGGATTCATTGTGCTGTTCAATGGTGTATAAGGATCCATCAAACCCATCCTCGGTATGACATTCCACACAATCTGGCCCCGTCCCATTCACCATGAATTCTCCCTCATGGTAGTCTGTGTGGCAGGCAGCACAAGTATTGTGCTCCAATGGTTCTGTTAAAGTCTCGGTATGGCATTCCCTACAATCGACGGTTTGATGTTTTCCCTTCAGACGGAAATCGGTGAGATTATGATCGAAGCCATCCGTGTCCACACTAAGGAAAGATTTTTCATTGTGGCACTCAGCGCAATTAGTCCCGAATTTGTTATCGTGTACATCCTCATGACATTCAATACAATCATTGGTGGCAATGCCGATTTGATCCTGAAATAACTCATCTAAGGCTTGGTTCAGATCATGACAATCTGCACATTTGACGCTTTTATGGGCACCTTTAAGGGGGAAGTTTGTCCGCTTGTGGTTAAATCGCCGGGCCCGGCGCATGGAGGTGAAAGATTCCTCGGAGTGACATTGTTTGCAGTCATTACCCAAGTTGCCCTCGTGCACATCGTCATGACAATCGATACAATTGCCAAAAGGAATCCCGGCAAAGCGCTGAAATTCCTCTCCGTTACGCATCTCTTTTTGATGGCATTCTATGCAATCTACTTCTTGATGTTTTCCGACTAAGGGATAATCGGTATCATCGTGATCAAAGAAAGTTGCGGGAGCAAATTCCTCCGTGGAGTGGCAGCTAGCGCAGTCGTTGGTAGCTAGCGTATTTTGATGAACA
>JAHQWA010000480.1 GCA_019634045.1 Saprospiraceae bacterium
AAGCAGGACGGGTTTTATTTGATGTCTGACCATGGCTTGATGAAATTGGATCAGAACCTGGAAATCCGATGGTCGAAGGTACATGATTTTGAATTTGTAGCTATGGCTGAAGATCCAAATACTGGCGATGTGCTTGCTATGGCCAAAATATATGAAGATGTAGGAACGGTTTCCACGATCCGGCCATTGTTGTTGAAGTATAGCGAAGAAGGTTCTCTAATCTGGAAGAAAGAAATACAATCGGATACCTTGGTGCAAACTGTCAAAGAAAAACTAGTTTCATTGAGTGATGGTCGATACCTATTGTCAAGCGCAGATGATTATGAATATAGTGTCTGTAGCCTGCTAGATTCCAATGGAGAAACGATATGGAACAAGCATTTCCCCGGAATAGCAATTGCAGATTTAGCTTTGACAGAGCAGCAGACCGTTACAGTAGTGGCTAGAACAACGGATAGTAAGAGAATTGTCCTGCTGCAAATGGACCTGTCCGGAGAGTTAATCTGGCACAAAAGTTGGAAAGCTCATGATTGGCCTTTTGATACCTGGGAACATTATTTGCCAGGACCTTTGCTAACGCCCATTCAGGATGGGCAATTGGCTGTCTCCTGGACACAATACCTAAGCTCTGGATTTTTAAAAACAAGGGTAGCAAGGGTAGATAAAGATGGAAGTTTTATTGAAACCAAAGAATTAGATGATGAAGGACTCTTTGGGCAGGTTCCATTAGATCTAGTCAGGACAGCGGACGGAGGCTTTCTGTTAGCTTCCTATGCCATTGCTGAACAATACGAAGATGGTCAAATGTATCTCACCAAATTCAACACGGCAGGTAAAATCGTGTGGCAACATAAAAAGCTATTTCAAGAAGGGTATCTTCCTAGAGATTTAACGGTATTGGAAGATGGGCGTATCATACTGATGGGGGACGACGATTACAATAGCCCCTATCTAAGAATCCTAAACGAGTTTGGTCATCCAGCTGCGTGCCCTTACCAAGTTGGTACTAGTACCTTGCACTCGATTGATCTTGAAGAGCTTGAATATGAAATAGCTATTGGCGATTATCCTGCGATGGAATTGATAGATCATCAAGAGAATTTACCTGATAGTCCTTTTGAAAGCAATCCGAAACTCAATGAGGTATGTGTAAGCCAAGGCACGTCAATCCTAGATCTTAGCTTAGAACTGACGGAGGCCAGCGTTTGTGAGGGACGCTTGACTGTTAGTGTAAATGTCTGTAATCTTGGGAAATTAGGAACCCAGGATTATTTGCCGTTAAGCTTGTATGCCGCTGATCCCACTAAGACCGCTGTTGAACCATTCAAAATCGTACATATTTTGGAAGAAAGGGGTATCCCCGCTGATACTTGCCTACCGGTAAACCTGTCAACAGTAAATATTCCGGAATCCTCAAGTGTATTTGCTTTGGTCAATGACGATGGGTCGCGTGAACTTCCCATAGATCTACTTAGGGTTACCGAAGATCCAACATTGGCAGAGTGCAGTTTTCTGAATAACCTTGATAGCATTCAAATAGATCCAGCTATAGTCGGACCATTGGGTTTGGGTGAAGATCTTAGCATTTGTGTTGGAGAGGAGATTGTACTGGAAGCTAATGAAGGGTTTGAAACCTATGAATGGCAATCCAACCTTGAATTGCCTTGTACGGATTGTCGCGTGTTAACAATTCAGCCTTCTCAAAGTATGGAAATCGGGCTTAAGGTTACGACATCCACCGGATGCTCTGCACAAGATACCATCCAGATTCAAGTTTTGGAATCGAATAGGGTAGAGCAAGCGATTGAGATCTGTTCAGGTGACTCCACTCTGATCTTTGGGGAGTGGAGGCATGAAGCTGGTGTTTATGAACAATCATTCCCGGGAAGTGGCGGATGCGATAGTACTGTACTAATTGAAGTGGCAATGTATCCAACCATTGAGGTTCAAATGAACCAGGTTGAAATCTGTGCAGGCGATTCCGCTCTGATTTTTGGGGAATGGATATCCGAGGCTGGCATATATGAGCAATCCTTTACAGGAAGCAATGGCTGTGATAGCATCGTCCAATTCAGTCTTTCTATGTACTCGCCAACTGAGGTTCAAAGCGAAGTTTCACCTACTTGTTTTGGGCAAGCCAACGGAGAGATAAGACTAATTGCTGAAGGAGATATCTCTTCTTACTTCATCCAATGGTCAACTGGAGCATCCGGCAATCTATTACCAGGGCTAAGTGCTGGAAATTACCGGTACACCTTGACTGATACTAAGGGATGTGAATCACAAGGAGAAGTAGCAGTGCCTTCATTAGAAGACATGTCCTTTGACCTAGACTGGCAAGATCCAGCTTGTGAAGGAGAGACTAGCGGATCGATCACTTTAATGCCTATTTCTGAGGGACTAAGTTTTAGCATAGATGGTCAAAATTTCCATGCAGCTGGCAGCTTTGATGACTTACCAAGTGGTGACTACAATATTTGGATTCGCGACCAGAATGGCTGTGAACGTAGCACTTCCGTTCAGTTGGTCGAACCAGAGCCCCTGATACTAGAAATTCCGTCCCACTTGAGCATCAATCAAGGAGATACCATTCCAATAGTGATCGCCGGCGAAACCGACCGGATTGCCGCCATTCAATGGACTCCTGCCGAGGGATTGAGCTGTACAGATTGTCTAAATCCGCTAGTTTTTCCAGCTGCTGATATCGTCTATGAAATCAGCATAACAGATGATCAGGGATGCCTGCTGAACCATACCGTTACCGTTGAGGTAGAAGTGGTTTCTGCCAGCTCTCATACGGCTAGCATCGCTGGCCTAGATCCACCAACGGCCTTCAGCCCTAATGGGGATGGAGTTAATGATTACTTTGAGATTCGTGGGTTGGAAAGATACCCTAAAAGCAGTCTAATGGTGGTCGATCGCTCGGGTAAAGTCGTGTACCAAAGGGATCCTTATGGTAATGACTGGGATGGGCAAGGTCTGAATGGCAGCCAACTGCCAGAAGGCACCTACTATTATCTGCTGGACCTTAAAAGAACGGATATTGACTTGATCAGAGGACCAATTGCACTCATTCGATAAGGGTAACATCATGAAACATCAATGCAACTTATTTCTGATGGTTATTTGGCTTTGCTGGTGCACAGGACTTTCGGCACAACAACTCCCCCTTTTCTCCCAATACCAAAACGCCTATAGCCTTCTGAACCCAGCTGCTATGTCGGGCAACTTCCTCCGCTACGATGCCTCGGTGCAGGCCAGCAGCCTTTATCGTTACCAATGGACTGGCGTGGAAGGCGCGCCGCGCACTTTCTTGGTGAATGGCAACTACTTCAACGAAGACTATAACTTTCTCACGGGGGCCTCGATTACGCAGGACCAGACCGGAGCACTGAGTCATTTAGGAGCCTATGTACGGGCGGGCTATTTGATTCGTTTTTCTAGGCGATCGTTTATGACCCTAGGTCTTAATGCTGGCTTCTTACAGTATAAGGTGGACGGAGAGCAATTAAAGTTTAACAATCCCGATGATAATGTCAATGTGTCCTTGACTCGATTTTCGCCAGATTTCGCCTTTGGGGCTACCTACTACTACCAGACAAGAGCAAAGGACTACTACTATGCCGGCCTTTCTGTTCCACAAACTTTTGGATTCAACCTACAATTTAGAAATGATCAAAACGGCATTGATATTCAAAGAGTCAGGCAATACTATGCCCTACTAGGTAGTGTCTTTTCGCTCACGGATGACAGTTGGTTGGAAGTGAGCAGTTGGGTGAAGTACGTAGAAAATAGCCCCATTCACGCCGACTTAAACCTACGCCTGGAATTTCGACAAATCCTCTGGTTTGGAGTAGGAGGGTCTACCGCCGGGGCAGCCCATGTAGAAGTTGGCACTTTTATAGACATGGGAGATTACAATTTCTTACAAATCGGTTATGGCTACGATCACTTCTTACAGAAATATGGGCCTCGCTTTGGGGGAGGACATGAAATCAGCTTGAGTTACTTCTACTAGTGAATTTTCATCGTAAATATTTATAATTCTGTACGGTCAAGGCCGACTCTTCCTGTACCTTTCGTCAAAAATAAAGTATGAAAGGTTTCAACAATCTATTGCTATTTATTGGCCTTCTAGTCGGAGGACAGCTTGGAGCGCAATCGCCTTGTAGCACGCCTGCACACGGCCAATTCGATTTTTGGGTGGGTGATTGGGAAGTGTATTCCACCACCGGAGATACTGTGGTTGGGCACAATGTTATTAAGCGGATATTGGGAGGCTGCGTGGTAGAGGAGAATTGGACCGGAGGCACAGGATTTCAAGGGAAGAGCTTCAACAGCTATAACCCCAAGGATTCTACCTGGAATCAAGTGTGGGTTGACATGAGTGGCGCCACCTATCACTTCACAGGTAAATATCAGGATAATGTGATGCAGATGAAGGGGAAATCACCCGGCCAAAATGGCCAAATGGTCCTATTTGATATGTCTTATCATCCCCAGGAGGATGGTTCTGTACGTCAAATCTGGAAAATGTCGACAGATGGAGGGGAGAATTGGAATACTGCATTTGATGGCATGTACCGGAAGAAAGACACCAAATCCGATGACTAACTAACCTTCATCAAGGCTAAATCTACCTACTGAAACTTCTGATTTTTAGCCGATAATTTGTGTCACCCAATAAAGGTTGAGGAATCGGAGCGGATGCCACTCAGCGGAGGCATCTGCCCGATCCAAGTTTTATGTGCGAATAGGAGTTATTGGGAGACCTTTTTGAAGATATCTCCATCACTCTTCAACTCAGTCACATTCCCATTTTCAACATTGAAAACGAGTACTTCCCCTCTACCTGGTACCATTTCGACTCTAGCCGTATTTTCTTTGGTATAAGGAGTAGCAATACAGTACATGTTACCCATTTTGACCGCTAGTTGTCCCTTACTACCATCAATTTCGATGGTGCCATAGGCTTCATTGACATAGCGACCACTAAAGGCAGCGAAGTCCTCAGTCAGTTGCCATTCGCGTTCCGCTAATTCCTTGCGGTGCGCGGCCACTTTCTCTTGCCGCTTGCTCAGCTGTTGAGCCATTTCCTGAATTTGGACTTTGTAATCTCCTAGTACATCCTCATTTTTGAGCCACCAGTCATACGAGAAGGCCGCTAGTAAGTACATTAGGCGGAAGCCAACACTGGGTTCATTGATTAATACATTAACGCCAATCTTATGCTCTGGCATAAAGGACATAACTGATAGATAGCCTGGAAAACCACCGGAATGCCAAACGGCCTGCTCGCCTCCTAACGCTCCGACCATCCAGCCATAACCATACCCTGCTCCCTGAAAAGGCCCTCGGCGCTCATCCGTAGCCGCCCAAGCCTTCTGGGCATCCTGCATCACTTTTTCGGAGAAAAGTCGTTTGCCATTCAGCTTACCTTTGCTAATATGCACCTTTGCCCAGGTCGCTAGATCCGCTGCAGTAGTAATTAAACCACCAGCCGATTGCATAGTATTGTCTTTTTTCAATAGATAGACTGATCGAAACTTTGCAGGAGCATCCGCCATATAGGGGAGTGCCATGGGCCAACT
>JAHQWA010000038.1 GCA_019634045.1 Saprospiraceae bacterium
ACTACCCGGCGGACGAGTACCCCGACCCGATCCGCGCCCTGCGCGACTTCAAGCTCCTCCCCTACCGGCACCAACTCTTGTTCTTGTTGGTCCAGCACATAGCGATATACCTCCGATAATTTCTTAATGAACTGCGCGGAGAGATCGGCATCTCGGTACACTAATCCAGACAATACATTCAGACTATTAAAGAGAAAATGCGGATTGACTTGAGCCTTCAAAGAAGCAAAACGGGAAGCCATAGATTCTGTCTTCAACTTCTCATTCTGAACGGCTAATTCCTTCCCATTGAAGAGGAATGAACGGGCTGTCATGAACAGTGAAATCACCAAAGCTACAAATACGGCAGGAAGATTATCTCTGAGTGCTTCCCCAAAACTAGAAATAGGTCTCATCTGCCCGTTTTGAATGAATGTGAGGATTTGGGTCAAAATCACCGCTGCGAAGAAGGTATACACACAGTGTCCGAGGACCCCCAGTAATAGTCGAGCGGTTGGTCTGTTCTCCCAAGTGAACTTACCAAAATTCCAGCCTGCTACCCACTCATTACCCTTCCACAATACCACCCAAAATATCCCAGTGAACACGAAGTCCAGCCAATACTTATCAATTTGGAGGATACACTGCAAGCAGAAAAATCCATTAAAAATGAGCCCAAAGGAAAAGATGAAGAGCGTATCTCTTATATGTGTCGATATCGTTTTTTCCTTTCTCAACATGCCTGTAAGATAGCGGATAATTAAGAATGTATAGTCAAGATTGAATAATGTAAAATGAACAATGGAGCAAAACCACTATCCATCCTACATTATTCGTCTATCATCTATCACATGCAATTCTCATTCTCCATTATGGATTTTCAACTGTTCCTTAGCACTCTAGTTACAACTTGCTTTCTGATTGCCAAGTGCCATTTCCTTACCCCAGGTAGGATCCAATGGATTTTCAGGCGTTCCCGCGTTCTCAAACATCTGAATGGCTTTAGTTAAGGTAGCACAACCTTCCGAATTGTCAGAACCAAAGAATTGGGCGGTTCCAATTTGCATATTCGACAACAGCATCAATGCTCTTGGATTGTTGCCATCCATCGCTACTGCTTTCTGGAAGGCAGCTATAGATTGTCCAGAGTATTGCGCCCCTCGGCTTGCGGGATCTACAACTACGCGCATCATGTGTACGAAGCCCTCTAAAGTTAGGAGTTCACTGTTGCCGGGTGACAGCTCATCGGCAGCCAATAAGCGTTCCATAGCTTGATCAAGCATTTCATCCTTGGCGGTCGGTTCTTGCACTAGTGTACTCATGATGATGTGTGCATAAGCGCTGTAGTAACGCGGATGCCAAGCTTTCGTTTCCTTTTCAGCGATACGGTCGAAGGCATTGCTAGCCGCTTGGTATTGTTCCAGGGTCTGAGCTTGAAATACTTGCTCAATGGCAGACTTCATAGCCTTTTCGTAGGCGTCACTTGGCTTGGCAGCGATGATCATAACAAAGAATAAAGCACACAATAAGAAATCGATCTTTTTCATAATGTTGATTATTTTATGCGTTAATGGATGTTCAGCTATCATTGACAGCTATGTCCGTGATTTATAAGGTTGGTAATTGATTCAATACTTTTTCTTTCGATAGGGTGATAAAGACCCCTAGGAATAGGAAGCGCTTGGCGGGTGGCCGAATGGCGCGGCTCGAAAAATATCCAGCAGCATCAGGCTGACTCGCAAATTCATAGCCAAACACCTGATCCAAACCCAGCAGATTAGTGGCACTCATATGGATGATAATGTTCTGCTTGAACAGGTAGCTAATGTTGGCGCTTAGGTCGTGGTAAGTCGGCGTCTTTTCCGTCATAAATCCGCTTTGGTTCGGATTGTGATATGGCCTTCCGCTCGCCATGCGGTAGGTGACTCCCAACTGGCTCTTGATCGAATTAACGAAGTGTTTTACAACCAAGGAGAAGTTATGTGCCGAGGAAAAACTTGGGCGAACTTCCGCCACGTAGTCTCTGTAGTCTCGTTTCGTATCTGTATAGGAATAAGACACCCAATAATCTGTATTTCTAAGGCTTTTCCCATCTCTCCAGAACAGATCTAATCCGCGGGCATAGCCTCGTCCATTATTGTTGAAACTCAAGGCAGTAGTTGGGTCATTGAATTTCACTAGGTCTTGATATTCTTTATGGAATAATTCAATGCGGAAGGTCCTGTGGGAGCGATTGATCTGGTAATTTAAAATATAGTGGTCAGCCCGCTCATTTTGTAGGTCAGGTACAATGGCTAACCATTGTCTCTGCGCCGCTTGCTGAAACCGACCGTAAGCCATAGAGACTTGGCTGTGTTTGGCCGTTTTCCAGGCTAGGGAAAGGCGAGGCGCAACATCTATTTGATCATTCAAACCTGTGTATTCTGCCCGCACCCCTACCCTTGCCAATAGCGCAGTAGATAGGTAGATATCCGATTCTGCGAATAAGGCGCCTATCTGCTCGCGGAAGCCGAAATTCCAATCCGCTTCTACATCCGGGTGATTATAACCTTGCTTAAAGCGTCGGTTAAAGTAGTCCAATCCAGTTCGGAAAGAGACATTGTTATTTAGCGTTTTGCCAATTACCAGCTTAGTATGGATACCCCATTCATTCTCATTAACCTTTGCCACGTCCAATCCAATATCATCTTGGCTATCTGTATAAGAGAGCCCTGCTTTCAAGTTCCAACCACCACCAATCTCATCTTGTACTACTCCATTGAGGTATAGATATTGGTTATCAAGTCTCGTTCTGATATTTGTAGTAGGATCGTGAAGCTCGTATCGATTTAATGCTAAACCAGAGCGATTGAAGTTTCCGAAGAATTTAAAAACGCCACTGCTGCTCAACTTGCTACGATAAGAAATAGAGGCCTCGCCGGAAGTAGGCGCATCAATCCAGTCAATCTCCTGGTTGATCAAGTTCATGTAGGGATCCAGGTTTGTGTACTGGGCTTTGGCAGCCAATGAACTATTCTCCCATGAGCGGGTGATTCCGATATCGCCTCCTACGCTCATCAGCGAAACATCCATGCGATTTTGAGTAGCCAAAAACTTAGAATTCATCACTAAAGCTGAAGACAAGGCCTGCCCATATTCCGCAGAGTAACCTCCAGTACTAAAACTCACCCCACTAAACATATAAGGCATAAAACGAGAACGGCCGGGCGTATTGGGAGCGGATACTGAATAGAAGTTCATGACTTGCATCCCATCTACGAAGGTCTTGGTTTCATACCCTTCCCCTCCTCTCACGAAAAGCCTTCCCGACTCTCCGACAGCCTGTGTTCCAGGTAAGGTATTTAAAGCACCGGCAATGTCCCCCGTTGCGCCTGCCGTAGTCAGAATATCCAAGGGTTTCATCACTTCTTGCTTATTCGCTCCCCCGGCGTCATAAGCACCTGCGGTGATCACCACATCTTGCAACTCCATGGCGTTGATCTTCATCTTGATCTCCAGAGTCAAGCTGTCTCCACTGACCTGTACAGTTTTGGTGAAATCAGCATATCCCAGATAAGTGGCCTTCAACAACTGTTCTCCAGTTTCGCTGGTACTGAAAGAGAAATTCCCTTCCACATCCGAAGAAGTTCCATCGTAGGTGTCTTCTAGGTAGATATTAGCACCGATGATGACCTCCCCTTTGCTATCCTTGATCGTTCCTTTGACCCAGGTTTGAGCTGTGGTGGTTCCCAGTGTACCTGTCGTGATCAGTAGCCAGCAAAAGATGTATTGAAGTTTCATTTCCCTTGTTTTTGCTTACAATTTGGGGGCAAAAGGGAGGGAAAAACAAGGAAAGAATACCGAGTTGTCGATTTTGAAGGATAAACTGTAGCGGAGAAGAGATGAAGAAAATAGCGGGAGGTCGAAGTATACTTTTACTTTGCTTTTTCTGTTTCAATGGCATTCAGCTGAAGACGCTTAACTGCACCGTTAAATGGAGAGATAGAAACATGAGTCTGACCTTGCATCACATAGAATAAATAAAGACTATTCTGCCCAATGATCGCGACTTCCTGGCTTTCTCCATCGACAAATTCTAGCCGATCATTGTGTTTGAACTCCTGGTTTCTCATCTTCTTAGACATTCCCAAGCCTCTTCCCACTCCTGTCCCTAAAAGCATAGAAGAGATCGCAAAGGCTAACATAATCAATTCACCGTGTACCATGGTTGGCTTGGCAAAACGTTCCTCTCGCTTTTCCGCATCAAATATCCGTTGATACCAAGCCTTGTCCTTATGTTTCCGGTGAAATTGAGGTTGGATCACCGCAAAATACGTGGCAATGACAAAAAATAAAGTGAGGTAAGGTTCATCGACAAGGTAGGCTAATGGACTAAACAGAATGTCCGTAACGGATGAATAGTGAATGATATTTACCCCCATCAAGCCGAAGTAGATCGAGTCTCGAATGATTCCCAGTATAAGCAGATATATATACCCGAAGGAGAGAAGATTTTGAATTCTAAGTTGATTGTTTTCCACTCGTTTAGTTTGTTTTCTCGGCAAATATAGCTGGACTCAAGTTAGGAAATAAAGCCCAATTACTTACAAGTTCCTCGCTAAACGAAAACCCAAGTCATCGATCTTGAACGCTACGGGATGGCTTCTCCTGCGATTGGTCACGATACACCCACGAGCTTCATCATACCATCCACCACCACGAATAATTCGATAGGAGCCATAGACCGTCGCATCATAAATATCAGAGCACCACTCCCAAACATTGCCGATCATATCATATAGCCCCCAGGCGTTCGCTTGCTTTTGACCGACCTCCTGTGTGCTCCCCTTTGAATTGGCTCGATACCAAGCAATCGCATCTAATTCGCCATAACGAATGCCAGCGCTCCCCGCCCGACAGGCATATTCCCACTCTGCCTCGGTGGGCAGGCGGTATCCATTTGCCTGAACATCAAAAAGGAAACTTTCCGCTTGTTGGCCGAACTGGTAACAAGGTATCAGCCCAGCTCGCTGAGAAAGGTAATTACAAAACAAGGTGGCTTCCTTCCAGGAAATAGTTTCAACAGGGTGCAATGGCCCTTTGATGGTGCTGGGCGAGTACCCCATGACTGCCTCGAACAGCTCTTGGGTCACTAGCATTTTACTTATTCGAAAGCTTGGAACTTGGGCTACCCAATCTTGCCCAATTCGATCATCCCTCATTGCCAAATCCCCGGCTGGTATTTGAACTAGATCCTTTTCAATCTGCCTAAGAAGGGCTGGATCAACCCTATCAGCTTGTTTTTCCAAACCCATACTATACTTTGAATGAAAGAACCTGTTCTGGCGACAAGTAGTTCCGACAGGACGACCTATTTCTTCTTAGTCTTTCTGCGCTGCTTGATCAATTTCTCTATATCCTTATCCTTTTCTTTTTCTTGAGCGTCACTATAAGAAGTGATCAGCGCCACTACTCCCGCTTCACGAGCTGCCGCTTCATTCGAAGTCCCATGTTCGAGCTGGTATAACGCCCAACCACTCAGGAAAACCATGATCAAGCGCGAATTTTTATCGGTGTACTTCATCAAATCTGCATCTATGGCTACACTGACTTTGTCTGTCCCTTCCAGCCAACGGAAGACGTAAGGGGCTAATCGTTTGTGCTCAGCAGGATCTGTATCGATTGGGTTCTTCAACAGCCATTGCATACAAGCTTTGACAGTAGGTTCTGCTCGATCATAACTGGCGGTCGTAGGGAAACTTATCTCTTTGGGAATGTCAATACCCGAGGATTGGGCATGAAGTTGATGTAGGGAAAGCAGGAATAGCGCAACTAGTAAACAATATTTCATTTTCCAATTTTTCGGGAAAATACATATTCTTTCTAGCTTTCATATGAATGATCAGTCAAGTGGTCATTTGGCTGACTAGACGTTTCCTACTTCTAGGTCAAAAAGAAGCTAGAAATAGGAAACGATAAAGATTAGGATTCTTCTTCCCCAATCTGCTCTCTCATTGTAAAAATTTCGAAACTTTCGAAGAAGGGCGTTGGTCCATCCTGGTAATGAAATCTTACCAAGATAGGCCGTTCATGCCGCAACATATCAATGATCGGCATTTGAAAGGCTAATGGCATTTGTTTAATTAGACGGCCTTGCGCATTGATTACACGCTTGTCAATCTGATTAGCAGGTTTATAGCTTCTTCTTCTACGCCTATTTCTTTATGCTTATCAAAAGCTGTAATCACCGTAAAATTCTTGAGGTGCGCATTCGCATTCATATAATAATTACGCGCTTGACTAATAACATTTTTCTGTGCCATAAGACTGTTTTTTCTTTGGGTAATAGATACCTCAAGTTAATCCCGGCACCCCTGCCAACCAACCACATCTACATGTAGAGCTCGTCCCAAGAAACCATCACTTACTCCTCCTTCAAGCTATCTACCGGATCAGCCGTCGCTACTTGGAAAGACTGTAGGCCTACCGTCAGCCACGCTAACGAAATAGCGCCCAGTCCAGCCAGCAGGAAGACCCAAATCGGAATCGTCATCTGTATCGGGAAGGTAGTGAGCCATTGGGCAATAAAATAGTACGATAAAGGAGCGGCAATGAGCAAGGCAATCCCCACTAGCAAGGTAAACTCTTTGGATAACAACTGCACGATCTGCCCGGCTGAAGCCCCTAATACTTTGCGAATACCAATCTCCCGAGCACGCCTTTCTGTATTGAAAGTAGAAAGGCCAAATAATCCGAGGCAGGCAATTAAGATGGCCAGGATTGTAAACATGCTAAGGGTACGGCCAAGCCGCTGATCGGTGCGGAACAAAGCGTCAAAGTCTTGGTCCATAAAGGAATAAACCATGGGATCTCCCGGCTGATATCTATCCCAGATAGCTTGCACGGCTGCCAGGCCCTCTTCGGCTTTCCCCGCAGCAAGTCGAATCGAGATATAATCTCGTTGGAAGTTTGGGAAGTAATTTTGGATCGCCAAAGGCTTTATGTCATTATAGTACGACTCAAAACTGAAGTCCCTGACAATACCTATCAATTGCAATCTCTCTTCATCCGGCGCTCCTGCATTTTTAATAATTATTTTTCCAATGGGATCTTCCAAACCCAACACCTTTACAGCTGACTCGTTTAGAATCAAGCCGGTGGAATCTGTACCCATATTTCGATCAAAGGCCCGTCCCGCAATGAGCTCAAGCCCCAGCGCATCTTCGTAGGTATCATCTGCTCGCATCCACGTAATACCTTGGCTTTTATTAGAGCCCTCCAACCGGAAATCGCGCATGTCTTTATAAGGTTGAAAAGGAACACCCGTACTAAAGCTGGCCTCTAGGACACTCGTTTCTCCCAAAAGGCTCCCCTTAAAGCTTTCCCACTGTTCTCGCACTTCTTTATCATTGTCAATCACCAATACATTCTCCTTATTATACCCTTGCTGGTTGGATCTGACATGGGACATCTGTTGTCCCACCAACAAAGTAGAAATGATCAAGCCAATGGAAATCACAAACTGAAAAACCACCAGTGCGTTCCTAAATCCTGGCGCCCCCCCTTTACCAAGCCCCAGTTTTCCCTTAAACACCTCTATAGGTTTAAAAGACGATAAGAAGAAGGCGGGATAACTACCCGACAAAACACCAACCAAAACCAATAGTAGCAAACTAGATTGCCATAACCACGGCTGCATGAACCAGTCGGCTGCAATCTCTCTACCGCTGATCAGTGCAAATGGGCCCCTAAATATCTCCACCAAACCAAAAGCGACTACTCCAGCTATCAGACTATAGGCCAGGGATTCCATCAAAAACTGTGACACCAAATACCCCCTGGCGGCACCGAGTGTTTTCCGAATCCCGACCTCTTTTGCCCTTTTGGAGGCCTGAGCAGTAGATAAATTCATGAAGTTAATACAGGCCAGCAAAAGGATCAGCCAAGCCACGGTGGCTAATATTCCTACTACGGTTGCATTACCATTGGCTTGATGTTCCCTTACGTAATTGGAGTTTAAATGAATGCTTGAAAGCGGTTGCAGTCGGTATTCAAAGAGGCTTTCCCCTGGTAACCTACCATGTTCGGTAGTTTGCATAAAGGCACGACCTTGTGTATCGGCGATCCCGTTGAGTTTGTCCTGCAAGTTATTGAGTCGCTGCTCACTACCTATTACCTGGCTATTCACTTTTGCATAAGTGTGCATTACATTCCAGGCCCAGTTATTTTGCTCAATAATTCCTTTATAGCCAAAGTTGGCATTGACTAACATATCAAAATCAATATGGGAATTAGTCGGAGGGTCAACTATTGCGGTGACCTTTCTAGCTGTTCTATTGCCACCAAACAGAATTGTTCGGCCGATCACTTCCTTATTGTCCACCGCATCCTTTCCGAAATATCGCATGGCTGTTTCCTTTGTCAGCACCAAGCTTTCCAACTCCTCCAATGCTGCGGATTTATCCCCTTGGATGATATTAAAGTCCATCACCTCTAGAAAGTTGGGGTCAGCGATATAAATCTTGGTTTCTCTGAAAAAGACCTCTTTCCCCTCCGTATCCTCTTTCGGCAGGCGCATGGTAGAGTCATTCCACTTAAAGACCCGAGCAACTTGTTCAACCTCAGGCACTTCTGCTTGTATAGCATCTCGCAAGGGAGGAGGCGTCGTAGCATAGATGTCAGACTGCGGATCATCTCCCCAATGCGTAGTGACGCGGAAGATGCGCTCGTGATCCGTATGAAACTGATCGTAAGAACGTTCCTGATGAATATATTGCCAAAGCAGCAAACTCACCGCGATGCCCAAGGAAAGGCCAGATATATTGATAAGCGAAAAGACCTTGTTCTTGAACAGCCGCCGAAGCGCCATATTGAAATGAATCTGAAACATAATTGCCATTTAGTTATAACCGTAAGCCCAAAAAATATGCCACGGATACAAAAGGCTCACAATCAGGCCTCTGCCTCCGCTATTGAGGTAAATACTTGTGCGGTGCTGAACAAATAGTGTTCATTATTGAACACCCTCTGTGTTTGGGCTATCCATTCCATAGTTTTCATAGGCGCGCCGGAGCCTGCTCTGTACCCGCTTTCGAAGCCGTGGAGGCTCCAGCACCTCTATCGCATCCCCAAATCCTAGAATTAATCGTTCCAATTCCAAATTCAAGTGGAGATATAATTCTATTCGAATACTATGATCCTGATAGCGTTCTAGCAGCTTTTGGGAATGATGAAAGGGCTTGGTCAGTACGTAAGGAGCGTTGTGGGGGTCCACCCAAAGCACCACCTTCTTGAGCTGTTTATCACTGAGCACTGTCACACCAAAAGTATTTCGGTAGAAGGCATCTGCGTCAAATGCTTCCTTTCGATAAGTTTCTGCGAAAGCAGGAGTAATACTTATAATTCGATCCAAGGCCAAAGTCATAATGCGGGTTTCCTCATCCCGTTTGCCCACCACAAACCATCTATTGTTGAATTCCTTTAAGATGCAGGCGTGAAAGAAGAAGTCTTGCGGCTCACGAGCGCTGAAGGATTGATAGCGTATAGAGAGTACAACCTGTTTCAGAATAGCCTGGTATAAGGTATCCAAGTGCTCTAGCCCCTTTAGGTATTCGTTCTTATCAATATGTATGATGGGGGATTGCTGGTTTTTCTCCCGATATACTTTGTCTTCCAATTTCTGAATCACACCATTCAACTCATTGAAAAGGGAAAAATCCTTGAATTGCTTGAGCATTTCCACCGATTCTGTCAATACATCCATATCAATTCCGGTGAGGGGGATATCGGTGATGCTAAAGTCTTCTTCCTCGTATCGATAGTACTTCCGATCATACACTTCTATCGGTGCATTGTAGCCCAGCTTATCACTCCGCATCATCTGGATATCCAATTGAACGGTACGTTTACTTACCTTCATTTCCTTTCCCTCATACTCGTATAGGGCCTCCGAGCAAGCGGTGATGAGATCATTCAGCGTCCAACGGCGCTGCCGATTTTGCAAGCATTTATCAATGGTTCGGTAGCGGATGAGGGCATTTTTATTGAGCGCCATAATTGTTGGAGTTAAATGATTGGGGGAGGGTGAGTGTTTGTGTGAAAAATATATGTAATTATCTAATTTTCAAACTCATGCAAGCGTAAACAATTAAAATTTGATTAAACAAAGCCAGGCTGGCCTTAAACACTGAGGCGGTGAGTACTCACCGCCTCAGTGTTTAAGGCCAGCCTGGCTTTGTTTAATCAAATTTTAATTGTTTA
>JAHQWA010000481.1 GCA_019634045.1 Saprospiraceae bacterium
CATAGTGCTTCACCGCTTGGCCTTGCAAGTTGTAGATAGTCAGATTGACTTCAGCGGATTCTGAAAGTTCAAAGCTGATTTTAGCCTGCGCACTGAAAGGGTTCGGGCTGACTTGCAACTGAACATCCGTATCCAAGGACCTGGCATCCGTTGCTAAGGCCGGGATCGCCGGCTGACTATAGCTGCTGTTTTCGCCCGTTATTTCCAATTGACTAAAAACGGCTACAGCTTCTTCGTCAACATCTTTTGTATAGGTAATCAATCCTACCTCGATGCAATCCTCAAAGCTTTCGTACTCGATAGTATGGGCCTTCTTCCAGTAATCGCCATCGGTCGAGGTATAGGTTTTAAATGTATTACCCGTTCGTACAATTCTCAGCCAATCTACGCCAGAGCGATTCTTATTTTTGGAGGAAAGGGCACCATTGGTATTTACCCTATACTCGGTACGTACTCTAGGACTAAGATCTATAACTAAGGCGACCAACCTTGCTCCTGGATCGCTACTTTCCATCATGACCACACCCGCTCTGGCATAGGGGTTGATGGCATCAACATGTACGATAATCTCTCCGTCGCCGCATAGCGTGGTGCCCACAAAGGAGACCTCCCCGTCAGGATAACCATTGCAGTCTTGAGCACTAAGCGTAAAGGTTTCCGCTACTGGATCATAGCTTGCTGCTGCCCCCGTCTCGCAATCAATCCCCGTTGCGGTGAATCCGCAAGGCTGACCTGCTACGGTGATTTGGGCGGTACAGGTATTTGTATTGCCATGAGGATCAATCCCTACTACTTGGACATCGATAGTGTTACCTACCTCTGCACAGTTTACTTGCGTCAAACTTTGACTCAAAAATGTAATAGCTCCGCATGCATCGAAGGAGGCTAGTTCATCAAATACTGAACTGGGTGGAATGGCTAGCTGCTCTTCTCCGTTAAAAGTAATAGTGGCGTTGACGCAAATGACTTCAGGAGCCTCCTGGTCTACTATTTCGAGCTTGAAACTGCAGTACTCCTCATTTCCAGCGGCATCTCTTGCTCGCCACTCAATCTGATAGGATCCCAATTCAAAAAAGCCACTATGGTCACTTTCCCAAGCAGACCAATTGTCATTAAGTGTTCCCGACTCATCTAGGGCGCGATAACGGGATTTAAGTTCTGCAATAGCACAATTGTCGGCGGGTGCCGCTTTGGGTAAGGTGACATTGGCACCACATTCGCCTTCATCGGTATTGATGCTCATATCCTGCGGGCAAGTCAAGGTGGGCTGAATTTCATCTAGTACGGTGATGATCACATTGCAAGCGGAGGTATTACCGTGGATATCTATTACAGTAAGTATCTCTTGTTGTTCCCCTAGGTCTGCACAGGTGAAGTCGGTTTTACTAAGGCTAAGACTTTCGATACCGCAGCTGTCATTGGATCCATTATCTACGACAGTTGCTGAGCTAGAGCCAGTCCCATTGGCATCAAGTTGTATCGTTACATTTTGGCAGCGAGCAATGGGGACAGTGTTATCTTCTATATTTACGTTGATCGTACAAGAACTTTCATTGCCCGAAGCATCTATTGCCGAAAAGGTAAATGGGACAATTCCAACATCACTACAGCTTGCCTTAAAAGGGGTATCGAAGATGGTGAAGGAACAATTATCTGACACCTGATCTGCAATTAGTTCTGCTCCAACTCCAACGGTGCCATCATTTTGCAGAGCCACCGATATATCCACACAGTCTATCTCTGGGGCTATATGATCTTCAACAGAAACAGATGCAGTACAACTACTAGAATTATTGTAAATATCCGTAACAGTTAGATTTACCGTATTGGAAATGCCGACATTTGAGCAACTAAATTCTTTGAGATCCAGGTCGATTGTAGCAATACCGCAGTTATCGCTGGAGTTCTTATCGATCATGTCGGGTGTAATGTTTGCCTGGCCATTGTGGTCCAACTCAATGCTGATATCCTGACATTTGGCTGCTGGAGGGGTGTTATCAAGAATCGTGAGTACCACATCACAATAATCTAGTAGGCCAGCATTATCCTCTAAAATCATGTTCCATAAGTTAATAGTGCCAACCTGATCACAACTGAAAGTGCGAGTAGACTGGTAGTCATCAAAGTAAAGACGGTTAACACTACAATTGTCGATACTCCCAGCATCGAATTGATTTGCATCTATGGAAACTTGTCCATTTTCATTGAGTTGGACACTTAGATTCTTACAACTGGCTTTCGGAGGAGTATTGTCCCGAACGCTTATGAAAGCAGTACAAGTACTTTCCTGTTCGTAGACATCACTTACTGTTAGGGCTACAGTTTGAGTGCCTATGTCGCTACAGTCAAACGTAGTAAATGAAGGTTCTGTGCTAGTAATCTGATATCCATTGCAAGGCAGCGTCGTGTTATTGATATCGTCAATGGAGAAAGTAGCTTGGTTGTTTATATCCAACTCAACCGTAATATTCTCGCAAATTGCAACTGGGGCAGGCGGTTTTACTTTAATGACCCGTTTACAATCCATAACTCGCCCCGTGGAAGTGATGGTACTTACCGTGGCATAGTGATAGCCTGCATTAGAGCAACTAAACACTTTATCAGCCACATGATACCAGGCATTCCCAGGGTTGTTGTTATGACTAAGACTAAAGGGGGTATCGACCCCGCCGCCGATGCTTTCACATTCACCGTAGGCTAGCACGGCGCCAGTGGAGGTGGTGAGGCGGTAGAAGTAATCAGCATTATCCTCTGCACAAAGGAAACCATCAACAAAACTGTCTTTCCACTTAAAAATAAAGTTCCCGTGGCGAGGGAAAGGAATGTCTACGACGAAATGCCTAATCTGGGCCAGTCTTCTTTGCTGAAGATCAGGTATAGAAGGATCAAGGTCGCTAGGGTACCCCGATCCAGAATCATAGATGGTTTGGCCATCTGCACTAGTAATTTCCCACCAAAAGTCATTATTCCACCCATCGGACTGGATTTCTAGCTGGAGGGAGGCCTGTTTAAAACCATAACGCAAGGGGTCTCCACAAGCGTCGGCTGTAGCAGTTCCCAATTCACTGGCAATAAGGGTCGCGAGCCCCGTTTCCGGCAGCTGTACTTCCACCTCAGCAGTCGGGCAGCTAGGTACTGAGTTGACGATCGTTACTGTCGAGGTACAAGTGCTTTGCAAACCCTCTTCGTTAGTAACGGTCAAGTTAACCTCCTGTATCCCTTCGTCCTGACAATCAAAGACTAATTCATTGACTAAGGTCGGTGCATTGCTAACACAAAACTGTGTAGTAGAACCTCCTTTAATTCCTTCGCATTCATCATATGTTATTACATTTCCACTATCGTCAGTTAGTTCATAATAGAAGGTGCCACCTTCCTCGGCACAGAGAAAGCCATCTGAGAATATACCATCATTCCAAACGAATAAATAGCAACCCGGATCTAGGGTAATATTATAGGAAAAGTCGGTTGGTCTTAGCGCGGCATCAGCAGAAATATACGGCAAGCTATAGGGGGCTATCGAAGCATGGACCGTGTTTCCATCCAAACTCGTAATCTGCCAGCTGGTTTCCCTTACGAACCGGTCTCCTTTAACCTCCAGAAATACATTGGGTTGCTGTAGTTGCGTACTCACGGTGCTGCAATTATCGAAGGAAGCTGCATCCAACTGGCCTGACATGATCGACACCTGAGATTGACCATTTAGTGCCATTGTGATGTCCTTACAAAGGGCTTGTGGCGGTGTACTGTCTGCTACCTGAAGTACAATGGTAACTGTGCTGGTACAACTTGCCTGGTTACCATTGTCGTCCTGAGCGGTCAGCGTGACCGTTTCCGTTTTCGTCTGTCCATTGACCTCGCAATCCTCCGTATAGTTAAAGCTAGTCCTATCCAGGCTAAGACTCGACGGGGAAACGGTACAATTGTCTTGATAATTCTGGAATACCTGCCCAACATCAATGATCGCCTGCCCATTGGCATCGGTGGTGACAGAAATGTTATTACAACTTACACTTGGTGCTCCACCGTCGACGACTGTCACGGTCACAGTGCAGGCTTGGTAGAAAGAGGTGCCGTTTTCTAAGACCAAGAAATTCACAGTTTGAGGCCCCAGATCTGCACAATCAAAAGACACACCCTCCAGTTCGAAATTACTGTTAGAATAGAGGAAGGTACTGCCTGCGGGGTTAGAGGTAACTTCGGCTAGCGTATTAAAGGGAATATAAGTAGGGTTCGAGTTAGTCAAAGTTGCCGTTTTATTGTGGCAGAGGACAACGGGATCAGAAGTGATGGTATAGATGATTTTTCCATGCTGAGGATCGGTAGTTGAACTTCTGCGGATTCGTTCTCGTGGGTAATCGGCCAGCGCCAGTCCTTCATTAAGGTAGCTTCCGCCTCCTCTATCGATATGTGAGGTAAATCCACCTCCGGCACCACCGCCGTTAAATCCGCCTCCAGTAGACCCTATGCCACCACCACCAAAGCCGAAGCCTCCTTTTCGATCTAGATCAGTGCAGGCATTGCCATTAGATTTATATCCACCTCCGTATCCGCCCGTTGGCTTAACGGCATTGGTCGGTATCGAGCTTGCTCCTGGCCACCCCATCTTTCCAACCAGACAAGCATCACAGTTGGAGGAGCTTACAGGACTCCAGGAAGAAGCATTAGCATTGTCCGTGAAGGCCGATCCCCCTGCATTACAAAGTGAAGTAATGAGGGTACCCGTATAGAAGCAATAGTCATTACTTCCTTCTTGATTAGTACCGATCAACACACAGCCATGGGGTTCTCCTGGCCTGCCATCTTCCTGTATTAGGCAACAATCAGCTGCTCCTCCACGGCCACCGCCCGCTACTGCGAGCATCGTCCAGTGTCCGTTCGCCTCCTGGAAGAAAACAGCAGACCCGCCGCCGCCACCCGCACCATTGGCAAAGGCATTGCTTCGGTTTTGTCCATGCTCTCCCGGGATAAAGAGTATTCTTGCCCCGGGGGGGATTTTACCAGGTCCTTGCCCAATAGGGAAAGTGGCCTTAATCACAGCACCTTGTCCTCCCTTAGCTCTTACTGAGACCTGACTCGGGTAATTTTTCTTGAATCCACCATCACCTCCATAAGTGTCAAACTGAATCCGACCACTTGTAATAGTATTAGGTAGAGTGAATTCCTGTACTTTGTTTCCGCTATTATAGGAGATAGTGTGTGGTTGACTATTAGCGGTCAAATTAGGTTGAGCATAATTTGCTCCGAAACAAAGGAGGAGGATTGGAATGATAAAGGGGAAGGCCTTTTTTCTGGTAGTGTCTATTTTTACACTGGGTATCATAATTGATTTTTTCTGATGAAACATATGGACAAATCCATTTTCTTTGGAGGCAAGATTTGACCCAGCACAAAGGTGTGGGAAGGCAGGAAAAGATAGGTTTGTTATTTGCGCAATCAGGTTTGTTATTTGCGCATTTACCCAATTTCTCTAGTATCGGTAGGGGTTTCACCGAATTCATCGATGTAAGAAGTGGAGAAATAATTAGGCGTGGGAAAGCCAACTTCGTAGGCGATTTCCTTGATGGATAGATCAGAAGACTGTAGGAGAGATTTAGCTTTTTGTAGGCGTAAGGATCGGAGATAGACGGATAGGGATCGACCGGTTAGGGCCTTGACTTTTCTTCCCAGTTGTGATCGACTTAAGTGCAATTCCTGACTCAAGGCAAGAGCGTCAAAGTCAGGATCGTCTATTCGGGCTTCGAAGGTTTCTTGTAATTTCAGGATAAAAGCATCTTCCTTGGCCGGTACATTTTCCTGCGATTCAAGAAAACTAGGTAAAGGTTGCCCATAAAGATCCTGATACCTAGCCTGTAGTTTTTGGCGGATGATCAGGAGGTTCTGCATGCGTACCAGTAGTTCTTCTTCGTGGAAAGGTTTGGCTAGATAATCATCAGCCCCTTGTTGCAGTCCGGTAATGCGAGATTCTACATCTGCCTTAGCCGTAAGTAGGATGATGGGAATATGGCTGGTGCGTTGATCTTCCTTTAGGTAATTACAGAGCTCAAATCCATTTTTTTTGGGCATCATAACGTCGCTGATGATGATATCTGGAATCTGCTCAATGGCCAAGTCTATTCCTTCTTGACCATCGCTAGCCAGTAGTAATTGATAGTCTTTTTGTAAGCAAATGGAGATATATTCTGCAATGTTTGGGTTGTCTTCTACAATCAGTGCAATTGGCAGTGTAGCATTGGCTGGTGGGGGCATTGGTTCGGACAATCCCTGCTTGCCGATGATAGCCGGTTGCAATTGTGCGAGCCCCGTAAGTGCCTGGGGAGCTGCGCTTCTCGTTATCGGAATGGATATGACGAAGGTAGATCCGCTACCTTCAATGCTATTTACTTTTATCTCCCCTCCCATGAGTTTGATCAGTTCACGGGTAAGCGATAAGCCGATGCCTGAGCCTACTCGCGAGGCATTTTCATTATTAGATGCTTGAAAAAATCGGTCAAAAACATGTGGAAGTTGATCTTCAGGAATTCCCATCCCTGTATCTGCCACAGTAAGTTGTAGTGATTCAGGGGCTCGTGTGGTAGAGATGGTCAAACTGATTTTTCCGCCTGCTGGGGTGTACTTAATGGCATTGGATAAAAGATTGGATACGATTCGAGTGATTTTTTCTGTATCATAATCTATTTCCAGACTAGCCATCTCCGCATGAAAGGTCATGGTTTGTTTTCCGCTTTGCGCAAACCCCTCAAATTGTTCATAGATGCTACGAAGAAAAGGAATAATATCGCCCAGTTGATAGTTGATGGTAAGACCGCCAGATTCTACTTTTTGAAGCTCCAACATCTGATCCACTAGATTCAGCAAATTGGCGTTGTTATCGCTGATCATACGAGTACCTTTTTCCAACCAGCGATCTGGTTCTTTTCTAATCTGCTCCGTCATACCGCCGATGATGGTCAGCGGGGTACGAAACTCGTGGGTGATGTTGGCATAAAGCCTGTTCTTGAAACGATCGAGCCGCCTAAGGGAAGCTGCTTCTTGTTTTTCGAGTTGGCGCCGGAGTTGCAAGCGGTACAACATGAGGAGCAACAGAATCAGTATGATTACATACAAACTATAAGCCCAACTACTGCGCCACCATGGGGGATATACCTTGAGGCTTAGCATTTGTGCCTCCGCTTGTGTTTGCCCATAAAAATCCTTGGCTCGAAGCTTTAGTTGGTATCTCCCGGGGTTTAAGTTGGTAAAAGTGACTTCTAGTTTGTTATCCAATGGCATCCACCTTTGGTTTAAACCAATCAATTGGTATTCATAGGTGAAAGCTTTATTTTTTTTCCAAATGAGATCGGTGAAGGCAAAACTGACCGACTGATCCAAATGTGTTAAGGAGATCTCTTTGGACTTTTGCCCTATAAAATAGTCTGTTATGAGGCCTCCTTCTTTGGATTGTAAGTTGTTCTTCGAGAAGGAGTGTAAGGTCAGTTTTGGATGACGCTGTTCTTTTGATAATAGCTGTGGATCTACGATGACGATCCCTTGCGTGGAACCAAAATATAGGTGCCCCGACTGTTGGCTACTATAGTAAGCCTTGGGGACAAAGGACGTAAAAGCCAAACCATCTTTTTGATGGATAGCGCGAAAAGTGTTTTTGGGATCCGTGGCTAAAAGCAGCGCTAGGCCATCATCGGTACTGACCCAGAGGTTTTGATCTTGGTCCTGTAACAGACCATAGACGGTATTACTGGGTAATCCGTCTTTTTCGAAAAAATGTTCAAAAGTTTCCCTTTCTCGGTCAAAGCGATTCAATCCCAAGCCAGTTCCAATCCATAGATCCCCTCCATGATCTTCATAGATGCACCAAACGATACCGCTGCTAATAGAGGCGGGATTTAGAGGATCGTGCATGAAGTGCTGAAAACTTTTCGTTTGCTGGTCGTAGCGACTCAGCCCCGCATGACTACCGATCCAGATATCTCCACTTGTATCGGTATATAGTGACTTGACTTGATTATCCAGCAGAGAGGAGGAATCAGCTGGATGGTGGATAAACCGTTTCACGCTGTCGGTCTTTGGGTCGAGGCGATTTAATCCTTCCTGAAAGGCACCTACCCAAATATAGCCTTGCGGGTCTTCCGCTAGGCCCCAGATGCGATCCTGAGAAATGGAGTTGGGATCATTGGGGTTATGATTATAAGTTGTCCATGATTTGGTTTCTAGGTTGAATCTTTTTAGTCCGGAAGCGTTGGTCGCTATCCAAAGTTCCTGCTGACTACTTCGTAAAATTTTTATGATTAAGTTACCTCGTTTGGTTGTTGTTGAATGCTGAGCGGCCTTCAAATTGCCTTTTTTCTGCAGGCCTAGTCCTGTAGTTCGCTCCAATTGATCGATACCGCTGCCTAATAGTCCGACCCAAAGTATTCCATCTGCCGTCTCGGTAAAGGTCCGTACGATGCCTGGCGAAAGACTCTTAGGATCTTCCGGGTTGTGTTGGAAGAAGGAAAAAGGGCTGGGGGTTTCTTGAAGGATATGAACACCACCACCAGCAGTGCCTACCCAAAGCATATCTTGCACATCGCTTAGGAAGGCATGTACGTCAAATGGCAAAGTGAGTATCATTACATTTTCCCTACTAATCGTATCGGCGCCAAGATCAATGCGCATGGCTTTCGTCTGAGAAGCGATCCACAAATAGTTTTCCTGGCCAAAGGCCATATGGAAAAATTTTTCACCCGCTTGTAGGAGACCAGCAGATATAAACTCCTGGTGTGAGAATAAAGGTTTGATCGAGGGACTACGATCAAGGGGCGATAATTGGTAAAGTATACCGTCATTGCCTAGCACAATGATCTTACCGGTTCGGTCAAGTAGCGTTCTGCCTTGTACTCTATCTAAATCTAAAAATTGCAGCCTTTCTGGTAATGGGAATACTTCTAGCTGATCAGAAGGAGGCTGCCAGCGTGCCAATCCCGTTTGTAATCGCAACCAAAAATCTCCGGATTGATCCTGTAATATATCCCTAATTCCTCCAATTGCTTCATCTTGCGACTGGATGGGATCCTCCCTTTTCAAAATATGGGCACCTTGGTCCTGGGCATAATGCACTTTCATTAAATTGTTGCCGCCGACAATCGCCCACAAGGCCCCTGTATAGTCTTCGTACAAACTTGATATTTCCAGGTTCTGATCCTGATCATTGGGGTCAGCTAATTGGACTCTTTCAAAATTACCCTGATCGCGGTCCAATCGATTGAGTCCATTTTGCGTGCCTACCCACAGATGGCCTTTCTGATCTTCATGAATATTTAGAATCCAGTTGTTGCTAATGGAAGTAGAATCATCTGGATCAAAGCGAAAGGAAAGGAAGTGATGACCATCAAAGCGATTCAATCCATTTTCTGTTCCAATCCACATAAATCCTGCTTGGTCCTGGCACATGGAAAGGACATAGTTGTTAGATAAACCATCTGATTGCGTGTAACTCAGCAACTTAGAAGGACCTTGTGGTAGTAAGGTGAAAGACCAGAGCAAGAAGATTGCTAAGATCAATACCATTTTCTGGTCCTGCAAGTACCTGCTTCCGCGGGACCAAACGTTGCTACCTACTAAATCTCTATACATCATATTTGAGCACGATCAATTCTGTACCATACTACCATTCCTGTATTGGATATAGAAATACTGTTTGGACCAATAATCTATAAAATATTTGGGTCTAGGATTGTAACTGACTACTGAGATTGACTTTCCAGCTAGTCGATGTGTCAGGCAAGCGTTCTTCTGTACATCTGTCGTGATTTTACAGCTGCAAAGATAAGAAGTTTCATATGAAAAATATCTACCTGAGTCAGCTAAATTAGGTAATGTTTTAGCACAGACTTCCGAATTCTTTGAGACTTCGGAAGTCTGTGCTAAAACCAAGCCATGCCCAATTCGCGACTTAGCCCGATAAAAAAAGGGCCTTGATCCATGACCAAGGCCCTTTCTGATTTGCTGATTTCTTGTCAGGCTTTCGGTTTTGCACTGAAATGCCCATAAAAACTCAAAATAATCGCCGTAGCCGAAAATATAGTCATTACGGTACCCGGCATAAAATTGGAATAGCCGCCTAGATCCATGAATAAGAAGTAACCCAAGTCCGCTAGCCCACCAGTAATGGCGGCTAGAATAATGGCATTGCGATTCCCTCCCCAAACATAAAAGGAGCAAATCAAGGTTACCAAGCCAATCCACAATAGATTAAAGCCATGTTGTCCTATGATGGCGCCGGCTGCGGCGGGATAATCCATTTGCAAACTGGCCGGATCAACTTTATCGGCGATACCCGATACGGCAGCGGAGATATCCCCGCTTAATGGACCGCGCATGGTCATGATACCTGCGAACATATGTACGGCACCCCAGATGAACCATAGTACGGATGCTATTTTGAATAAGATGGAGTTGTTCATTTTCTCAATAAGGTTTGTTAGTAATGATTAGGATGCAAAGATGGGGAAAGTGATCCCTGGTGGGCATTAATCTAGATTAAGATTTTGGTGGGGAGGGCGCGTATTGAGATGGCTCAGGCAATGAATCCATTGTTGCCCCCCCAAGTCTCTGTTTGGTGTACTCACAAAATAGCAAAAAACTACTTCCCCCTAGCTTTTTCCCCTTTCACCTTACTCAAGGCTTCGGGGGTGATGCCGAGGTAGGAGGCAATCATGCGTTGTGGAACGCGCTGGGTGATGTTGGGGTAGGTATCGATGAAATGCTCGTAGCGTTCGATGGCGGAGGCGCTCATCAGTTGGATCACGCGTTTTTGTAGTACCCCTAGGCGTTTAATGAGTTTGGGGCGATCATCATTGTTATGTTCCTTGCCTTTGTCGAATATCTTCACAATGGAATCCTCTAAAGCATCGATGAACAGCTCACTTGGAAGTTCGGGTGGGGTGCTATCTGCCAGGAGCCATCCTTCTGGTGCAAACATAAAGATGAATTCTCGTCCTTTTTGGTCGATGACGTAACTGCGGAGTAAACCCGATTCTACATAGAAAGCTTTGGTTTGAGTTTCCCCGGGCATTTGTAGCACCTGTCCCTTTTTTACGACTTGCTTTCTCACAAGGCAAAGTATTTATCAAATTAGGAGTTAGTTGTAGACTTCAGCAAAAGCACATCAGTCAGTCAATAGTCTTCGGTGGTAATTGACTTGACCTACATGATAAGCCAGATGAGCGCACAGTCGGATCAACTCTTTACGAATCGTATACTCGCCATGGTGCTCATCTCGTAACTGTTTAGGAAAAGTGGCGCTGAGATCAGGAATTTTGGACAACACATCTCGGATCATGATCCTTGCTTTATCAATGTCTTGCAAGAGCGTTGCTTTCGGGACCCCTTTGATGGCAAATTCTAAGGGACGATCTCGTACATAGCCCGTATCTCCTAGCCCATGTCCGATAAAGTGATGTAGGTTGCCGACTAGATGCGTGCATAGGTTTCCTGTACAATTGCTAATTCCACTGGGACATAACCAAAGGTCAAGCTCATTTTCATAAGCCTGAAGTTCCCGCTTCAGATGATCTAGGTACTGCTCGAAGTACTGTATAAATTCTTCTTGCGATGTCATGTGAACTTTCTGTTTGTTGTATTTTTAAATAAAACAAAAAGTTGTTTTTGTGTCGAGTGTGTTTTATCTTTGTAAGGTAAGCTTTTACGAGAAAACGAAAACCTTCCATTGTATTTCTGATCTATACTATCATTAGAATTTCCAGCTATGCGTACCAATGCCCATGCAGATCTTCCTTTACATCATGGCCGAGTTCCACCCTGGTTGGCCAATCGTATGGCTACCTTGGGGCGAGCTATCGTGGAGGCAATTTTAGTCGAGTATGGAAAGTCAGCATTCATGAAGCGGATAAGTGATCCCTTGTGGTTTCAGTCTTTTGGAGCCGTGATGGGCATGGATTGGCATTCTTCCGGAATTACCACCTCCGTCGTTGGAGCGCTCAAACGAGCAATCAATCCAATCAGTCACGAATTAGGCATATATGTCTGTGGTGGTCGAGGCAAACATTCTCGAAAGACCCCGACGGAGTTGCTACAAATCGCAGATCGCACTGGATTAGATGGGCAAGAACTGGTACGCTGTAGTCGTCTTACAGCGAAAGTAGATAACACGGCGATTCAAGATGGATTTCAGATCTATCTGCATTCTTTTATTCTCACCAAGGAAGGAGATTGGGCAGTGGTGCAACAAGGCATGAATGAGCAAAATGGCTATGCCCGCCGATACCATTGGCATGCCAAGGAATTTGCGTCCTTTATCAATGATCCACATACTTCCATCTTAGGCCAAAATCAGGGACTCATTCTCAATCTCACTCATCAGAAAGCGGGCGATACGCAAGAAGGTATTTTGGATATTGTCGGACAGCATCCTACGAAGATGGTGCAGGAGATTCGTAAAATCCGCATGCCCGCCCGGCACGATGTAAAAGCCAGAGATGTAGATCTACGACGCTTGGGTAGTATCATTGCCTTGGCCAATGAAAGAGAAATGTTGGATTTTGAGGATTTACTGCTATTGGAAGGCTTAGGCCCCAGAACCCTGCAATCTTTGACTTTAGTTAGTGAAGTGATTCATGGCACACGCTCGCGCTTTGAAGACCCCGCTCGATATTCTTTCGCTCATGGGGGCAAAGATGGCAAACCATTTCCCGTTCCATTGAAAGTGTATGATGAGACCATTGCTACCCTACGGAAGGCCGTAGATAAGGCGAAGATTGGCCATTCCGATCGGCAACGGGCTATTAAGCGTTTGCATACTACCGCCAAGCGCATCGAAGAGAATTTCGTACCGAATGATAATTTTGATCAATTGGTGGAAAAGGAATGGGAAGATTCCCATAAATATGGCGGCCGAACGGTTATGGATGACCAGCGGGAGGGTAAAAGCTATTTTACGTACACACCAGCTCGAAAAAGAAAGCCCAAACCTAATACCGGACAGCTAACTTTATTTTAAATTAGGAGAAAAAAGAAGTATGAAGAGGCTCCTCCTAATGTTTATGTCTTTATCCCTTTTCAGTTGCCAAGATTCGGGACTAGTAGAAATGAGTTATTCGGAATACCAGACATTGATCATGTCTAGAGCAGTGCCAGCCCTAGACATGATCACGATTAAAGATGAATTTGGAGCTGAAATCACCGTGGATTCCTTCATGACTTTACAGAAGAAACAGGATTATTTTGACCGTTTCTTCAAAAATAAAGAAGGTGAGATTGTAGCCTATCAGTTGGAACCCAAGCCAGCCTTTAGAGATTTGCCTATTGCGTGTGACAAGGTGTCGCAAATACTGGACAGCGTCTATGTACTGGATCAAAAAAGAATGGAAAAATATGATCCGAGACAAGACTACAATAATCTGGAGATAGTCGTGAATATTTTGAATAAATGTGGAATGCCTGATAGCCCCGGTGCAGCCAAGGCTGCCTTCATGGTAGTCCAACATAATCATAACATTTACCAAAAAAGATATATCGAAACCTTTCGTGCTGCTGCGGAAGCGGGCTTATTGGCTAAGTCATCCTTGGCCATGATGGAGGATAGAATTCTGACCCACGAAGGAGAGCCTCAATTGTACGGCACGCAAGTGAGAAGAAGTGAAAACGAGGAAGAGTGGCAGTTGTTTGAATTGGCTGATCCGGAAAGAGTAGATCAACGAAGAGCTAACATGGGCTTGGGACCACTAAAGGAGTATTTGCAGAACTTCAGTGTGGAATTTGAAGTGGAACAAATTCAAGAGGAATAGTAGAATATATGGGGTGGCGACCGTAGATGACAGAGGCCAGAAAGAAGAAGACAGACAAAGGGGTAGCAGTGGATTGATCCATGGATTACAGAGACCATCGACCCGAATAAGTCCTGATGCTGGCATCTTACAACAAAGTGATCTGCCCGCTAACAGTAAAGCGATTTCAATTACGCCAGGGATTGATAGACTACCCAACTACTCAGATAAGCCATGGCCGTCATAAAGACAAACTGTATAATAGGCCATTTCCAACTCTTCGTCTCCCGCTTTACCACGGCAAGCGTACTCATACACATCATCGCAAAGACGTAGAAAATTAAGAGTGATAAGGAAGTAGGAAGGGTATAGACCAAGTCCCCCGTAACCGGGTTTCGCTCAGAGGCCATTCGGTCTCTTACCGAACTTTCATCCTCTTCGCTCCCGATGCTGTAGATGGTCGCCATTGTTCCCACAAAAACCTCTCGAGCAGCAAAGGAAGTGATCAAGGCAATGCCCATTTTCCAATCAAAACCCAATGGGGCAATTGCCGGTTCAATAAACTTACCCAAGTGCCCTGCAAAGGAGGCTTCCAACTGCTTGGAAGCTAATAGGTCAGCAGCTTCATTTTCCGGAAGATTTTGTTCGGTTGCTTGTTCTACGGCCGTCAACTCAGCTTGATCCATCGCAGTCTTCGGCCCGTAGGTAGCCAATACCCACAATACCATTGAAATAACGATGATAACCTTGCCTGCTTCCAGTAAGAAAGTCTTTACCTTTTCCCAAACATTTAGCCAGACATTGCGCATTACGGGAAGGCGATAGGAGGGAAGTTCCAACATCAAATAACTGCTTTCTTCTGTTTTCAATACCTTTTTGAAAACCCAGGCTGAGAATAGGGCTGCTAAAATCCCTAGCACATAAAGCCCCATAAAAGCTAGTCCTTGCTGGTTGAAGATGCCCCAAATCGTTGTTGCTGGCACCACAAAGCCGATGAGGACCGTATATACGGGAATACGTGCAGAACAACTGATGAGTGGGGTTACCATTATGGTAATGAGTCGCTCCTTCCAATTGGCGATATTACGTGTACTCATGACGGCAGGAATAGCACACGCACTGCTGGAAATTAACGCAACCATACTCCGCCCATTCAAGCCAAAAACCTGCATCACGCGATCAAACATAAAAGCTGCGCGAGCCATATAACCCACTTCTTCCAGAATAGTAATTAGAAAAAATAGAATAGCGATTTGTGGGACAAAAATCACCACACCACCTAATCCCGCCAGGACCCCATCCGTGAGCAGATCGGTCAACCAGCCCGCCGGCAGCATCTGCTTGACGCCCTCTGATAATTGTCCAAAAAGGCCGTCAATCAGATCCATCGGGTAAGATGCCCAGGCAAAAATAGCCTGAAATACCAGTAGCATGATGACTAAAAATACAATCGGTCCCCAAACCCTATGCGTGAGTATACGGTCCAACCAGAGACTCTTAGATCCTTGCTCTTCTTGCTTGGCAAGTGTTGCCGCTTTGGCTATTGGCGTGAACTTATTAAAGCGCTCCATCGTCTCATTAACTTGGAGCTTTATACTTTCAAACTTATGATCTTGGACAATTTGCTCGATTTTGGCCTTTTCTTCCACCGATAAAAAGGGTAGCCAGCTATAATGATGAGCATACAAAAGGGCACTATAGTCCTCTATACCCGAGAACTCCTGCTGAATAGTGCGACTAATCTCTCCTTCGGCAGTAGAAAGTTGGCGGAATCGCTTGTTTCCCGATGCAGCTTGTTGCATCAATCGATTAATGCCAGCCTTGAGGTCTTCAACTCCTTCTCCAGTCCTCGCACTAAGTAGAAAGACAGGCGAGTTCAAGGATTTTTGCAGCTTCTTTACATCTACCGTCAGGCCCTGTTTTTCCGCCTGATCCGCCATGTTCAATACGAGTAAAGTGGGAAGGCCTAAATCGTACAATTGTGTAAAAAGCAGGAGATGTTTTTCTAGGTGGTTTACGTCAGCTACGTATAGGATGGCATCTGGATAGTCTTTGGCTCCTTGGTCAATTAGAGTTTGTACGGCAATTCGTTCATCCTGGGAATTGGGGTAAAAACTGTAAGTTCCTGGAAAATCAATCAATCGTACTGCATCACCAGCTGGTAAAGCCAATTGCCCTACCTTCTTATCAACGGTCACTCCCGGAAAATTCCCTACCTTTTGGCGTAGGCCAGTCAGTAGGTTAAAAAGCGTAGACTTTCCACAATTGGGATTACCGAATAAGCCTATCGTATATGTTTTAGTACTGCTTAAGGTCTCTTTTTCCATCAGCTATAGATGCAAGGATTGGGAGTCAAGTCCCAGGTTAATACTTTTCCTTTTATGACTAAAAAGGTAAGGTAAGGGATTTGGAGTTTAGGTTATGAGTGCGAGACTAAATTTAGTCCTTTAGAATGATGCAGTTGATCTCTTTAGCACGCATGGCTATCACTTTATTGTCCACCCGGACATACCAAGCTCCGCCTAAGGGCGCCTTGCGGATCAAATTGATCTGGCTCCCCGGCAAAACCCCCATGGACATCAATTTGCTAGCCATTTGATCATTACTGAAATGGGAAATTCTTCTCGGAGTATTACGACTTAAATTACTGCTTGTTACTTGATCTATTACTGCAACCACTGTCTTTGGTATTTATGACTCCGTGCCGTTTTATTGCTGCACCTGCGTAATCGCGCCAATTTTTGATGCCGATAAAAACAGTAGGCATCACTTGTAGCGAATCGCTAGATAAAAACTGACCGGAAGCCTTTAATGAATGTATGCGCCCTCTAGAGCCTTTGCCCTGTCCCTAAATTAACTGATTAATCTATACACGGTTTAGCAGGTACCTATAAATTGCTTGCCTTTAGTGAGAAAATCACTAGCATTAGGTATGGGGCAAATACCTAGTATTAGGTATATGAATAGGTGGTATCCTAGCAAAGATACTGGTCTGTTCTTATTTAGACTAATTTTAATTAATATTTTGTTTGTCCCCTTGATGGGGCGCAAATTGGGACAATGGGTTCCTCATTCAGATGATAAAGGTCATAGAGGAGAGATAAAATTCGGAGGCTAGGCGATCTTGAAAATGGAAAGCCTCCCTGCCGCAATCGCGACAGGGAGGCTTATCGATCAATACAGTATTGGTCACTCTAAAACTGAATACCGAGTTCCCTCAACGTTTCGAGGTCGAGATTTCCGATCGGCAGACCGTTATCTCGCTGAAATTTGGTTAGAGCTGACTTCGTCTGTGCACCCAGGATGTTATCCAGTGGGCCTGGCTTATAACCTCTTGCTTTCAGGGCTTCCTGCACTTGGCGGATGGTATAGCTGGTTACTTCATTTGGACAAAGTACTTCTCTCCATTCTGTAAAACCTCCTTTGCGTACCAGGTTTTTCTTCGTTACCGTTTCGTATTCGGCGGGAATGTCAATCTTATTTACCTTAGCTGCCTCTTGTACCACCTGCTTGGTATAGGCCTCAAATTCAGCTGGAATTTCTTCCTCTTGGGAATTAGCTTCCGTTTCGATAGCCTGCTTGCTGATGGAAACAAATTTGGCTGGAATCACCTCCTCCTTAGTCATGGCTGGCGTCTTGATCTTTTTGACCTTAACGGTAGTGTATTCAGCCGGAATCACCTCTTCTCTCGTTGTGGCGGCGGATTTCAATACTTCTCTTTGCACCGTTTTATACTCAGCAGGGATTACCTCTTCTACCACTCGAGCAGGTTCTTTGATTACCCGCTTTGAGCGAGTTTCGTATTCAGCCGGAATTTCAATAGTGCGGGTACAATCCTCGCCATTGTCTGTCCATCCTTCATCGCATCCAATGCGCACCTGCTTTGTCACATTGCGAAATTGAGCGGGGACTTCCACTAAACACCATACCAAGCAGTCATTCGGATCCGCAGACAGACAATTTCGATCTGCTTTCCGCTTTACCCATTTGGTAGAGGCTGGAGAGATTTCTAATCTTTCATTTCTCGTCTCGTACTTGGCGGGCTGACGCTCAATTCGACTAGAAGGCTCTTTTACCATAATCCGCTCCTTGGTATTCTCATACTGGGCGGGAATTACTTTTAGGCGCTTGGTAGCTGGCTTAACCTCCACCTCTTCTGAAACGGTTTCGTAAACGGCCGCTACTGGGACGTATCGAACCGTAGCTTCCTTGATCATGACCCGTTCTTCTACGGTTTCATAAACAGCAGGAACATAAATCAGACGCTTGCCTTCCGGTTTGATTTCCATCTGCTCTTTCAGCGGCTGAAATTTCGTTTGAGAAACAGAGTACTTTTTAGCACCTTCTTTCTTAACTATTCTTTCCTCTGTAGCTGAAAAGATAGTAGGTACGATTTCGGTTTTAGTGGATGCTTCCTTTACGACTACTCGTTCGGTTACTTCTTCATAGTCGTCAGCAATCAAACACTTGGCGTAGCATTTCCCCGGCTCGCTATTTGGCGGAAAGTCGCCGGGTTCTTGGGAGAATGCTCCGATCGTTAGAGCTACGAACAGAAGCAATAAACTCGATTTTCTCATAATGGTGAGTTGATATTGTTTTAATTTAAATGAGTCCAGTTTTGAGTATTTCTCAGATACTTTTGTGGGTAGCCTTTTAGTGAATAAGATGCAACCAACGGAAGCAAGACTTTTCGCTAGAAAGGCGACTCAAAACACAAAAGTTGTCAGAGAACCTATTGTATATGGTGGAAAATTAGGTACACAAGGAAGTTGTGTTTCCCCGAGAATCCCTGCGCTCCTGAGCTCGCCTTTTATCTGAAATCATTGCTTTCATTGATCGCAATTCTTCCATTCAACAGGCACGCTGTCTAGCAAAGCCAGATAGAACGACAGCAATTGTCAGAGAAGGAAAGTTGTGTCCTGTGGGAGGAAACTGTACACCAAATCTTATTATTACCTAGGGGATAAAGGGGGGAAGGCGTATTGTATAATTGGTGATTAGCAGAGGGGAGCTAATTGTTGTCTATTGTACGGAGCGAAAAAAAAAATGATGCTAGAAACGGCAATTAAATTGTATTTTTTCAAATACAATGGCCCTTTGGGCTAGCAATTTGGCTTGAATAGAGGAAAAAGAGCA
>JAHQWA010000482.1 GCA_019634045.1 Saprospiraceae bacterium
ATGACCTTTTAAAACTTGGTCGGGGTGGCAGGATTCGAACCTGCGGCCCCCTGCTCCCAAAGCAGGTGCGCTAACCGGACTGCGCCACACCCCGTTGAATTCTAGACAAAGCGAACCGCTATGTCATCAAAATTTTCCGTTGGTTAGACGAAAAATTTTGATGCTGCGATAGCGGTGAAGGCGGGATTCGAACCCGCGGTACCCCGTTAAGAGTACGCCGGTTTAGCAAACCGGTGGTTTCAGCCACTCACCCACTTCACCGGGTCTTTGTCTGATTGGCTCTTGAGGTTCTTTTACCCCGTTTTTCTTGAGCGATTGCAAAGGTAATAAAGCGAATTTTAATTCACAAAACTGTTTGCGGTTTTTTTTTATTGCTTCCGATGGGAAGGTGGTATGTCAATGATTATCAGAACAATAAAGTTCCCAAAATCTTTAATTTTTTTTTGAAAGGGGAGGAGAAGGCTTGGATTGGATCGGAAAAGGCGCAGCTGCGAAGATCTACCCACAAGGAGTAGGGCTTGCAGCTGCCTACCTGATTTAATTCTCTACTTTTCCCATTTGTCTTTATTCCGCCAAGTGAATGGCAGTAAAGATGTTTCCGCATTCTCCTTCGTTGACAGGGAAGGCAGAGAATGGCGGGAATGAAATCGCGCAGCCTCCTGTGAAGCTGCTACGCTGTTCATAGACTTTTCCTGGTATTGCAGGACCGTGATCTCTAATAACCAAGTGTACTTCTCCATCATCCAAGTCCAGTAGACCTGTAGGGGGGAAGGCGGTGCTTACTTCGTGGGCCATGGAGCCACTGGCATCGCCTTCTCTGAGAAAAGCACGAAGTCGGATCGTTCCATTCGCTCTCACGACTCCTCCTGATGTATAAACGGCATCTCCTAGCACCGCTGGCTCAGACAGGTCGGAGCCTTTGCAAGCTTCGGGAAATTCAGCACAATGCTGTGGTTGATTAAAGACAACTGCCCAGACCGTAATGACGTGCCCCGGTGTCAGGTCCTTGGCGCTAAGGGAATAAAAGACACCTTGGCGAGTTCTAGCCAATAGGGTATTGCCTACTTGCTTGCCTTTGGGAAGTTGTGGATCATCAACCTGATTGATTAGTGGGGCGATGGTAAAGCCCTTTCCAAAACGGGGATAGCGCAATCCCATTTCCTCAAATTCTTGAGTAGCCGAAAAATCTTCGTCTGCGACCGGAGCAATGTTCTGTTGATCATACTCTTTTTGACAGGAGGAGGTAAGCCTTAGGAGGCCGATTAGCAGCAATAAATAAACGCTTGCTTTCATGTTAAATGGTTATTGGTTTAATAGTCGCCGCAAGTTGCAGGACTTTGCCAGCGGAGGCATCGATATAAACCCGGGAAGAAAAAGATGGAGGTATACCAGCAAGGGTGGAGTAGCGGTAGAGGGGAAACAAAAAGCCTCTAGCTCAATCGAACTAGAGGCCTTTTGCGGTATAGCTTGCAGTAATTCTTATACTTACTTATCGTTTAGGCTCATTCTAATCTTCTTTTCGAGTTCTGACACGGTGTCTTTCAGAATGAGATCGGTTTCCATCAGATCTTGGACCGTTTTGCAAGAGTAGATAACCGTACTATGGTCACGCCCACCAAAAGTCTCTCCAATGGCTTTTAGTGACTTATCGGTAAGGTTCTTGGCTAGATACATGGATAGCTGTCTGGCAATCACTACTTGGCGCTTTCTGGTCTTTCCTTGCAGCTTATCTACCCCTACTTCAAAGTGTTCAGCCACCAAGTTTTGGATAAACTCTACTGTTATTTCTTTATTGAGTTGAGTGACAAAATTCTTAATCACTTCCTTTGCCAAACCCATGTCAATTTCTCTTCTATTCAGAGAAGATTGAGCAATCAACGACACCAATACGCCTTCGAGTTCACGAATGTTATTTTTGATATTGTAACAAATGAACTCCAAAACATCTGCCGGAATCTCTACGCCTTCGCGGTTCATCTTGGATTCCAGGATGGCCATCCTTGTCTCTAGGTCAGGAATTTGTAAGTCAGCTGATAAGCCCCACTTAAAACGGGAAATTAAGCGCTCTTCCATGCCGTCCAGATCCTTCGGGGGGCGATCGGACGTCAAGATGATCTGACGACCACTCTGGTGAATCTGATTAAAGATGTGGAAGAAGATCTCCTGGGTTTTTTGTTTGTTTGCTAGAAACTGAATGTCATCTACAATCAGGACGTCAATGAGTTGATAAAAATTCACGAAGTCATTGACGGCATTATTCTTAATGGACTGAATGATCTGGTTGGTAAATTCCTCTGAAGAAACGTATAGCACCGATTTGTCAGGAAACTTCGTCACTACCTCATTGCCGATGGCTTGGGCAAGGTGCGTTTTTCCTAAACCAACATCACCGAAAATTACCAAAGGATTGAATGAGGTGGTACCCGGTTTTTTAGCAATTGCTAAACCGGCGGAACGAGCTAGCCGATTGCAATCTCCCTCAATGTAAGTATCAAAGGTGTAGCTGGAATTCAGCTGAGGATCTATCTTTAACTTCTTAATCCCGGGAATAACAAATGGGTTTTTGACATTTTGTATGTCAATCATCCCGGGAGCATAACTATCGTTCTTCTTCATGGCCTCTTTTGCCTTCTTACGGCCATTACTCATCAAGATCTGATACTCTAGTCTACCTTTATCTCCAAGTTCATTCCGGATTGTCGTCTTAAGTAGTGAAACGTAATGTTCCTCTAACCATTCGTAAAAGAATTTGTTAGGTACTTGGATGGTCAAAGCGTTATTTTCCAAGCGCACGGGCTTAATGGGTTCGAACCAGGTTCTAAAGCTCTGCAAATTTACGCTCCTGCGGATAGTTTGCAGACAGTTGTCCCATACTGTAGCATGATTTCTTAACATTCTCCAGACAAATTATACTGTCAAGCTAAACAAATAAATTATGAGCCCTATAAAGGGAATCGCAAGAGTATCAGTAAGTTAGGTCTAAATCTCAAAAACAAACAGGGCAACGTAGAAGTTTTGTTGAGAATCCTGTATGACAATTGCTAGATAGCGTAGCTTATTTTGAGAGGGAATACAAAGTTGGGAAAAAAAAGCCAGACTAGAAAATGAGAACTGCCAGTTTTGGCATATTTTTTTTTTGGTAATCCATAACTATCGGTAAAACTCCCTGAAAGAGAAATTCTTACCTGCTGAAAAAAAAATTCAGAAAACTTTAGTACCCATCCATGCAACTATTTTAGGGTAGATGGCATCCTTACTTTCGACCTAAGCTTCAAAAGTTGTATCTTTTGAAGCCTGCTTACATTATACTGTAGATGAAACTTGATTTCCTAAAACCAGTCTATCTCCTTGAGAGATAAATGTTAAGGCAAATTTGGATATAATTAGAATTGCGCAAGAACCGTTCTCTATTATATCTGGCAAATGTCCAAAGATTTACCAACTTGAACTAAACTCGACTACCATGATGCGCTCAATCGCCTTCAACCCTGCCTTGTCCTTACTTTCCTTACTTATTATATTTCAATCCTGCGGACCCTCTACCTCCGAGCAACAGGTCGAAGATCTAATTTTTACTGTCGCCGATGGACCGATGGAGATCACTGTTACCGGAACCGGGGAATTGAATGCCAAGAAATCCGTTAAGATTCGGGCCCCGCAAGGGATGCGGCCAGCCGGTATTTATGAGACTACTTTATCCAACCTTGTTCCGGAAGGGACGATCGTGAATGAAGGTGATTTTGTGGCCTCACTCGATCGCACTGAACTAGCCGGAAAGATGAGCAATGTCCAGACGGAGTTGGACAAGGTACAAACCCAATTGGAGCAGGCTAAGATCGATACGGCTATCGACTTGAGAGCGCTTCGCGATGAGATCGTCAACCTGGATTTTACCAAAAAACAGAAACTGTTAGAAGTTGAACAAAGTAAGTATGAGCCGCAATCCGTAATCCAAAGAGCGGAGTTGGATCTAGAGCAGACGGAAAGAGACTATAAACAGCTGTTGACCAAATATGAACTAAAGCAGCAGCAGGCGGTAGCCAAAATAGAGGAAATCAATGCGCTACTACGGCAGAATCAACGGCAACTCCAGAAATACCTCGACCTTTCTAATGATTTCAACATTTTTGCACCTAAGACGGGAATGGTGATTTATGCTCGCACCTGGAACGGCAAGAAGGAGCCAGGTAGCCGGATATCAGCATGGGACCCAGTGGTCGCGGAGCTCCCCGACCTCACCGACATGATTTCGAAAACCTTTGTGAATGAGGTAGATATTAGTAAAGTGCAGGTAGGGCAGGATGTGACCATTAAGGTGGACGCTTTTCCTGATCGAAAATATACGGGTTCTGTATTGAAGGTTGCCAATATAGGAGAGCAGCTCCGAGGATACGACGCCAAGGTGTTTGAAGTCATCGTACAGGTAAATGAAGTGGATTCGATCATGCGGCCGGCTATGACGACCAGCAATGAAATCGTAACCAATGTTTTGGAGACCGTAACCCACATTCCACTTGAGGCTTTGTTCAGTGACAGTTTGTCTTTTGTTTACAAACGGGATGGAAATAGCCTGGTGAGACAGGAAGTGATCACGGGCTTAAGTAATGATGACATGATTGTGGTAGAACATGGTCTTGGTGCCGGAGAAACTATTTACTTAACAGAACCTAACAATAAATCCTCTCTTACATTTATACCAATTGATCCATCCATCAAGGATGAAATTCGCCAAAAACAGGAAGAGGCGAAACGGGCTCGAGAAGCCCAGGCCATGGAACGTCGCAAGAAAATGGAAGGCGTGGACATGCCTTCTCCCTCCTCGGACGGTGGTGGTGGTGGAATTATCATAATCAATTAACAGACCACATAAGCTATTGCCGGACACCAACATTTCGGGCTACAGAAGTACTTGCTTCTCTAGATCGCGCTAGTGTTTGGTCAAGTCTAGCCTATACCTTTTTCCCAATTCTTTTTCTTAAAAATAGATCATGAAACGGTACCTCTTTAATTTTTATTTGGCTATCGAGGGGATAAATGCCAACAAGCTTCGCACTTTTTTGACAGCTCTAGGTATCATCTTCGGAGTGGCGGCAGTCATTGCCATGTTGGCCATCGGTAGTGGTGCTAAACAAGCTATTCTGGAACAAATGAAGTTGATTGGCACCAACAACATTGTCTTAACGGCAAAGATGCCTGGCCAAGGTGGGGAAGAAGAAGAGGAACAAGGAGAGGAAGGCGCTGCCATGGGAGGCCAAAAAGAAAAGAAACCTTTTTCTCCAGGATTAACGCTCGAAGACTTAGGTGCCTTGCAGAGTATTCTACCTGACATTGAAAGTGTTAGTCCTGAAATTGTATTGCCTACCAATGTTATTCAATCCGCTCAATTACAGAAGGCTAAGTGTATCGGAGTCAATAATCACTTTTTTGAATTGAACCAATTGGATTTGGAGTCTGGCGAATACTTTCATGATACACACTTGGAGGGGGGGAAGCCGGTATGTATCATTGGCAAAAACATTCAGCTAAAGTTTTTCAAGGATGAAAACCCCATAGGAAAACAGATTAAGTGCGGTAATACCTGGCTGCGGATCGTAGGTGTTCTGCAGAAGCGTCAGGCCAGCAAGGAGAGTTTAGATAACCTGGGTATAAGGGATTATAATTCAGATGTGTATGTTCCGGTAACGACCTCTTTACTTCGATTTAAGAACCGTGCCAAAATCGGCAAAAGTCGTTTGGCCCGCAATAATCGCAGAAATAATGCGGAATTGGAAAATTATCACCAGCTCGACCGAGCCGTGATTCGGGTGGGAAATTCTAAGCAAATGAAAGCCACCGCTGCAGTGATGGCCCGTATCTTAAAACGACGACATAATAACATCATCGATTTTGAAATAGAAGTTCCAGAGTTGCTACTAGAACAAGAGCAGAAAACACAGGATACTTTTAATTTGGTTTTGGCCGTGATTGCTGGAATCTCACTC
>JAHQWA010000483.1 GCA_019634045.1 Saprospiraceae bacterium
AGCCATGTTGCTGACGTTAATGTCAACTAGGTGTTCTCCACCAATAGTAAGTTCGTTGTTCATTACTTGCTGAACTACTTTACCTGTCAAATCGAATACCGTCATGCTTACGTTAGTTGTTCTTGGTAGTTCGAATTTGATGGTAGCAAAGTCGAATGAAGGAGTTGGCATAGGAGCATTCATTACAAATCCTTTCTCTTCCTTCACCGTTTCAGTGCTAGTGTAAATGTCACCTAGGTAACCGTACTCATCAAGTGCAGTCCAGCTTCTCAACCAAAGATCAGCAGTTGGATCAAATGCACCTTTATAAGCAGTTTCCATGAAGTATTCATCATCGATAGTTCCAAGGTTTTGACCAGCAGGACCGTTTTCTTGAGGTCTTGGGTCAAGTCCATTGTCAGTTACTCGACTTACACCAGCTAGTAATGGATCTTCTACAGCGTTTCCTGATGCAACAAGATTGTCAATCAATACTTGTTGGTTAGTAGGCGCAGGCGCCTCGTTTTGGTCAACAAGGATAGCGAAGTCAGTGATCGCAGCACCAGCACCGAAGTCCCACCAGATGTTGTTAGCAAAAGCTAAATCACCGTTCACCAAGTTGTCGTAAGAGTCAGCACCGTCACGATCTTCGATGGCAAGTGCTACTCCAGGGAACTGAGTAATGATAGAGTTCCAGTATTCTCCACCTGCTCTATCTCTGAACAACAATCCGATGTCACCACCGTCACCTTCCGGAGCCGCGTCTACACCAGGACCGATAACAGTAGCATTAGAGATCCTAGGCTTAGCAAAAGGATCCTGATCATCCGGGCTAGCACCATCATGCTCACCACCACGACCAGAGATATCGGTATCAAGGATCGTGAACCAGAATTGTCCTTTACCTCTCCAACCAAAGTCATAGTCGTAAGAGTCATCCTTACAAAAAGCAACTGATGCGTATCTGACTGCAACCGTACCACCGAACCATTCGATTCCATCATCATCATTTGCAAATACTTCTACATATTCGATAGTTGTTCCGCTACCTACACCACCTAGTGTAAGACCATTGATCTCATCACCGTTGGAAATCACATCACCACCGTGACGGATAGAAACGTAGCGAATTACACCAGAGTTGTCCGTGTCATCAGAACCACCGAAGGCCGCTTTGTCCTGATCAGCAGGAATACCTTCGATGTTGTCAGTACCACCTGGGCGAGCAATTGTCGCATCACCCAAAACAATTAAACCGCCCCAAAGACCACGGTCAATGGCCTCCAAGTCGGCTGGGTCACTAGTATCATCAGATTCAGCTGTGAAGATAATAGGTTCTTCAGCAGTACCTTCAGCGAAGATCTGAGCACCAACAGAAATAATCAAAGCAGAAGCAGCGTCACCGGTTGAAGGTGTGCCTTTTCCTTTGATCACTGTACCAGGCTGGATGTTTAGCTTTCCGCCAGATTCAAGAAAAACATAACCATCCAATAGATAGATATTGTCTTTGGTCCAGGAGTATTCTGTGTCCCCAACAAGATCACTATCCTGAATGGTCACTACCGTTTGTGCGTTCATTTGGAGGGAGAGTAGTCCCACAAACAGCAGCAGAAGCGTGTAGAGCTTTTGATTCATAATGAGATAAGTTTGTTTAATCCTAATTTTGCGCAAGATTACGCTGGTAATATGAACTAGTAATTAATGCCGTGTTAAATATTTGTAAATACAACTTTAGAGCAACTTAAAACAAATGTTAACTCGTTGCGTAAATGGCTGATAATCAGATGGCACTTACTTTCTCTAATTCTACCATCTTCCAGTAAGCATCCAAGGAGGTGACCACACCCCACAAACAGACTGCTACAGCTTCCAGCAGACCAAGGAGCGGATCTAGTTGCCCTGAATTCATGCCAACCATCAAGACCAAACCCACGATGTTTACCAAGGAAAAGATGATAATACTAAAGAAAGGGATCTGTAAGACTTTAACTTTGAAGGGGATTACTTTTGCTTTGGAGAGTACTTGAACGATCAATATGTTACCGAAAAGAGTAGCTAGTGAAACGGCCCATATGCCATCTCCCAGTTGCAACAATGGATTATTAATAAGTGCAAAGGCATCTAAAAAGAGATATCCACAACCTAGAGAAATAAAAAAGCCACCCAGAAAGAAATATATAAAGCGAAACTTTTGAAGTTTTATCCGATTCTCAAATGAACCCAATAGCAGGAACAACCCCAGAAAGGACGTGATAATAATCTGTAAGGTGGCCAAAACACTTAAGCTGACGCTGTGACTTGTGAAGCTAACTGGCCATTGAATAACTAGTAGAAGGAGTGAAATGAAGAGCGCAATAGCTGTAGAAGTGGAGGTAGAGAAGAGGTTTTTCCCAGGAAAAGGAAGACCTTGTATAGTGTTGCCTACTTTGTAGATAAGACCCATTGGTGCGATTGAATGTTCATTTGTCGCCCCAAAGGTCCTTTTTTGACTTTACCTGAATGTAAACTCAGAATTAGGGAAAGATTAAATTTTGAGGCCTTTGGATGTTCTGATATGAAACGCCCAAAGACCTACTGCACTAGTTTACTTAGTCCACAAGTTTATTTTACGCTTGGGATAATCGATGCTAAAGTCCATCTTAGCTAAGAAAGGACTGCCCAAAAGCCCATCAATTTGACAACCGGTATGTTCTCTAAGAAATGAAAGGTCAGTAAAGAGAAATTTGCTTCTGCCGAAATCCCAACCTTCCTCGCCATTTACAGTTAGCTTAGCAGCTTGTACGATTTGAACTCGTCGATCCAAACCCTGAATCTCTTCATTGGGTAAGTATTGAATAGATGAGCTGGTTACCTCTTCTAGGAACCTCTTATCCAACAAGTTCGATGCTGCACCAGTATCAATCCCAAATTTCAATTGTTTTTTACCTATACTAACGGTCACAATGGGTAAATGGTCGTGCAAGGTGAACGGGAGAGTAGCTTCCGGCTGATTTAAAGAAGGTTGTACTTTTTGAGAGGAAGGCGATAAGAAGAGCACTTGCTGATCGAAATCAAATAAAAGTGCAAAATGCTCAAATACGTTATAGCCTACTAATCCTAAAATTTGACGACCTGATGCCTGCTCCAAGTGACTTAAATCTAGCGCTAAAGCGTCTAGGTTGCGTTGCCGAATGCCGCCAATCTTGAAGGATTCAACCTTGGTCTCAACCACTTGTATACCGGCATTGAGGCTCAGGGCATCAGCTTGCTGTCCATCCGCTTTATCCTGATTGACAATTAGAGAGGGAGCTCCTGTATCTAAGATGAAGAGCCCTTTGGTGCCATTCATTTCAGCTTCCAAATAGATCATTCCTCTGACGATCTCAATGGGGATCTTATAACTATTGGCAGGTTTGTTGCTATGGATCGAGACAACTTCCGGCTTAGATTTATTGAGAAACGCAATGGCCTGTTGCCCGTAAATAGACGAATGTGCTAGGATCAAAATTATTATCATCCACTTCATAATCACTCACTTTAACTCAAGAATTGTTTGGCTGGGGTTCTAGCTTATCAATTAAAGATAGCTGGATTGAAAGAGAAAATCAAGTTTCAGGTAAACTTAATTTTACAAAAAATTAACAATGAGTTAACATATAAAGTTCCTTTTTACACTCAGAATATTTTTTTTGAAGCTCTTCTTCCTCATTAAAAACAGAGATATACCTAAACCAGAATCTATAGCTCCCTGATAATCTGGGGGTCGTAGATAGCGTGCAAAATGGACAACTCAGTGCTAAGTATTAATCACCTAATGATGGCAATTTTCTTGCCCTGTTAAATTCTTTTCTCAACATGCATTTCCGTACCTTTGTATTCCGTAACAACCATAAGGTAAAGACAGAATAACCAAATCAATGACGAAGTACATTTTTGTTACGGGCGGTGTGACCTCCTCTCTAGGTAAAGGAATTATTGCAGCCTCTCTGGCCAAATTGCTACAAGCGCGCGGCTTTCAAGTAACCATCCAAAAGTTTGATCCTTACATTAATGTTGATCCTGGTACACTTAATCCATATGAGCATGGAGAATGCTATGTGACGGATGATGGAGCAGAAACAGATCTAGACTTAGGGCACTATGAACGCTTCCTAAATACGCCCACTTCACAAGCCAATAATGTAACAACGGGGAGGATTTACCAAACCGTGATCAATAAGGAGCGGGCTGGAGATTACCTTGGCAAAACCGTGCAGGTAATTCCCCATATTACTGATGAGATTAAGCGTCGAGTGCAGCTCTTAGGGGAATCAAATAGTTATGATATTGTCATCACAGAATTGGGTGGGACGGTCGGTGACATTGAGTCCTTACCTTACCTAGAATCACTTCGCCAACTCCGTTGGGAGTTAGGTGCTGATAACTGCCTGGTGATTCACCTGACCCTAATTCCCTTCCTGAACGCGGCAAAGGAGCTAAAGACAAAACCAACTCAGCATTCTGTCAAGGAATTGTTGAACACCGGTATTCAGCCGGATATACTGGTTTGCCGGACAGAGTATCCCATTAATATGAGTATTCGTCGGAAACTGGCGCTGTTCTGCAATGTAGATGTATCGTCAGTGATAGAAGCCATCGATGCTGAAAGCATATATGACGTGCCATTACTGATGCTGAAGGAGAAACTGGATACGACGGTGATCACCAAATTACGATTGAAGGATCGGCGAGAACCAGAGCTCACTGCCTGGAAGAATTTCCTCGGCAAATTGAAGAATCCAACTCATGAAGTAAAGATTGCCTTGGTGGGGAAATATAACGAACTACCTGATGCCTATAAGTCTATACACGAAGCCTTTGTTCACGCCGGAGCAGTGAACGAGTGTAAGATCATTGTGGATCCTATTCATTCGGAGCACCTGGAGGGGACAGCGGCAGCGGTAGCTAAAAAGCTGGAGGACGCAGATGCTGTATTGGTGGCTCCAGGGTTTGGAGAGCGAGGTATCGAAGGGAAAATAAATGCCATCACCTATACCAGAGAACATAAAATACCCTTCTTCGGCATTTGTTTGGGAATGCAATGTGCAGTAGTGGAGTTCGCCAGAAATGTAATGCAATGGGAGTCAGCTTCTTCAACGGAAGTGAATCCTGCTACGGAATATCCTGTTATAGACCTCATGCCGGATCAAAAGGGGATTACAAAGAAAGGTGGGACCATGCGATTGGGGTCATACATCTGTGAAAACCGCCGGAAATCCTTAGCTAACCAGGCTTATGGAAAACTAAAGATACAGGAACGGCATCGGCATCGGTATGAATTCAATAATAAGTTCAAGGAGGACTTGGAGAAAGGAGGATTAATCCCTAGTGGTGTTAACCCAGACTCTGGTTTGGTGGAGATTGTAGAAATGAAGAATCATCCTTGGTTTGTTGGGGTTCAGTTCCACCCGGAATTAAAGAGTACTGTAGAAGCTCCCCACCCGCTATTTGTTGCTTTTGTAAAGGCGGCCATAGCGCATAAATATCAGCATCAAAGTTGATCCGAAACGGTAGCATCAACTTTTTGAGCAAGCAGTCATCCGCACTATATTGGATCCCTGCCTTTTTTGGGTGTCTGGGATTTACCTGGCTCAGTTCTTCCCATGCCTTCTTTTGGGACACGATTCAGTTAGGTAGTAAGCATGCGCATCACTACTACGAGCAGAACTTTTCTAGCCTTCTTCTTCCCATAGAAATCGACAGTGGGCATCCGCCTTACTTCGGGATGTACCTGGCTGCTTGTTGGAAGGTATTTGGAAAATCTTTGGTGGTGAGTCACTGGGCCATGTTCCCCTTCCTGATGGTTTTAGTCTTTCAGTGGATCAGACTGGGAAAGCGCTTGGTAGGAAGGAATCTCTTACCACTATTTAGCCTTTTCCTGGTGATGGACCCCGTCCTGGCAAGTCAAGCTAGTTTGGTCAGTCCTGACATTGTGTTGTCCGCTTGCTTTTTGCTGTTGCTAAATAATATTTATGCGGAAGAGAGGAGGTTCAAAATAGTAGCGGTCTTAGGCCTAGGAATGGTGAGTACTAGAGGGATGATGATAGCACTCTTAATCTTTGTTTGGGAGTGGCTAATTGTTGAAAAAAGAGCGGACAAAACCGCTTGGCCGCAGCACTTCCTACATTTGATCCAGCCATACCTTCCCGGAGGACTATTGGCTTTTAGTTACCTGTTCTACCATTATCTTGCTACCGGTTGGATCGGATATCATGCAGAATCCGAGTGGGCTCCCAGCTTTGCTCTAGCAGATGTAAGACAGTTCTTAAAGAACATTGCAGTAATGGGGTGGCGGTTCTTGGATTTTGGAAGGATATTTGTAGTCAGTGGGCTTGGTCTTTTTGTGCTGATCTTATGGAGGAGTGGGGGCTTCAAGAAAGGGAGTATTGACCCAGAACTCAGGCGGATAGCTGCTCTCTTTCTGCTGTTACTAGTTGGCCTAGGGTTTACCTTTCTCACCTACGCAGGCTTGCAGCAGCATCGGTACCTGTTGCCACTTTTTCTTTTGATTACCATCCTTTTCTTTCTTTTATTGAAAGAACTTCCTAGCGATCAGTGGCAAACAAAGTACAAAAATAGCTTGGTGGCCTTAGTGGCTATAGGGCTCCTCTCCGGCAACTTGTGGATCTATCCGGATCGAATTTCGCAAGGCTGGGATTCCACTTTAGCCCATTGGCCCTTTTATGACCTTCGGTCTCAAATGCATGAATATCTGCAAGCGGAAGGAATACCCTTAGATGAAATAGGTACGGCTTTTCCCGAAATTGGACCTCGAAAATTCAAGGATCTGACGGAAAACATGGAGGGATTCAAGGAAAAGGACCTGAAAATGGATCAATACATTCTTTATTCCAACATCATGAATGATTTTTCGGATACCGAATTGTGGCGCTTACAAGAGGAGTGGATTCTCATTCATGAAGTCAAAAGCAGAGGCATAAGAATGACCTTGTACCGGAGACCAGAGTGAAAAACAAGGTCAATAGCTATATTTGAGCTTGAACTGATCTTAAAATAGAGGAATGCGAAAATTATCCCTGAAGGAACTAAACCGAGTAGATGTAGCTACTTTTAAAGCGCAGGAGAAAACACCACTGGTGATTGTTCTCGATAATGTGCGCTCTGCCCTAAATGTTGGATCAGCTTTTCGAACGGCTGATGCTTTTGCCTTGGAAAGGGTTTACCTCTGCGGGATCACTGCTAAACCTCCACATCGGGAAATTCTAAAGACCGCCATCGGGGCAACAGAAAGTATGGACTGGCTGTATTTTGAGCAGACCGCTATGGCAATCAAGGACTTGAAAGAGCAAGGGTACCAGATATTAGCCGTAGAGCAGGCTACAGATAGCATTCCCTTACAAGAGTTTAAGGTGGCAGCGGGTAGTAAATATGCGCTCGTTTTCGGGAATGAAGTGAAAGGAGTGGGAGAGGAGGTAATGCAAATGCTAGATGCTTGCTTAGAGGTTCCACAATTTGGCACCAAGCACTCCTTGAATATCTCTGTCTGTTTAGGAGTGGTCGTCTGGGATCTATTCAAACAAGCCAGGTATCAACCTTAGCTTGGTCTAGTTTGTTAATAAAGTCTTATTACTAAACCATAAAATCTAAGCGATGGGCTATTGGCTAGTAAAATCTGAACCAGCTGAATACAGTTATGATGATCTGGTGGCTGAAGGGGTAGGGATGTGGGATGGCGTCCGGAATTATGCAGCGCGAAAGCATTTGCGGGGAATGGAGGTTGGAGATTATGTATTGTTCTATCACAGTAGGCAGGGTTTGGAAATTGTTGGTATAGCTCAGGTAATGAAAGCTGCTTATCCTGATCCGACGGCAGAAAAGGGGGACTGGTCTGCGGTCGACTTGAAGGCGATTAAGAAATTTGCAAAGCCAGTTTCTTTAAAGGAAATCAAAACGGTACCCGCCTTGCAAAACTTGGGCTTGGTTCGGATTGGGCGTTTATCTGTGATGCCTGTGGATTCCGCAGACTTTAATCTGCTCCTACAGATGGGAGAAACAGAGCATCCATAGGTTTTACACCAATAATTCAAAAAGCATCTTTTGCTCGTTGATGTGTTGGAAGTTAATCTTATGCGCTTCCATTCTATCGATCAGGCTTTGATAATCCTCTTTATTTTTTACCTGAATACCTACTAAGGCGGGTCCGAATTCTTTGTTTCGCTTCTTGGTGTACTCGAATTGGGTAATGTCGTCGGTTGGTCCCAGTACATTATTCAGGAAATCTCGTAAAGCCCCAGCACGTTGTGGAAACTGGATGATGAAGTAGTGTTTAAGCCCTTCATATAAAAGAGATCGTTCCTTAATCTCCTCCGTTCGAATGATATCATTGTTACTGCCACTGATCACGCAAACGACGTTTTTTCCTTTAATTTTTTCCCGATATTGATCTAAAGCGGCGATCGTTAAAGCGCCAGCTGGTTCGGAAACAATTCCTTCATCGTTGTACAATTGCAAAATCGTGGTACAGACCTTACCTTCTGGAACCAGCAGCATATCATCGATAATTTGCTGTGTGATCTGAAAGGTGATTTCGCCTACTTCTTGCACCGCAGCTCCGTCTACGAAATTATCTATCTTTTCCAACTTCACCACTTTCCCGGCCTGCAAGGATGCAGCCATGCCCGGCGCACCAGCAGGTTCTACCCCAATGATTTTGGTAGCTGGACTAATCTGCTTGAAGTAACTGCCCAGTCCGGAGATCAAGCCACCACCACCAATCGCTACAAATATGTAGTCGATAGGCATCGGACAGTCTTCTTCTATTTCTAAGCCCACAGTACCCTGTCCTTCTATCACCTTACGATCATTGAAGGGGTGTACAAAAGTCATCTTTTCCTCTTCTGCTACTTTCAAGGCTTCCTGGTAGGCTTCATCATAGGTATCTCCCACCAAGATCACTTCCACGAATTCCTTTCCAAACAACTTTACCTTATTGATCTTTTGTTTTGGGGTAGCTGAGGGCATAAAGACCTTACCTTTAACCTTTTTCTTTTCACAGGCTAGCGCCAAACCTTGGGCATGATTCCCCGCGCTTGCACACACTACGCCATTCGCTAATTCGGCAGTGCTAAGGGTGGACATCTTATTATAAGCTCCACGTATTTTATAAGAACGCACCACCTGCAAATCCTCCCGCTTCAAATGGATTTGGCATTGGAACTCATTGGATAGGTTGTGATTGAACATCAATGGCGTATGTTCGGCTACTTTGCGGAGCCGGACCTTTGCTTTGTAGATGTTTTCTACAGATACCAATTTACCAAGCTGGATGTCGGATAGTTGTGGATCCATTTTCTATTGAATCAATGAGCTGCAAAGATAAGCATACTCGATCAGAGAAGTAAGGCTAATTCAGGGTATAAAAAAACACCCAGCTAACTAAGTCAGCTGGGCATTATCTGTTCATTAGTAGTTATTTCTAGATGTCAGATGTCAGATGTCAGATGTCAGATGTCAGATGTCAGATCCTGGGAGGTCTGTCCTCTGCCATCTGTCTTCTCCCATCTGTTTTCTGTCCTCTGTTTTCTGTCTTCTATTCTTAATCAATCGCTTGATTTTCAGGACGAAGACTTCTTACCGTCTTACCGGCTCTCCACATCTCGCTATTGTGCAATTCATCCAATTCCACTTGCAGTTTTTCGCGATAGTCTGGCTGGCTATTAGAATCAATAGACCGTTGTGCTTCATTGCCAGTAGCCACACTTTCATACAAGTCCTCAAAAACTGGAGCTACGGCATCACGGAATTTGTCTTTCCAGTCCAAGGCTCCGCGTTGAGCGGTTGTAGAACAGTTGGCATACATCCAGTCCATTCCGTTTTCTGCCACCAATGGCATTAAACTCTGCGTCAATTCTTCTACCGTTTCATTAAAAGCTTCGCTAGGAGAGTGGCCTCTCTTACGAAGTACATTATACTGCGCTTCGAAAATACCTTGAATCGCACCCATTAAGGTACCCCTTTCTCCCGTTAAGTCACTGTATACTTCTCTTTTGAAGGTAGTTTCGAACAAGTAGCCGGAACCAACACCGATACCTAGCGCAACTACCCGCTCAAAGGCACGACCCGTAGCATCTTGGAAGATAGCGTAACTGGAATTCAAACCACGTCCTGCCAAGAACATCCGGCGAAGACTTGTTCCTGATCCCTTAGGCGCGACTAAGATCACATCTACATCTGCTGGTGGAATAATGCCCGTACGATCTTTATAGGTAATCCCGAAGCCATGAGAGAAGTACAAGGCTTTGCCAGGAGTCAAATGCTTTTTGATCAATGGCCATTGGGAGATCTGTGCAGCATCAGAAAGCAAATACTGGATTATGCTCGCTTTTTGTACGGCTTCTTCGATACTAAATAAGGTCTCACCTGGTACCCATCCATCAGCAACGGCTTTGTCCCAAGATGCAGAAGGTGAACGTTGACCGATGATCACATTAAAACCATTGTCTCTCAAATTCAAAGACTGACCGGGTCCCTGTACACCATAACCGATAATGGCGATAGTTTCATCTTTTAAGGTCTCAAGTGCTTTTTCCAAAGGAAATTCATCGCGGGTCACTACATTCTCTTCAACCCCTCCGAAATTTAATTTAGCCATGATAAAGAATTTTGAATGCTAGTAATACTTAATCACCAGCAGGAGTCTAAACTCCCATTGATCAATTTTTCGATTTTAATTTACTCCCCTAAGGGGTACAAATAAGGGCGAATATACGACCCAAGAGGGCGATCTCCGCCACAGAGATAAATCTTTAATTATAAACGATTTGAGAAGGGAGGACAGCAGTTCTGCTTCCCCTGGTTAGGATGGTCGGCAAAAATAGGTAATAGTTTAAGAATAGAAAAATATTAAATGGATATTTTTCAGGACAGCGTTTTGGCTATTGATTACTTGGGTTGTCCCACAAAAAGTAGATACTCCCAGATGCCCAAATACGCTTTTTTACTTTGGTTGTAATTCGGACGGCAATTCCTTTCTAAATAATCCTGTAAATGACTATCCATGCGAACGTGATGATTCCCCATGTGATTTTTGAACCATTGGAATTGAGAGTCGTGAAAATCTACAACCGCGATATATCCATCGGGCTTGAGATCCAACTTGGCTTGGTCAAGGAGTGAGGACCATTGGGGATTGATCATGGTGAGAGAGTAGGAGAAGAGGATGAGGTCCATTTGACCCGGAAAATTCACTCCATCTGGTCCATATGGTGCTTCTACGAATTCCATCCTGCTTAGACTGGCCTGGTTATTCTGCCTGGCGATCGTCAGCATATCGGCAGAAACGTCTACTCCCGTAAATTTTGCATTCGGGAAGAACTTGGCCATTCTTTGGAGATTAAAACCTGTTCCACAACCTACCTCTAGAACATTGAGTGTGGCCTGGCGATCAACAGGGAGCAATTCAGCAATCTTCTTGCGGCCAAATAGAAAGCTCCATCGTGTTAGGTCATAGATCTTTGATTGCCATTGATAATATTGCTGTATGGTTTTGGCCTGTTGACCGGCATCCTTAGTGAAGGTGGGTTGGGACATATAAATGATATTGAAAAATCCTTGTGACTACAGAAACTTTTATTTTACGATGCCAAGATACACACTAGCATATGTTCCGACGCGATCTTCTCGATGCGTTTTTTGTGTAAGCTCTTGTTCAAAATGGAGCCTCTCTTTGACAAAGTTTGGAAAGAAATTCACCTCCTGGGCTGCGGAACGCAAAAGAATTCGAGTTCCTGGCCGGCTATTCTGGAGGATAAGCCGCCATTCCTCTTCCAAGGCAGGAAGGTTGTTGTCGGCCAGCCAGTCTTGATGGTCTAATAATATATAATGACTGTATTCTCCGGGCTTTTCTTTGAGAAAGTCAGCAATGGTCTGTGTGTGTGTCTGAATGCGATCGATGTTTTGATTTAAAGGTGCAAAGTTCTCTTCTTTCAAGTAGGCCGGGGCACATTCCTTACTGTAGTAGCCATGAAAATACAGATGATAGAAGTAGTTGTCACTCATGGGTATTTCCGTACAAATATGTCGCAGACACTCCAAGATGAAACCGGTAGCGCCTTTCTCGTATTCGTTCACAAAGAGTTCCTGTTGACTTCTAGGGACTCCGAGTAAGCACATACTCAGATGGCGATTAACCATCCATTGCAATGGCTTATTGACCAATCGGGATTCAATACTATTATAAATATCTTTCTGTTCCTCAAGAGAAGCGGCGTGAAAGAGTTGAGCGAATTGGCGATGGACGTTTTTACGGCGCTTAAAGTATTGATGGGCGAGCCAGGCGAATGTACCGGAAGTGCCGTGAAAGTAGAAGCTCTTTCTTAGGCCTCGGCCATTGAAGTAATTCAGGTTTTTATCCCAATACTCCTGTGCATAGCTGGGAAGATATTTCCTTAGTTTGGCTGTGTATAGATAATCTACACCTTGATGCACTCCCTCGCCGAACATTTTAAACAAATCTCCATACACCCCGGCTTTGAAGGTGGCCTTCTTCAGCTCCATTAAGGCATTTTGCCGTGGGTTGACATCGATGGTGTGAATGGAAGAGGGTTCATCTAAGAGGTAGGCCAAAGCATTGCAACCCGCGCTGGTGATCATGACGACCTCGCTATCCGCCTGCAGCTGCAAAAGCTCCCGATCACACCTGGGATCTTCCCAGCAGGTATTGTAAACTAAGTTTCTAGTATGGACTTGTTTGAAAAGCCAGTCCTTGAGTTGCAATTTATTTTTAACCATAGCTAAGTCTTCGTTTTGGAATGGGGCTAAAATAAATCGCCATTATGCCCCAAGGTGCATATTCTATTTTATCAAATTGCTAAGTTTCTGTTAACTATTCGCTCCTTTTGTAAATTCTAGTGTCCCCTAGGAAGGTTTCAAAAGTGCCGAAAAAGTGTTTAAACAATAATCGTTCGGGAAAGGGATGAAAAGTAGGATAAGTCTTGATCAGTTCGAAAGTGCTATTATTGGAGAGTAATGCCTGATAAAAGGTACATACTTCTTCATTCGCACAATTGTAAACCTCTTGGCAGCAGCTAGGTACCTTAAAAGGGGTGGTGAAATATTTCCAGTACCGGCCGTAATAGGTTTCGTGGACCACCAAGATATCGGCCTCCGCTGCTGTGTTGACAGATTGCTCAGGCATGCCAGGTATCTTGGCATAAGTGGAATAATATATGTCCTTATCTGTGCTGACTTTTTGTACCATAGTCAGCGCTTGATAGCGAGTGTCTTGCCAGAAATTGTATTGTCCAAAAATGGCTATGCCTAGGGTGTAGAGGAGCACAAAGGAAATAACCCAAGGCGCCCAGGATTTGCGCGACTCTAAGCGTTGTAGAAGATACCACGCTGCTGTAATAGCCAGGAAGGGCAAGAATATATTACCCCTGCGGATAAAGGGGGTATCCAAAAACCACCGGATGGCAAATTCCATGGCTAAGAATAACAAAAACAAGATCCAAAGTGGATGCCGTTTAAAGTTTTGAAGTCCTCCTTTAAAAAGTATCGCAGAACCCAGGGCACTAGCTATAAATACCCAAATACTGGTACCTCCCACCAAAGCAGAAAAGTATAAGATTGGATTATGTAGCCAATGATTATCTACCGGAATGGCATTTTGATTGAAACTTTGTGCCACCTGAAAGGAATACAGAAAGTCGTCCCAGCTGAAGGCAAAGCCGTGCAGCACCGGAAAGCAGAGAAGGGCAATAGTGCCGATCCGAAAACTACGGAGCAATACCGAGGAAAAGCTAATGAAACCTTGTCGCCAGCTGAGCAGTAAGATTGTTCCTAATAAGAAGAAAGGAAGGAAATCAAACTTCAACCCAAAGGCTAAGGCTAAGGAGGCCCCTAGCATCATTTCTTGCTGCGTCAGATGTGCTAGTGTTTTTTTGCCGGAAAGATGCTGGTAGTAGCGAAACATCAAGAGCAAACTGACATGTGTCCAAAGTAGATAGGCAGAGGCTGGCAAAGCATAATGTGAGTAAGTGATATGTAGATCAAAAATGGCCAGGAAAGCTGCCGCTAAAACACCCACCCGCTTATCCTCGAAGAGTAGATTTCCTAACAGGTAAACACAATAAATGAGCAATAATGCATAAAAAGTGGACAGGAATCGTCCAAGGAGTGCATGCTTAGTCAAGTAGGAAACCTCAAAGCCCAATTTTTCCGCCAGGAATAATAGGCCCCCTAATTGAAAACCATAAGCTCTTGTATTCCAAAATCGATAAGGAAGATCTTGACCTGCATCCCCGCCCCAGTGGTGCACATAATCAGCCGCTAGGGCGATATGCTGAAACTCATCGGGTTCCAAGACCACGCCATCAGAGCGATCAATATTTCCCCAGAATATACCAGGAATTCTTAGAGCCAGACCAACCAACAGGGCTACATACAGGAAAAAGCGAATTTTTGGCAACTTCATTATCCTTCCATCGAAGAGAGACTAGTCGATTTGCGCTTGCAGTACTCGTAGGTGTCGACTTGTGCTCTGTGAATGGCTTCTCCTTTACCTGCTTTTTTGTATGTATTATCTTGCGCTGTGTTGATAATACGAGCTTTGGAATTATCAGCCAATTGAAGATCAATGATCTCCCGGATTTCTTGAAACAGATCGGTGTCATGGATCGGGAAGGCCACCTCCACCCGCCGGTACAGGTTGCGCGTCATCCAGTCCGCTGAAGCTACGTACATTTTTTCCTCACCTCCATTCCCGAAAATATACACTCTGGCATGTTCTAGGAAGCGATCCACGATACTGATTACTTCAATGTTTTCGCTAAGCCCCTTCACGCCTGGCTGTAAGCAGCAGATCCCGCGAATAATCAACTTGATCTTCACTCCAGCTTGGCTGGCGGCATACAATCGATCGATCATGTGGCTATTTTCCAAGCTATTCATCTTCAATACCATATAGGCTTCCTTTCCTGCCTTAGCCCGGTCGATTTCCTCTTGAATGAATTCCTCAAATTTTTGCCGGAGCGTAAAAGGGGCCACTAATACATGCTTCGTATTTGGGACCAATACTTTTCTTTCCAGCAAGTCGAATACTTGATTTACTTCCTTACCCAATTTCTGCTTGGCCGTCAATAGGGCATGATCGCAGTATATTTTGGCGGTCTTTTCATTGAAGTTACCTGTACCTAAGTAAGCGTAGTGCCTACGTTTTTCATCCTCCATACGGTCAATCAGTAGCAATTTCGTATGGACCTTGATCCCCGGATAGCTATAAAAAACTTTGGCCCCTGCTTTCTCCAGCTCTTTTCCCCAGAATAGATTAGAGGCTTCATCAAACCTGGCTTTAGCTTCTATAAAAGCTACCACTTCCTTCCCTTGTTCACAGGCTTCCATCAGGGAGGTGACTACCGCTGATTTGGAGGCGACGCGGTACAAAGTGGCCTTGATGGTCACGACATCTGGATCGTGTGCTGCTTCGTGTATGAGGGCAGGAACATAATCGTATTTATGGTAGGGGAAATGAAGCAATTGATCTTTGCTTTTAATTACCGCCAAAAGAGAATCTGCTGCTTCGAAAGCAGGATGCGGAAGTGGTGGCAAATCCGGGTAGTGGAGAGCAGCATTATTAGTGGGATCGGGAAAGCCAAAGAAATCATTAAAGTTATGATATCTCGCTCCGGGTATCAGGTCATTCTTGCTTAGTTTAAACAGCTTTCTCAAGCGTTTCAATACATCGGCTGGCATCGCACTGTCATATAAAAAGCGCGTGGGCAAACCTACATTTCGCTCATCTAACCCTTGCTTGATCTTTTCCAACAAATCTCCGGCATATTCGTCTTCAATATACATCTCTGCATCACGCGACATCTTGATGGCATGAATACTTTCTACGGGAAGGTCAAACCATTCCTGGCAGTGATTTCTAATAACATCATCCAGGAAAGTGATATGATAAGGAGCCCCTTTACTGGGAAAGGTGATGAATCGACTTAATTCTTGACTCGGGATTTCAATTAAACCCAACTTCTCCTCTTCCATGAAGCTGACGATAAAGTAGAGGTGCTTGTTTTTCAAAAATGGTGCCTCTGCTTCGGCTTCTATATAGCTAGGGTGAACTAAGGGATATACTTTTTCGAAAAAATATTGGCGAGAAAAAGCTTGCTGCTCCGGAGAAAAATCCTCCTGTTTAATCAAATGAATGCCCAATCGTTCCAAAGAAGGAAGGATGTCGGATCGAAAGACCTGTCCAAAAGTCTCTTGCTGTTCCTGGACGATTTTTCGAATTTGCTTCAGTTCTTTTTTGGGTTTGACCTTTAAGGCTTTTCGCGTCGGCTTACGCAATTCCTTGAAACTGCGCAAAGAGGCCACTCGGACGCGGAAGAACTCGTCGAGGTTAGAACTATATATGGCCAGGAATTTTAGACGTTCTAGAATAGGGACACTAAAATCCTGTGCTTCTTGTAATACTCTGTGATTAAATGATAACCAGCTTATATCCCTGCTGACGTACTTGGGTAATTCTTTCTCTTTCTCCATTGTCTTCGTTTTGGACCACGAAAACTAGGGCTTTAGCCTGGTAAAGCAATATTTTTATTGTTAATTCGATGTTAATTTTAAGGAACTTCAGGCTGGGCTTAGAAGTTGTTCGGACAACCATAGCCTTTTCCTCCAAAGGAACCGACTTCCCCCAGATTGAAGGATAAAGTGACCATACCGAAATAGTACCAATCACTAAATTTCCCACCACGCCGGTACACTACATCTGCGTCATCTGGATTTTCGATCAATGGATTACTTAGGCGCGCTGCTAGTTCGCCATTCCCTTCCAAAATATCAAGATAGTTGATTTCATTTCCGCTTACGTCATCTAGATAATCCGTAAACAATCTACGACCTACAAATTCAAAGCCGATGGTGATGCGATTGCTAAAGATAAACTTCAATCCGCCTCCGACTGGAATAGCCGCCTGTGCAAGACGATAGGGCTCTTCGTAACCCGGTAAGCCTTGACCTTCTGTTCCAATGGGCTGTAGGTCAATGAACTCCCCGTCGAGTTCCGTTTCTGGATTAAAGTAGTACACGGCAATTCCTCCGGTAAGGTAAGGGACGATCTGAATGCTATTTTCGTCCCCGATGCGAAGAAAATTGTACTCCCCGGTCAATGCAATATCTGTAATCGCGGTGCGGAAATTAAGGCCACGAACCGTTTCTCTTCCTGGTACCGTAGAATCATCACCGGTCAATTCCCCCTGCGTAATTCCTATGCGCAAAGAAAAGGGCTTACTAATATTGAATCTACCAAATAGACCATAAGCAGGGTTCAATTCCTGGAAGTATACTCCGAATTCTTCAGGGGATAGATCACCGCTGTACAAGGAGGTTCCACCAGCTAGTCCAAGCTCTGCAAATTGAGCGAAAGAAAAGGAATAAGTAAATGAAAGAACGACAATAAGTAGGAGGGGCTTTTTCATAGAAATGAGATTATGGTGTGATTGATAAAAGATGACAATTTGCATTAAAATACGCAACTATTCCAGTTAGGGTTACTGTAGCGCCTTGAAAATTAGGATTTTTAACAGCTTTCTGGGGTGGCTGCTAAACGATTACATTAATCAGACCGTTTTTAAAGCAGGAATTTCTTTTTTTGCAAAAATATTGTCCGAAAACTTAAAAGCTAAGGGAAAATATGGGGATGCGAAGAGGCCGAAATCAAGCCGATAAAGAGCCTGTTAAGCTTAGTAAGGAGAAGCTAAAACGGGCACTGCATATTTTCAAGTATGTCTTGCCTTATCGTTGGGCTTTTATTCTAGGTATGATCTTTCTCTCGGCAGGGAGCTTAATCTTCTTGGGAATCATGAAGGTCCCTGGGGAGATCTTTAATGTCATTTCTGGGGAATCATCCTACAATTTGAGTTTAAACCAACTGTTTCTGGTCATCATTGGGCTGCTTGTCCTGCAAAGTTTGCTGTCTTATTTTAGGGTGCAGCTATTTGCGATCGTGAGTGAGAAGAGTATGGCTCTATTGCGAAAGGAATTGTACCAGAAGATGATTTCATTGCCCATCACTTTTTTTGAGGAAAGGAGAGTAGGGGAGTTGACCAGCCGGATTACGAATGATGTCACGCAGGTGCAGGGGGTAGTTTCTATTACACTAGCCGAGTTTATCCGGCAAATCATTATTCTGGTCGGAGGTATTTTTATCATTGTTTTCACCATGCCGCGTTTGGCCCTCATAATTTTGGCTACTTTTCCTTTAGTAGTGGTAGGAGCCATGTTTTTTGGTCGGTATTTGCGGAAGTTGATGCGCGAGCGGCAGGATCAATTGGCGCAAACGAATGTGGTGGTAGAGGAAACCATGCAGAGTGTTCAAACGGTGAAAGCCTTTACGAATGAATGGTATGAACTGAAACGATATGTGAAGAACTTGAACGAAGCAGTGCGAGTTTCCTTGCGTGCGGCCCATGTGAGAGGGCTATTTGCTTCTTTTGTCATCCTGGTCATGTTTGGAGCGCTGTTTTTTATCATGTGGAAAGCAGCTCAGATGGTGCAGGCTGGAGATCTGCCCAAAGGAGGCTTAGTAGATTTTGTCGTGTTTACGGGTATTATTGGTGGTGCGATCGCGAGCTTGGGCAATTTCTATACGGCGATTGTTTCCGCAGTAGGGGCCACGGAACGTATTCTAGAAATACTGGATATGGACGGTGAGGTGGAGGTAGCGCAAGAACGAAACACTTCCGACTTGAAATTCAAAGGAGAGGTGGAATATCGCCACGTCTCCTTTTCATATCCAACCCGGAAAGATATTCAGGTGCTAAAGGAGGTGAACTTTGTCATTGAACCTGGGAAAAAGATCGCCTTGGTTGGGGCGAGTGGTTCTGGTAAGTCGACTATCGTACAATTATTGCTGCGCTTCTATGACTTGGATGATGGGACAATCTTCGTAGATGGCAAGGAAGTCAGTACCTACGATATTTTAGATTACCGTCAACAAATGGCCATTGTTCCACAAGAAGTACTACTCTTTGGGGGGACGATCAAGGAAAATATATTGTACGGTAAACCAGAGGCTAAGCTAGCGGAAGTAGAGGAAGCAGCAAAAATGGCCAATGCTTGGGAATTCATTAATGGATTCCCGGAGGGATTAGAAACGATCGTCGGGGAAAGAGGTGTGAAGCTATCCGGGGGACAACGCCAAAGGATAGCCATAGCGCGAGCCATTCTAAAGGACCCAGCCATCTTGTTGTTGGATGAGGCCACCTCTTCCCTAGATGCCGAGTCTGAAAAAGTGGTGCAAGATGCGCTGAACGTTTTGATGGAAGGGCGTACTTCCATTATCATTGCACACCGATTATCAACCATCAGAGATGTGGACCAAATCTATGTTATTGAAGATGGCCAGATTATCGAACAAGGTACACACGCCGAACTTTCGATTTTAGAGGAAGGCGCCTATAATGCTTTAGCAAAGCTACAATTTGAATCTGCAGAGTAAGCAAATGAAGATAGAAAAACAGGTATCCTTAACCGACTACAATAGCTTTGGGATAGGGGTCATAGCAGAAAATTTGGCCCGAATCAGTAAGGTTGCTGATATTCAAGAAATTGTAGCACATTACCCGGACAAGCCCAAGTTGGTTTTGGGAGGAGGAAGCAATTGTCTCTTCATCAGTAATCCTTTGTCCAGCTTGTTATTGAAAAATGAAATCCTGGGAATTGAGCTTGTTGATCAGGATGAAACCTACACTACAATTAAAGTGGGAGGAGGAGAGAATTGGCACGAACTTGTGCTTTGGTGCGTCCAAAGAGGACTGGGCGGGATTGAGAATCTATCTTTAATTCCTGGAACGGTTGGGGCTGCTCCGATTCAAAACATTGGTGCCTATGGTGTTGAGTTAAAAGATGTTTTCCAGCAGTTAGAGGCCATTGATTTGACTACAGGTCACGCAACACGCTTTGCGCATGAAGATTGCCAGTTTGGTTATCGATCGAGCGTTTTCAAAACGAAGTTGAAAGGGAAGGTCTTAATTGCTAATGTGTATCTTAAACTCAAGCACCGCAACCATAGCTTAAACACGAGTTACGGAGCCATCAATGGATATTTGGAGGAGCAGGGAATAGGAGAACCAACTATTAAAGATGTAAGTGAAGCCGTGATTGCCATCCGTACCTCGAAGTTGCCTGATCCCGGGAAAATTGGAAATGCCGGAAGTTTTTTCAAGAATCCAGAAATCCCAAAGGCGCAATTTTTGGACTTACAAAAGAAGTTTCCAAATATCGTTCACTATCCTGGTTCTGATGGATTGATCAAGGTCCCTGCTGGCTGGCTAATTGATCAGTGTGGTTGGAAAGGAAAGCGATTTGGAGCGGTAGGCTGCTATGCTCACCAGGCATTGGTTATTGTGAATTATGGGGGAGCCACCGGACAGGAAATACTAGCGCATGCGGAGCGCGTAGCGGAATCTGTGCTAGATACCTATGGGATCCAACTTACACCAGAGGTTAACATTATCAGTTCATGAGCAAGAAAAAGACAAATGCCCTGCGCTTATTGGACCAGCTGGGAATCCGCTATGACTTGCTGTCATACGATTATGACCCGGAGCACCAAAGCCTACAGAAAGTAGCGAACGAAAATCAATTGGATCCAGGACAAATCTTCAAAACACTCGTCTGTAAAGGGGACAAGACAGGCCCTATTGTAGCTGTATTGCCTGCCAATAAACATCTGAATTTAAAACGTTTAGCACGAAATAGCGGAAATAAAAAGGCTGCCATGCTGCCAATGAAAGATCTACTGAACTTAACGGGCTATATCCGAGGGGGATGCTCACCCTTAGGCATGAAAAAGAAGTTACCAACCTACCTGGCAGTAGAAGCTCAAGAAGTGTCGAAAATGTTTGTCAATGCAGGAAAGCGAGGTTTTCTTTTTGGAACCTCACCTGATCAACTGCTTATCGCTGCTGAAGCCAGTTGGGCAGATGTAGCGGAAGAAATACTGTAACTAGAGAATAGTTCAGGCGGGTAATTGAGACTTGATCCAATCCATCGCTTCTGCCGTAGAAGAAAAAATACGATCAGCCTCCTTCAGTTCGAGCGCACTATGACTATTAGTTACAGCCAAAGCCAGCATACCCGCGGCTTTAGCCGATTTCACGCCCGCCACAGAATCTTCCAGAGCAACTGCTTTCTTGGGGTCTACGCCGATATTTTTGGCAGCTAAGAGATAAGGATCTGGCTTCGGTTTTAAATTTGGCAGTACATGATCTGCATGTACGATGCTTCGGAATAGGTGCGAAATGGGCTGAGCCGCAAATACCGCTTCTACGTCGGAGGCACTGCTAGAGGTGGCAAGGGCTACGGGAAGTTTGGCGCTTAAAAAACCTAAGCCTTCCAGCACGCCTGGGAACAGTTTTAGCTCTTTTGCGACTAAGCGATAGTAGGCCGTCCTCTTGAGTCTTTGTAGATCTGGAACTTCTAACGGAATGGCATGTTGATCAATGACATACTCAGCCAGAAGTCGATCTGACTTGCCGATCCAGCCTTCAAACCACTCCCAGTCAAAGCTCAAGCCTTGTTCCTTCAGAATGTCCAACCAGGCTCGACCATGCAAAGGCTCTGAATCCACCAAAGTCCCATCTAAATCGAATATAATCCCTTCCATCTCCATTTTTTTCGCAAAGAAACATATTCCCTCTAGATAATCGCTACATTAGAAGATTAAATGAAGGTAAACTAGCACTTGAACTATATGAACAAAACACTACTCGTCCTACTTAGCGGCCTCCTTCTCTTAGGCTGTCAAGAAGTTGAAGAACAAACGGCCAATGAAGTTATGGTGCTGGGCGGCGGCCTGATGGGCAGTGCTACAGCCTGGCAATTGTCTAAGCAGGGATATAGGGTTCGGCTCATTGAAAAACAGGATTCGATCTACACGCAGGGATCTAGCTATGGCGAGGCTCGGATTGCTCGAAGCAATAATAGAGGAAATGATATTTGGTCTTATCTTCATAACCGATCGGTTCAGGAAGTGGAGGAGCTGATCGCATTCCTCAATAAAGACTTACCGGAACCCATTCACCATGTGGAAGATATATACACGACTTCCCCCGTAACCTACGTAGGTCGAACCAGAATCTATGAACGGCTGCTGGCTTCCCTAGAACGGCAAAAGGTGAAATATGATATGGCTTCCAACCCTGCAGAAGGCAGAGATTTGTATAATGTTTTACTTCCAGAGAGTGTGCTGATGCAACGAGAATATAATTTGCATTCCGGTACCATAAATCCTCGTGCACTTATTCAGAAACTACATCAAGCTGTACGAAAGATGGGAGGAAGTGTAGAATATCAAACCAAAGTGTTAGAAGTGAAGCAAGATTCAGTAACTCAACGCTTCCATTTGCTACTTGATCAGCAGGGCCAGGAACAGCAAATCACTGTCTCAAAAGTAGTCTCTGCCCTAGGCCCCTACACTGGGACGACTTTAAGAGAGGTAGCACCCTATCTTGATACTTTAATTAATCCGCAGCGAGTATTTTTGGCTTTTTTTCGGGTGGCTCCCAAGGTTTACCGTAGTCTGACGGTAGAACAGCAGCAAAAGCTGCAAGACTTTTACCCAGTAATCAACAGTTCGAAGGGAACCAGATCGGGAAGTTTCTTTTCGATGATCGAGTATTTTGATTCGGAAGATATCCCTGTGATCAAGATCGGTGGCCATTTTCAACGATCCGCCATTGATGATTTGGATCAGGTATGGCAAAAAGATTTGATGCAAGAAGAAATTGAATGGAGTTTGAAGAGCACGGCGGGCTATTTTCGGATGCTAAATATTCCAGTAGAATCGGAGGATCTCGAATGGGTAGATGGCTACTCCTGTGTATATGCGCTGACGGCCTCGGAAGTGCCGATTGTCAGTCCAGTAATCACCCCAGATCACAAACCAGATGCTAATTTTGTGGTGTTAGGGGGGATGTCCGGAGTGGGAGCAAAGGGGGCAATGAGCTATGGACTAATTGCGGCAGATTTATTCACTCTGCGATCAGAGCCAGACAGTATGTATTGGGTGGTCAAAAAAGCCCTTGGTTTTGAGCGACTACTTGAGGATGTATATTAGGGAACCCGCCTGATCAGGCTGAGTAGGATTGGTCGCTAGTAGTAGCAGAAACTTTTATGGGATTAATGGGATAATCTTATCTTGGCAGGCCAAAACCTTAAGAATATTTCATGCAGCCAGAATTAGCAAGTTTCCCGGTCCAGGTAGAAATCCCCGTACACTGGGGAGATATGGATGCGGCTAGACATGTCAATAATATTATCTACCTCCGATGGAGCGAAACGGCTCGAATAGCTTATTTTGAGAAGATAGCCGTTGATACCAGTTTCATGGCAGGCGTTGGTCCGATTTTAGGTTACCAGGATTGTAAGTACATTTTCCCAATAACTTATCCCGATCGGGCATTGGTGGGCATAAAAGTGGAGGAGCTTCAGGAGGATCGTTTTATGATGCTAACGCACATTTATAGTCAGCAACACAATCGTCTTGCCATTATTAGTAAGCAAGCCATTGTGCCTTATGATTATCAAAAACTGGCAAAAGCTCCTATACCAGCAGCTTGGTTAAACAATATAAAAGCGCTTGAAGGATGGGAATAAGTGTGCCACTAGCAGTGAAGTTGTTTAAAAATAGATAGATGATTTCTTTGCAAGCCTTTGGTACCCAATCCTTCAGCTATTACTCCAACTGTACTTTCCAAGTACGCTTCTCGAATTCAGCTTCGACTTGAGCGCCAATCTCTTACAACTAACTTCAACCTCCACTTTTAAACAACTTCAGTATTAAAAAAGCAAAAAATGGGAGGACTGAAGACAATCCCTTAAATTTGTTAGAGAAGGCGTAAGCTTTCACATCGAGATTAAAACACAACGAAATGAAAAATCAGAACAAAACAAGAAGAACTTTTCTCAAAACCTCCGCTGTAGGAGCCTTGGGGATGAGCTTGCCGCTCTCGGCCAAGAGCTACAACCGGATCATCGGCGCCAATGAGCGAGTCAACTTTGCAGTGGCTGGAATTAACGGTCGAGGAAATGCACATATCCGTGCCATCAACGCCTGCAAAGATGCTGAGGTAACTTTCCTATGTGACGTCGATAGTCGGACTTATGCCAAGTCCAAGAAGTTGATGGGCAAGTTGGGGATGGACACCAAGATTGGTGAGGAAAATGATTTCCGTAAAATCCTTGAAAACAAGGATGTTGATGCGGTAAGCATTGCTACACCAGATCACCTCCACGCTGCTCAAGGCATTTGGGCATTGGCAGCCGGAAAGCATGTTTATGTAGAAAAACCTTGTAGCCACAATCCGCACGAAGGAGAACTCTTGGTGCAAGCGCAACGCAAGTATGGCAAGATTTGCCAAATGGGTAACCAACAGCGTTCGGCACCCACTTCCCAGATGGCGGTACAAGACATCAAGGATGGATTGATCGGTGAGGTGTATTATGGCAAAGCCTGGTACTCCAATAAGCGTGGACCGATCGGTAGCGGTAAGATTGCTGCCATTCCGGACTGGCTGGATTGGGATCTTTGGCAAGGGGTGACGCCACGTAGAACCTTCAAAGATATCTATGTACATTACAACTGGCATTGGTTTTGGCACTGGGGAACAGGCGAAGTGAACAACAATGGTGCGCACGAAATCGATGTTTGCCGCTGGGCCTTAGGAGTGGATTATCCTGTCAGAGTTATTTCCGCAGGTGGTCGCTTTAATTATGAAGATGATTGGGAATTCTATGATACGCAGAATGTAACCTTCGAATTTGAAGGAGGTAAAATGATCACTTGGGAAGGCCGTAGTTGTAACACGCTTCCTCACTATAATAGGGGTAGAGGTTCGACGATCCATGGTTCTAATGGTTCCATGTTATTAGACCGAAATGTCTATATCGCCTACGATAAGAATGGAAAAGTCATTAAGGAGGTCAAAGAAAAAGAGGTGAGCGCCACTACTAATACAGTGGGAGTAGGTGGTTTGGATGTATATCACATGGATAACTTCCTAGGTGCGGTTAGAGAAGGGAAAACGCAGAATTCCCCGATTGATGAGGGACACAAGAGTGTACTATTGTGCCACTTAGGAAATATGGCTCAAGAAACGGGTAAAGCCCTCGAAATTGATCCCAACACGGGACAGGTACTCAATAGTAAGAAAGCCATGAAGATGTGGAGCCGGGAGTATGAACCAGGCTGGGAACTAAAGGTTTAATCTATTATTGATAAGAACTTTCGTTTGCATACGAAATAAGAACTATACAAGAGGTGGATCAGGTCCTTCTGTTTCACCTCCTATTTTTTTGTAGGCCAATTCATTTCTATAACTATCCATGAGAATATTTCGAAAAGGAGCCCTCACCTTACTGGAACACGAAGGGAAATGGTATCAATCCAAGCAATTGTGGAATGACTTAATCAAGCAGCCGAACCTCTACCAACGGCTTAAAGCCCAGTTATCCTTGTGGCAAGCCATTGATTTTCCGGATTTAACTGATATCGATGCGCCCATTGGAGAACAAGAAGTATGGGCTTCAGGCGTTACCTATTTGCGCTCCAAGGCCGCCAGAATGGAAGAATCCAAAGATGCCGGGGGCGGTGATTTCTACGATCGCGTCTATGATGCAAATCGGCCGGAACTTTTCTTTAAATCTCCATCCTACCGGGTGGTTGCACCAGGAGGGACGGTCAACATTAGAAGAGATTCGGACTGGAATGTCCCAGAGCCAGAATTAACGCTACTGATCAGTCAGACAGGCACCATCGAGGGCTATACCTGTGGTAATGATATGAGTTCTAGAAGTATTGAAGGGGAAAACCCGCTTTATCTAACCCAGGCTAAGGTATATGATGGAAGTGCCTCAATTGGACCCGGTATTCTAGTCCAAGAGGAAGCATTGGATCGAGATACCAATATACAATTGACCATCCTTCGTCAAGGTGAAACCGTTTTCCAGGACTCCATAAAAGTGACTCAAATTAAACGTTCCTTTCAGGAGTTAGTGGAATATCTTTATCTTGCCTCCAGCTTTGAAAATGGATGTTTTTTGATGACCGGGACAGGCATTATACCACCGGATGAGTTCACGCTTCTGGAGCATGATGAGGTCCAAATTTCAATTGATGGTATTGGGACATTAATCAACTATGTCGGGATACGCTAATCTTGCCTATGAGGTAGAGGCCTTGAAAACAAAAGAGACCAAGCTTGGTTGATCAGGTCACAAAAGGTAAGACCTTAACCACTTAACTTTAAAATTCAAATTCAGCATGGCAATTACGGGTGCTCAGTTTATTGGAACAAAAAGATCGACAGAAGGAACCACCTCATTTCAGGGCATCAACCCTGTGACTGATGAAACATTGGCTGTAGATTTTAAGGATGCTACAGCGGCAGAATTGGAAGAGGCAGTACAATTGGCTGAACAAGCATTTCTGTCTTACTCAAAGACGACAACGGCGGATCGAGCGCGTTTTTTGGATCAAATTGCCGATGAGATACTTAATCTTGGAGACGAGCTGCTAGAACGTTGTCATCAGGAAACGGCGCTCCCTTTGGGGCGACTTACTGGAGAACGGGGAAGAACGATGGGGCAACTCAAACTTTTTGCCCAGGTACTACGGGAAGGAAGTTGGGTAGATGCCAGGATCGATTTAGCCATGCCAGAGCGAAAGCCATTTCCCCGATCTGATATCCGACATATGCTCCGTTCCTTGGGACCAGTGGCTGTTTTTGGGGCTAGCAATTTCCCGCTGGCTTTTTCAGTAGCCGGAGGTGATACAGCCTCAGCCCTTGCTGCGGGTTGCCCGGTGGTGGTCAAGGGACATCCTGCTCATCCAGGCACTTCGGAGTTGGTGGCATCTGCCATCATCGAAGCCGCCAAGAAGACGGGGATGCCAGAAGGTGTATTCTCGCTGCTACAAGGAGCTGGCCATGAACTGGGTGGAAGTTTGGTGAAACACCCTTTGATCACGGCGGTTGGTTTTACGGGTTCTTTCCGCGGGGGAAAAGCCTTGTTCGATATAGCCAACCAACGAGAAGTCCCCATACCTGTTTATGCGGAAATGGGGAGTACGAACCCTGTTTTTATTCTGCCTGGTGCACTCAAAGAACGAGCAAATATTGCTGAAGGCTTGGCTTCTTCTCTAACGCTAGGGGTAGGGCAATTCTGTACAAATCCTGGTCTAGTGCTCATGGAGAAAGGCGAAGCCTCAAAAGGCTTTATGGATCGACTGGTTACGGCTGTAGAATCTATTGAGGCGGGCACCATGTTGACTTCGGGGATAAAAAATGCCTTTGAAAAAGGGATTGGGAACCTGATCAGTATCGGGGTAGGCAAAGTAGCTACTGGCCCTGCGTCTGGCACGGCTAATGCAGTACAAGCACAGGTTTTTCAAGCGAACTATTCGGCCTTGAAGAGCAACCCCCAATTAGCGGAGGAAGTCTTTGGTCCCTCCAGCGTGATCGTTGAGGCAGATGCACGAGAAGAGATTTTAGAAGCAGCGAAAGCCTTAGAGGGACATTTGACAGCGACGGTACATGCCACGGAGCAAGACCTGGAGGACTATCAGGATCTTTTTGCTATCTTGGAACGGAAAGTCGGACGCATCATTATTAATGGGTTTCCCACAGGTGTCGAGGTTTGTAATGCGATGGTGCATGGAGGACCTTATCCGGCCACTACAGCGCCAGGAACGACTTCAGTGGGTACAAATGCCATTAAGCGCTTTGCTCGTCCTGTTTGCTATCAGGATTTCCCGCAGTCTTTGCTGCCCAATGCCTTGAAAGATCAAAATCCAGAGGGTATCTGGCGTTTGGTCAATGGTGCCTGGACGAACAATGCGATTTAAGAAGTAATTCATATGTAGTAGTATTCTGCTAGATTCTGGCCAAGAAAGCCAGCTCATCAGCGTCCATTCTAAATATTTGTGTGTAAGTTTGATGAATAGCCGACCTCATCCGAGTAGTCGTCTGTTGTACTGTAAAAATTTTGCAATTGGTAAAGTTCAAGGACTGTGTCATGTTCCTAAACTTTAGCAGAATTGGTAGCCGGGCAATATCTTAAGAGATGGCCTCACTACCTGATTGTTCAACCGCAAAACGAAACATCAAACCGCATGAATAGGGCCTCTCTTTCTATTTATGGAATTCGTCCAAGATGGATCATCCTCAGTCTACTTGCCTGTACCTTTATACTTTGGCAATGCCGAATGCAATCCATTGGTGGACAGACTGCTCAGATTGATTATAATTTTGATATCCGTCCCATCCTGTCCGATAAGTGCTTTAAATGCCACGGTCCTGATGCCAATAAGCGGGAGTCTGGCTTGCGCCTAGATACGGAGCAAGGAGCTTATGCTGCCCTTAAGGATCAGCCCGGTCATTTTGCCATTGTACCTGGCAACCTCAAATCATCAGAGGTTTACGCCCGGATCACCTCACAGGATAGTAGTTTGATGATGCCTCCACCAGCCTCCAATCTGGCATTGAGCACGGAGGAAATTGAACTATTAGAAAAATGGATAAAACAAGGAGCCGAATACAAAGCGCATTGGGCTTTTATCCCACCTAAACAAGCACCGCTTCCGAAAGTCAATAATCAGGATTGGACGCAAAATGAAATTGACTTCTTTGTTTTAGAGGAAATGAAAAAGGTCGGCCTACAGCCCAATGGAAAGGCCGAGAAACATATGCTGTTAAAGCGCTTAGCCTTTGATTTGACGGGCTTGCCGCCCAGTTTGGAATTACAACAAAGATTTGCCCAAGACGAAAGCCCCGATGCTTATGAAAAAGTGGTAGATGAATTACTATCCTCCAAGCATTACGGGGAAAAGATGGCGATTCCCTGGTTGGATGTCGCTCGATATGCGGATAGTCATGGATACCAGGATGATGGCCTACGGACGATGTGGCCGTGGCGAGATTGGGTAATCCATGCCTTCAACGAAAACTATTCCTACGAAAAATTCTTGACCTGGCAATTAGCAGGAGATTTGCTGCCTGAGCCTGACAAAGAAATGTTGTTGGCCACTGGGTTTAATCGAAATCATAAGATCACCCAGGAAGGGGGCGTGATTGATGAGGAATACCGCATTGAGTATGTCACAGATCGTACGAATACCTTTGGTAAGGCTTTCCTAGCACTCACCTTTGAGTGTGCCAAATGCCATGATCATAAATATGATCCAATTGCGCAAAAGGATTACTACAGCACTTTTGCTTTTTTCAACCAAGTGCCTGAAAAGGGTTTAGTAGGTACCATTGACGCATCTTTTGCCGATCCACCCAACATGGCCATTTCTGATGAAGATGTGGAGGATCTACTACAATTTATCAATAAGAAAGATACAGCCGTAGTGGAGGTTATGATTATGAAGGACTCTAACCTCATCCGCTCTACCCATGTGTTGGATCGAGGCATTTACGATGCACCAGCCGAGGAGGTAAGCTTTGGCATGCCAGCAGCGGTAATGGAATTCGACACCACCCGTTTTCCTGCTAATCGCTTGGGGCTGGCGCAATGGCTTTTAGCGGATGAAAATCCACTAACGGCCAGGGTTTTTGTAAACCGAATCTGGCAAGAAATTTTTGGAAGAGGGA
>JAHQWA010000484.1 GCA_019634045.1 Saprospiraceae bacterium
AACTTTGCCTCTTGAGCGTGTCTTTTGGCAAAGGACTTCGTTTCTCATCGGTCAGGTAGCTATGGCTATCTTCCCTCTTCGGGCCTTGCCCTTCAACAAAATCCAATGCTCAAAATTCCAAAGAACTTTTGTTCCACGGTACTAAAGAATGTCATCTAGAAATAGGATGGCACTTTTGCTAGGGGTTTTTTCGACTATTTTTTGACCCCGGCCACGGACATGCCAGGTCACTTCATACTGGAAATCATTGCTAGTTAAGGGCAAGATCACCTCGATTTGCTTAGAGTATTCTTCTCTACCAAAATTCAGTAGTTCTTCTTTCACATATTCTTTGGCTCCCATCTGGTAGTAGATCTTTATCTCTGCCGACCGGACTGCCTTTTCTTCCATGATACCAGGATCTGCTTCAATGTCGATCAGCTTGCGCCGAAATCCAGCTACCAATGGAATGGCTCCATCATTACTCTTGATCCAATCTGTTTCCAGTTGGTGACCTCCGAAGAAGTTCCATTTGACCTGATATTCATAATTATACCATTGACTAGGATTTTGGTCGCCATTCCAGCCGTACAGCAGTTTGAATTGATTGCCCTGTTGAGCGAAATTGGAGGCATCAATCTTGAGCTCTTTGGTGGTTACCTTCCCATTGCCATGACGTTTGCGGAGGATAAGGTTGACAAAATTGATGTACTTGTCGAAGTCTTTGGCATTCGAGCCATCTAAATAGGCACTGATTTCTCTTTGCTTGAACATCTCTTGTTCCAAGGAGGCTTCCCGAAAGCAGTCTGGGCATTCCTCTTTCACCGCGCCAAAGTTGTGATCAAAGCGAAAGCTCAGTTTATCAGCTGTATATTTATTAAGATCGATCTTAAAAAGGCCGCGCTGTCGAGAAGACTTCATCTGGTAGGAGGCTGCCGCCGCAAAGCTAGGTAACTCCTCTTGCTCTCTTTCTTCAGATTTTTCAAAACCCCTTCCCCCCGGACCGACATAGCCCAATTCCTTACTCAAGTTGGCGAGAAGGTCATCACTCACCTGAAGCAATTCGAGATAGGTCTCTTTGTCTTTTTGATTTAGGTCTTCGATGCGTTCATTTTGGACTCGAACTTCTTGCCTTTCAGTCGCTAACATTTCAGTGGCGCGGTCCAGGATACTCTTACCCGCTTGTTGCTGCGAGAGCTGACCTAGGTCAGGTGTTCCTGTCCCTCCCGTCGGATCAAACATCATGTGGATCAATTTATTGTAGGCACTTTCCAAGGCTTTTTCTAGGTCCTCGTCCTCTCCAATTTGGGTCACCTTGATGGCGCCCGTTTTAACCAGATCATCGAAGGCTGCTTTTACTTCTGCTGCGAAAATTGGAGTTACCGCAGCTGACTCAACGGTATGGTGCTGATAGATTTGATCAAAATCAGCCTCGATCAACACTTGCTTGGGAGAACGATAGCCAGAAATATCCATTTCGAAGGATACACTCATGTCTGGCGTAGGGGTGTTGAAAGATTCCCATAGGATCTTGCTGCCTTGTTTGGTTAGGCGAATGGACATCGCCATTTTCTGATTGGCCATGATGGCGGCTTTCCCAAAACCGATTACTCGCTCGACTAGATCGCCATCTTCTTGCTGGAAGGAAGATTTAAGAGAAAGGGTGCCATTCTCATAGAGCAGTTGCCCTTTGATGTGGGCATTGGGATGGATTCGCTGCAAGGCTCTTTCGGCATCCTCTAAGGCATTAGCAGGCAGATATAACTCTAGGAGGGCATGGACGATTCCACCGCCGGATCCTTCGGAAGGATTGTCCGCCCCTCCCTTGCCTGCTTCCTCTTGTACATAGCGTAAGAAGGAAAATTGAGGCGCGCGATTGTTTTGTTGGGCCAGCCGAACTTTATCCAGCAAGTAGTAGTACTCATCTGGATCTTCTACGGAAGGGAAGAGGGTGAGTCCGCCGGCTTGGATCGGTTCATCTAATAGAACTTTTTGCGCAAAAGTGTCGATGCTAGTTCCGATTCCGAGACAGAATAGGATTAGGAACTGCAATTGTTGTAGGACTTTCATTTGTATTGATTTTGGTTTTGGGGGAAGGCATCCTCCATTATTTATCACTGCCATTACTGTTGGAAAAGAGGTCTTTAAACTGATCTTTAAGTAGGCCGGCGGTGGTAAGGATTTCTTTTCTTATGTCTTTGGTCTCTGCTAGGTGTGCAGAAATGGCTTTAATGAATTTCAGTTTTCCGTTTTTATGGGTTTTGGGGATGACAGCGTAGATGTAGTTGTCATTTACTTTTTCTTCCCATGGCTGCACCATTTTCCCTTGATCTTTATGGTTGATGATTAAGCGGTAGGCGTAGCCTTTGGTGTCTTTATCTACGAAGATGGTTTTTTCGGCCAGCGCCAATTTTTTGGCTGGACTGACATGGATCTCCTCCTGGTGTTCTTTCCCAAATTTTAGATAGCGAATTTGTACGGTAACGCGAGAGATTCTGCTCGCTTTTAATTCTTCCAGATCAGCCTCGAATTCAATTGGCCGAGGCATTACGGGAGGATTCAGCGGAATCGAAGCCCAATCTCCTTTTTTCCAGATAGGGTCTTCATAGACAAAACCATTGCGAAGATTCCAACGGGTTTTGTACTCAAAAGCATCGGGCTGGCTATCTCCCTCCCGGGCGTAGGAGATGGATTGCACTACTCCTGCCTTCTTGATGGTCTCGCTATTGAACTGAATGTTATCTTGAAATGGCCGTCCCGCATTCCTTTGCTTTCGGACTTCGACTACAACGTCGTTGATCTCTTCTTCAAAGAGCTTGCGGGTACCAATATCTAGTACTACACTAATATCACGATGGGTAAAGAAGGGGTCATTGAGATTGACACTGGTAACACATTTATCATTGTGTCTCACTTGGTCGTAGGTAGACGCCAAGTTAGTGACCATTTGATGCGATTTCTTGACGGCCATCCTGATGTTATCCAAGCGAATTTCCTTGAATTTACTTTGTTGCGAAGAGAATTGGTCACAACCCACAAATTGATACATAACTTCCTCCTTGTTCTTAGCGTTCTCTTTGTCCGGAGCCGTGATCCGATTTCTTTCCGCACTGGCAAAGGCTGGGGCTTTCTGGGTGAAGCTGTTTAAAAACATATTGAAAAAGGCTTCCCGGATCACATCCAATCGTTCATCTTGCTCCATTTCGTTCCACTCCAGCTTGATAATCTCCTTTTCGCTCATGTAATTGTAGGCGTTGCGGATGGACTGCTCACCAATGTAGTATTCGTCATTATTGGTGTGAAACCACCAGGTGTGATCGTCGTCTCCGATCGCTGCATCAGCCGCCTGAGCTGCTAGAAGGAGGTTGTTAAAGGAACTGGAATTGCCGCAGCCGCTAGCGATTTGGGCCTTACTATCTTTGTACGCAGACATTGCTTTTTCATATCGATCGGTCTCTCCATCCAATTCCTGTTTGAGGAACTCTTCTACCAAGGATTCGCTCATTTCTTCCATACGGTTCCAGTCCATGGTAATGACGGCTCTGACGGCTGGAGTCAAGAGTGTGTAGGAGTAGTCAAGTACCAAAGAAACGTCCGTTATTGATCGGGTCTTCTCGAAGGAGGCCGCCAGTAGTTGGGCCTCATTTTTATCCATTTTTGCGGCAGCTGCTGCGCGGTCTCCAGCCATAATTGGCGCTTTCCCGCTGGTGATGAGTTGCTCTTTACCATCTAAGGTTGCCGATACAATGCGATAAGACTGTTCCCCTGCTGGACGCAATTCTAGTGGTCCGTGTACCAGACCGTCATAGGATTTTTCTACCTTTTTGCGGAGGTCTTCCATTTGAGAAGGTGTAAGCCCCCACTGGGTTAAAAAGTGGATTAATGCGCCTTGCACTCCACCATTGGCCACCGTTTCCTCTGTAGTGTACTTTACAAATAGAAACTCAGGGGTACCATCCGCCTTCTGACTCAATCGCAGCGTGCTGGCAGGTGGCAGATAGTAGAATTCATTAGAAAGTTTGCCAGGTGCACCGAAAAGTGCCTTGCCAAAGAGTTTCACATTGGTGCCATCTTCCAGCACCACTTCAATACTATTTTCGTAGTCTAGGATTTGACTCCTAAGTGATCCAGCAAATAGCAAGAGGACCATCGCCATGGCGGCAAGGAGTTTATCAGTGATTTTCATGTTTTGGTTTTTTTGGAAGGATGAATGCGTCTTGACATTCACTCCTGGGGTTGGGATTAAGGTGGTAACTGCACGCTCATCCTCATTTATATTCCGTATTGACTTTAAAATCAGGAAATGCGCACAGCTACCGTTTTAAGATTTAACACATGGGTTTCCTAGCCAAGGATTAGGGAAAGAATCCACAGAATCAATAGTAATAACCAATTGTTCGTTTCCATTTCATTTTAGGTTTAAGGAATTAATTAATACACTGGCTCACAAGTAGTTTGTTGAGCGAATATTTTTATTGCAGCAGTTTCATGTAAGGCGTTTACATATTTTTGACTTCTGTTTTCCAGGCTAAATCTGGTTGTGGCCGGAAATCGGAAGTACGAAATCGGAAAAAGACCCTAAATCGGAGGGTTTACCGCCTTCCGCCTTCGTACCTGTCTGTTCTGGCGAACGCCAGGCAGGTTTCCGATTTCATAAACGGACTAGCAGTGCGGAGACATGTGGTCCAATTTAAGGAAGCACTCTACATGAGAAACCGCTGTTTTTATTGTGGGATTTCATCAATCAAAATCACACCGAATTTGTCCAGTCCTTTCTTACTTTTGTTCCCCTTGCGAGAAACCCAGGTGATCTCATAATCACAACTATACTGGCCAGCCGCTAAGGTGAGTTGGAAATTTTTGGAGTCGAGAACATCCCCTTTCCTTATAATCTGCCGTTGGACTTTTTTCTGGTCAAAAAAGGGATGCTCAATAGAGACGACTATGGCCTGGATATCCTTTTCCCAAACGGATTTGACGTCCCCATCTAGGAATACGGTTCGGTGTTCATAGGGCACAAATAAACTAATCATAGCAGAAGCAGAGGTTTCCCAGTCGGTTTCCATCTGCCCTCCTCCCTGAAAGTGCCATATCGTCTTATATTGGTAATGAAGCCATTGACTTCGGTCGGTATCTTTCCTGTTTCCATAGACAAACTTCAGGGGCTGTACGGCGCCCAGCGAATCTTGCCGAACGAGTTGTTGGGCGAGTGTTTCGGTGCCATCTTCATGTTCTTTTTTCAGTACAACCGTTACATTATTCACCATATGCTTAAACGCGGTATTGAGCTGCCCATCTAGGCCAATGTACACCTCCCGTTGCTCAAAATCAGGATCAGCTAAATTCACGGTTTTGAATACCTTAGGGTTCTCGCCGTATTTCTTGAAGAGATCTCCAATATTAAATGTGATAAAATGGTGTCGATCCAAGGCGGTACGCTTATTGAAAGAGAACTTGCTGATACCTTCCTGTCGAATCTCTCGATAGGTGTATCCCGCCTCGAATCCACCGCCGAAGAGACCAAGTCCAAAGCGGTCTGCTACCTGATCAACGGCATCGAGTATACCTTCAAGTACTTGATTGTTTTGGGTGCGATATTGGCGAATGTCAATTGGTGAAAACAGTAAGTTGGTGGCTTTTTCATGAGCGAGCTCAATCAGACCATCCATCATTTTGTCCTCCCCAGTAGCATGCAGGCGGATGGCATTTTCCTGAAAAAGCTCTTCCACCACGCGTTCTGCTTCGTATTTGAAGATCCAATACCCTCCCTTGCTTTTCATTTTTTCGTAGCTATAGAGCTTTGACCACTCTATCTCCATTTCTGCATTATAAGCTTGGGAGAGGCCAGAGAAAGTGAAATCAAAGATTAGGGATAGATCAGGGGTAGCCATTTTAAAACTTTCCAAAAATAATTTGGAGTCGGCCGGGCTTAATTGGAATGAAAAGGCCAATTGCCCGCCCTCCAAAACGGGAGCATCCCCAGCAGTAAGTAAAGTCGCTTTCCCTTTGGTTAAAATGGAAGAAACCAGGGCATACCTCGCTTGAGAGAAAATGATTGGACCTTTGACTACTATCTTATCGTTTCCCAGTTGCTGTCGCAGACCGTTTTCGGCCAGCTTCCGCTGCTGATCTTGTACTCCATAGGAGAGCAGAAAGTGAACAATAGCTCCTCCGGTGGCTTTGGAAATGACCTGTTTGGAAGGCTCACTTCCGTCGGTATTTTCCACGTATCTCAGCATAGAAAAGGCGGGTAAGCCGTTTGGCTGAAGACTCAATGTAGCTTCATTAGGTAAATAGTAGTAAACCGTAGTGTCCTGCAAGCTTGGAAAACACCATAGACCATTGATCTTGACGCCACCATCCAAAAGGACCTGACTAGCATGGGTATTGGAAGCCACTAAGATTAGGAAAAATAAGAGTCTAATTTGTCGTTTCATCTCTTGGTTTTATTGGGCTTGAGTAGGGGGGTGCACTAGTAAATAAGCTTCGGTGACGGGCTGCATCTCTTCCATGAGCTGCCCATCAGTTCCATACCAATTCAATTGGTAATAGATGGGCTGCTTCGGGTCATGGTACAGGATGATCTCTTTCTGGCCTTCCCCTTCATTTCTGCGTATGATTAATTTTTTTACAATCTGTGGCTGGCCATGAAGGACCGTGGCAAAGCGGATTTGGAAAGACTTAAAATTGTCTTGTCCAAAAGCATGTCGATCTATATCTAGCGTGATGAGGGTCTGGTCAAAGGGCGGTTTAAGCAATATAAAACGTTCTTGTAAGGGAAGCCATTGATGCGGGCTAATTAGGCTATCCATCCCCTGCAAATTCCAGACAATCTTATACTCAAAACCATTTGGATAATGTTTGACTCCACCGCTGGGCAGTTGAACCGACTGAATAGGCCCTTGCGCCTGTATCTTCTGGGCATCAAAATGAATTTGATGTTTCCAGAAGGAAGCATTTGGCTCCTTGGCCCGAATATGGACGGTAGCAGTATTGATTAACTGTTGAAATGCAGCCAGGTAAGGCGCATCGACCTGAAAACTAACGGTTGCCGATTCGAATAATTCATCCCGCTGGAAATCCACCAAACTGAGGTAGGGATTTTGCATCTGTTGAGCTTGAGTAGCGAGCTGCAAGTTTCCACTCCTAATGATCGGTATATATTGAATATGGCGGGCCTTGAGTGTGAGAAGGAATTGTTTCTCTTGGATTTTCTGCAAGGCTTTCAGCAGATATCCTTGTCTAGGAATTTCGTTATTCCCCTCATGCTGGGTAGGTGACGGTATGAACCAATCTGCGAGTAGTTTTCTACCTATCCAAGCTAGTAGCTCTTCCAGTTCTTGCGAATTTTTGGTTTCGGGTTGATGGTCATTAATCTGTATGGAAAATACTCCCTGCTGCTGCAAGCTGTCAACCAACTCGAAAACTTCTTCCTTCCAGAGTCCGTATTTTCGCTCGGCTTGGGCCTTACTAAGAGCCTGATGTAGGATGGCCTTTTGAGCCTGTATCTGCGCCGTAAAACTAGGTCCCAGAGCCTTGTAGTAGGCGGAAACCGTAACAGATAGGTCGCTGGTCGGCAATTGTAGACTATTCCAGAGTAAGGTAGCTCCTTGCCTACTGAGTTGGGCAGCAATAGCTACTTTATCATCCGGCGTGATCGGAGCTTTACCACTAGATATAATTTGGGCTGTCCAGTCCGCTTCACTATTCAGAATAGAGGAAACGATCTGAAATTTGGCGAACGCCTGATCATTCTTATCTGCTAGTGGAAGTTGTCCTAGAAGTTTGGCTCCAGGGTGTTTCTTTCGGAGTGCTGCTGCAAGTTGTTTTTCTTCTTTCTGACTTATGTTGAATTGGAATAAGGCGTGAAAGAGGCCTCCTTGGCTCGTTTTTTCTGTGCCTTTGTATTTGATCAGTAGACATTCGTATAGACTATCTTGGTTCCGTGCCAAACTTGCTTCTTTGGGCAAGTAATAAAAGGCATTTTCTTGTTTTGCAGAAGCAAAGAGCTGGATCCCGTTTACTTCCAATGGATGGTTTTCAAACTTGACAACACCTTGTGCCCAAACACCCTGGGGGCCGATGCAAAGCAAAAAGAAAACGAAGATTAGGTCTTTGATGCAAATGCTTTTCCTCGGCCCTTCAGGGGTGATGCTAAAGCTTAGTACGTGGATTTTAGGTATTATTTTCATTTCTTTTCAAACATTCACCCTATTGGTCTGGTGCTCCCAAAGAAGTGTTACCCCCTTGGAGCAGATATGTATAAATAGTTGGCTGTGGAATCTATTTTGCGGACTTTAGCCCTGAGGTTTCTTTCCTCTTTTTGATAGCTCAATTGGTAACTGGCAGTGGTAGCTCGATCCTGTAAAAAGTTTAGACTTTGTAGCGAATTACCGGACTTGATTGGGAACACGATGGATTGCGTATGCCGCTCTTTTTGAAAGGTGTAGGTCACTTCAATGGTCAGTTGCTCGATATTTTGCGCTAGCCAGGATTCGGGGTCAATCTCCAGCTCAATACTTCTTTGATCAAAAGGAAGTTCATCGGCTGTCGTGCTAATATTGATCGGTATGCCCCAGCCTGGATGTGTTCTCCAATCGGTTTTGCGTTTTTGTCCATCTAGTTGATATTCGATCACTCGATACTCTACTGATGCGTCCCGCTGCACGGCATGTGTTGGAGCATAAAACTGCTGCGTTTGATGGGGGGCTTGTTTAGAGAAGTTGAGTTTAGAGATAATGGGTGTCCCGCCGGCAGAATAGGCTTTAATTTCTACTTGTTTCATGAAAAGATCTGGTCGCAACTCATGACTGAAGTCATAGCACTGTAAGCGGAGCTTAGCATAAGTGGATAACCATTCTGCTGCATCAACATCAACGGATCGGATGATGCCTGGCCACTTCTTGAGGTCCACCTCCATAGGAAGCGCAGCACTACGTATCATTCGAGTAACTGAAGCCGTATCTGCAGGGGAAGACAATACTCCATTAGTAAGCAGTGAAGAGGATTCCTGATCTTTTCCATCTGGCACCAGGGCGTCTAATTTACCTTCCGCAAAGTAGGCATAGCTAAAACTTAGAGCTAGTCTACCTTTTTCAACTTGATCTTGTAAAATTTGAGCTTCGTGATGCTCAAGCCGTAGGGTGAACACTCTTTCTCGCCAGCTAAGGTCAAGCATTGAATTTGCTGTTGGACTCTTTGCTGCAGCACTGGTACTTCCTAGTTTGCGAAAGGCTTTGCCCCTATCATCCGTTCGCCCTAAGGGGCTGAACAGGGCCGTTTCTATTCGTTTTAAAGGTAGAGGCCTTACTCGTACATGCGGGCTACCCAATCGCGTTTTAATCGTTGCCAATTCCTTTGCACTCGGATCTTCACGCCTTATCCGGAACTGCAATTGATTCACAAATCTAGCCGCTCCTTGATCACCCGTATGAGCAGCCCCAGTGTAGCGCAAGTGTAAAATCTGTAGATCAGGTCGACCGTCGGCCAAGGTGGCGAGCTGAAGGCCGGCTGGAACATAGTAGAAAAGGTCCGCTTCTTCGGCATCCGCTAGAATTTCGAAGCCTGCTATTAGTTGTCGGCTATTGAAGAGTGGCTGAGCTGTGCTCGTGTAATTTGGTAAGAAGCTCATCAGTAGGAAGAGCTGTTGGATCATTTTCATGGTTTTTGAGGTATCTTTTTTTTAAAGGCACTTACTTTTTACCCAAGGCCGGGAACAGTTGCTTGAGTTGGTGACTGCCTATTGCCACGTCCGTCTCTGTACTGATTACCCAACGACTGGCAGATCGAACCTTACCGTCTTCTTCTAGTAGTTGAATGAAGTATTCAAACTCTGGCTCTTTGTTGTTCGGGACTAAAAGTTGACCGGCAGCGAGGGTGATGCCATCGGATTTTACGGTTAAGGTTGGCAGCTGGGTTTTACGACTTCCTCCTTTGGCAGACTGGACTGTGCGCAATTTGATCTTCATCATTTCTGCACCACTAAAGGACAAGGGATTCATTATGGTGAATTCGATAGGATGTACTTGACTTTGTGGACTAGGCAGGATATTCCAAACATCACAAGTAGGACAAGCCCGTACCGAATATTCCAGCCATACTTTGGCGACGTTGGGCAAGCGGTCTAAAGCAGTAGGCACCCGCCGGCCAAAAAATCGAACAGAATCTCTGGGGGATACTTTCGTGTTATTTAGCTTCCAGGAATAGATCACTGGGCGGGCATCTTGTGGTGTTCCTTCTAGTACTAATAGGTGTAAGCGTTTTAGTACAATAGGAAAGGGCGTTGGATTGGCCCATGATTCCTTTCTCCAGTCCTGCTTGTCCAATTCCAGATGCCCCAGAGTGCGGGGATCGTCCAACTTGATATTAATGGTCAAGAGTTTTTCAGCGATGTCGCCCGCTGGCTTTACCTTGATATTACCACTGAGTCCTACCTGATTGACCAAAGAAGCCTGTAGGTCTTCTACATTTTCCATGGTCCAGGATATCGTCATGGGATCCAATAGATCCACGGGCAATTGCAGATTCATGTCTGAGGCCTTTACCCCGAAGTTTGCCAACTGATCCAATAAAATCTGCGGCGTGCCTGCCAGGGGCAAGGAAACCAATTTTTTAAACTTCCCTTTCAGTGCCCCTTTGAGTTCGCGGCGTAGTAGTAACTCTATCAATTGCAAATCTCGACGCGAAAGATTGGGTTGTAGCTTTGCCGTTACTGCCACCTTGGGGTTCTCTTGGCCATTCGCTTTCAAAAAATGGATAAAGAGGCCGTAGTCCTTTTCTTTTGACCAACTTAAGTTGTAGGCAGTAGGGAGGTAGTAGTAAAATCCAGATTCAGGATTTTGGTCAGCATAGATTTTACAAGATAAATTCGGCACTAGGTCGGCCAATTGGAGTTGTGGGTCAATGTTGAGTTGCTGTAGGAACTCAAGTTCTAACTTGGGGCCTTGCGGTTTTTGTTTACTGGTGTCTACCGCAATTTTGGTGGTAATTTGCTGCCCCTTAACGTCTTGAAGGCTGAATCGGGCAGTGGGGACATTCAGTCGCGCCGCCGAAGGCAATGGTAAGGGCGTAACATTTACCAACTTCCCATTGATCTCGCGTGTACGATTCAAACGATACAAATAAGAATAATTGTCTAGGGCTATTCCCAAGTCTCCCAGCAATCCTTCTTTCTTGCTGATGCTGAGTTTGAGGTAGCTCAGAGACAAACTGGATTTGCCCTTACCTGCTTGATTGTCGATTGTAAAGCTGAGCTCTGCCTGTTGGCTACCTTCGATCAGGTTTTTTTCTATTGCAGGTATATTACCCATCTTGCGCCTTCCCCTATCTAATACCTCTCCTTTTACCATAAAGGATTTTCCTTGAAAACCTTCATAAGAGAGCCGTACAGTGAGTTGTTTTTCGTTCTCGGCGATGATCTTTACGGCAGTTAGTTTGTTTCCCTCTTGAAACAAAGGCTCTTCTTTACTAATTTGCTGAAGATTTTCGTTCTGCCCACTCAAGCACACCGGAAAGAGTACAAGTAATCCAATAATTGTTTTCCACATGATGCATTTGTATTTTCATTCTGCATCAATTGTCTTACGAAGTGGAATTAATGTTACCACATAGCTTAAGCATCAAACTTATTTTTATCTAGGGGGTAACACTTTCCGGCCTTAAATAGTCGTAGTTCATGAAAAGAGTTTTCACAGAGGAGGAAATGATCCGTGGAATTCAGAAAGGTGGATCAGCCTTGGAGGAAGTTTTGGTCTTTATTTACCATCAGAGTCGATATCGCCAGTCCATCCTGCAGTTTATCCAGCGCCGAAATGGTAGCTTGGAAGATGCCGAGGATATCTTCCAGGAAGGTATCAGTCGGATGGTGATCAGTATACAGAAAGGGAAATTTGAAGGTAAAAGTACCATCCGAACTTACTTGACGACGATCTGTAAGAATTTATGGTTTACGCAATATGCGAGGAGTAATCGGTATGCAGATATCGTGGAGCAAATCCCGACAGAGGAGGAGTTCGAAATGGGTCCTGATGATTTGCTCTTGTTGAAGGAACGCTCCGAAGGTTTGCAGAAAATATTGGCACAAGTGGGAGAAAAGTGTGAAAAGGTGTTGAGTCTTTGGGCATTGCATTACTCGATGAGGGAGATTACACAGGAAGTAGGCTATAAAAGCGAAGGGATGACCCGTAAGAAGAAGCATCAATGCTTTAAAGCCCTGATGAACAAGATAAAAGAACAGCCTGATTTAATAAAAGAATTGCTGGGGTAAACCCTCCCAGCTGCCTAACCTATGCTTATGTCAAAAGATATCTACTTCGACCGAATTGAATCCTATGTAGAAGGGACTAATCCTCCTCAAGAAAAAATCAAGTTTGAACAAGATCTTGAACAAGATCCCAAGCTGAAAGAAGAATACCACGCCTATATAGCTACCCAGCACGCCATTGAAGACCTGGCCTTGGACCAAGTTCGCGCCAAAGTAGCTCGAATTGCCCAGCATCCTCCCCGCTCCGCAAAAGTCTTCCAACTAAACCGCAGAGCCATTGCCATAGCCGCAGGCTTTTTGCTCCTAATCGCAGCCTTTAGTTTTCTCTATGGCCGACAACAATATAGCGATCAAAAATTGTTTGCACAGCAATACGAATCTCCCAACTGGAGCCCGATCCGAGGTACAACAGCTGCAACCGCCCAATATGATCAAGCCATAGCCTCTTTACAAGCTGGGAATAAACAGGAAGCGATGGCCCAATTATCAGGTATCACAAGAGCTGATGAAGTGTACGCTAATGCGCAGTATGCATTGGGGCATCTACAATTGCAAGGGGAGCAAGCTACGGATGCTGCCAAGACATTTGAAACATTACGGGAACTCAATGACAAAAGATACCAAGAGAATGTAGACTGGTTCTTGGCTTTGGCTTATCTACAAGCAGGGAATGAAACCCAGGCAAATCGACAAATCGGTACCATACTACAAAATCAACAGCATCCCTATTACCAGGATGCTCTTACCTTACAATCACGGCTGCAAAGTTTCTGGCGGCGATTCTAATGGCTTATTGGGCCACAAATTACTTGCGTTTAAGTTGGGCAGGAAGCCAGCCCAGTAGGAAACAACAGGTCATCAGGAGGAGGCACCATAGCCAAGATGTGCTAGCATAATTGGCTACCCCTACAGCGGTCTCAAGATCTCCAATAGGAATGAAGGTCGCCCAATAAAAAGGGTGAGTATTCAAGGGGTCCTTCTGACTGGACAGAAATTGGAGTTTTGCCTGCCGAAGCGCTTCTTTTTTGCTTAGTCCATCCTTTAGGTGAGCATAGAAGTACTCCATGATTTGAGCAGTAGAATGATCATTTGCAGACCACAGAGAAGTGACAATACTCTTGGCTCCCGCGTAAGCAAACCCTCTGGCTAAACTAATGATCCCTTCTCCACTTTGCCATTCCCCGACGCCGGTTTCACAAGCACTTAATACTACCATATCGCAGGTCAGCCGCAGGTTGTATAAGTCTCTGATGAAAAGTTTATCTGAAACGCTACTATCCGTTGCTGGAGTAAATGCCAGGAAGGAATAATTGATATCTCGGTCTTCCAATTGAGCGTGCGTGGCGAGATGGAGGAACTTGTAGGCTGGAGCATAGTGTTGGAATTGCCCAAGGGTCGCCTCGGCTCCATTTAATTTTCTTCCTCCAAAAAGCTTTTGTACGGCTTTTACTTCTGCTGAATTGTGCAATAAGGGGCCGAGCTTTCTTTGTCCTGTCTCCTGCTTATGCCTGGAGGAGGTGGCCGGGAAACTAGGCGCCATACTAAGTAGTCCATCGCTGTAGTAGGTCTTTTGACGCATCAGTTGCCAAAGCGTGGCAGAGAAATTATAACCAATGGTATGCTCTTTTATTAAGTAGGGATGTGTGGTAAATCGATGGGCCTCTTCTGGGGTTTCTCTTAGTAAGATTTCAAAAGGTAAATGTCCAAGCACTCCATCCGGTACGATCAAAAGTTCCTTGCTCAATGGGCCCAACGGTTGGATGAGTAGCTCATACAAGCAATGGGCGTTCTCAATGAATTGATCATTACGCTCGTCGTAGTTTGCTTCGCTTTTATGCCCAGATTGGTGGTAGGCTGTTACGCCTTGTCGGAGCCCTTCAATAAGTGCTTGTAGCGAAAAGTCTTTCTCAATTTTTTCGATGCGGTAGTCTTCGGGAGTAATTAAGAAAACGTAGAGGTTATCATCTCCAATGAAGTATTCGATCAGTGTCTGATCCTCCTGCAACTGTTGCTGTATGCTCGGAACATCTGCTACCCTGGCATCGTACTTCAAACGATAATAATCTGGGTAAGTAGTTTCGAATTGTCGAATCAAGTCTTCCCGATCCTGCCGAAGGTGGAAGATCTTGTCATTGTATTGAGCTAATAGACTATCGCGGGGCTCCGCGCGATTGCTCTCTCGGAAGCGTTTTTGTTGGTAGTAGGAAAGCTCGATGCCCAAATCGTATTCCTTTTGAATCAGGTCATTTGGTATACC
>JAHQWA010000485.1 GCA_019634045.1 Saprospiraceae bacterium
CATAGAAGACGATTTCTAGGGAGATTGTCAGGACGCAGATACCAGCCCCTCCCTCCAATCAATGAATTTGCTATGGAAGCCTATTTTGCTCCTGCTGGTGATGTATCTATTAACCTACTGGACCTTGCTACTTGGGTGCAATACCACTTGCGTGGACTGCTTGGCGAGGGTATTCTAATCCGACCAGAAACCTACCAGAAGCTACACTATGGATGGCCAGATTATAGCCTAGGCTGGTACAATGGTATGATTGGGGATGGTCCGGAGCGTTTCAGCTACCACGGTGGTAGTTTAGGGACCTTTTCATCGGCCATCTTGCTAAGCCCAGATCGAGAGGCCGGGATCATCATTCTAGTCAATGCAGAGAGTAAGCAAGTTCAGCAATTGAAGGAGGAGCTACGGGTTGAACTTTGGAAACGCTTTGGAAAATCTACTAGTCCATAAATTCGCGGGAACAGAGGTGCTTGCTAACAATACACCTGCATTACCTTAATAAATAAGTATAAATTAGCTGTTTACTAGATGTTATTAGTAAGGAAAATCCTTATTTAGAATTTGTATAAAATGCTAGTTTTTAAATTCTTAAATCATTGATTTATAGTGGTTTGGGAATAAATTTACAATGGATTAATATGCTTTACTTTCTCTTAAGCTTGAGTTAAAGTTGGCATAAAGAAAGGACGGTAATTTCATAACGTTAATCAACTTATTCCTAACATTCCTAATCTACTCATTCAAGACGTTATGAAAAGATTTCTGTCTACTCTTTTTGTTCTAACCCTTGTTGTGGTTGCGGCAAAAGCCCAAACCATCTTCTCTGAGGAGATTGAATTACCTGATGATTATACTCCACTTCAGGTAGTCATGCCTCCTTCCCCTCTAACACTACAGGTTTTGTTTGTTGGTGGCCACGACATTGTTCAAACGACAAAAACTTATGGCAACCCTGCTGGACGAAACATTGCCAAAGAAAACCACGACTTTATTGGATTCACGCCTGACCGTACAGGAGAATCTTTGGGGTGGGTTTCTGTGAACCACGAAATGATCTACCGCGACGACAAGATCGGTGACGGTGGTGGAATGACCGTATTCCGTGTTGATAGAGACCCTATCACCGGATTATTGGAAATTCTTGATCAGCGTTTGGACGACGGCCGTAGCGGTGAGTTCTTCAACGTTGATTTTGTAAACACTGTTGGCGAAACAGGTATGAACTGCGGTGGTATCAGCTCCACTTTCGACGGTCGTATCTGGACAGCGGAAGAATGGTTCCGTAACAGCAATAGTTCTGTATGGAACGGTTCTCAAAGTGCTGGTATCGGACGCAATGCTCCGATTATGCCAGTAAACAATGACGCTAATCAGGGTGTACGTGACACTTCTGACTTCGTTGTGGATTCTGACATCCAAGGATGGGATGGCCAAACACTGGCCAAGTACCAAAACTTCAACTACATGGTTGAAATTGATCCTAGGCAAGCTGTAGCGATCCGTAAGCAGTACAACTGGGGCCGTATGGGCTGGGAAGGTGGTGCGATTGCTAATGACAATCGTTCTGTATACCTAGGTCCTGATGCAACTCCAGGTTTCTGGATGAAGTTCGTTGCTGATCGTGCTGGTGACTTTACTGAAGGTACAATGTACGTGTACAAGCACGATTCTGATGACAAGTGGATTGCCATTGCACACTCTGTAGAGAACATGTTGAACTTACAGGACAAAGCTATCGAAGCTGGTGGTACGATGTACAACCGCCCAGAATGGGTAGCTCACGACCCTTCCACTAACTTGATCTACTGGACGGAGACTGGCCGTGACTTCCCAGCGGGAAGATGGGCTGACGAATTCGCTGCAGGAGCAGTGCACGATCCTGCTCACATTGCTAGAGCTCAGGCGCAAGGTTTGGACTCTCCAAATGATGAGAATTACCGTGACACTTACGGCCGTATCTGGGTATTCGACACGAATGCCAACACTAACTACGTATTGTTGGAAGGTGGTCCAGATTGGGACAATCCTGATTCTCCTCCAACTAGCGCTTACTTCGGCAAGCACCTTTCCAACCCTGACGGTTTGGGTGTAATGTCAATCGACGGTCAAAGTTTCTTGGTGATCCAGGAAGATTTGAACGGTACTTCTTACGGTCGTATGCCTGCTGGTGTTAGCAACCGTACTTGTGAATTGTACTTGTTGAACCTTTCTATTGAGGAACCAACTATCGAAGACCTTATCCGCCTAACGGCAGTGCCAAGAGGTGCGGAAGTTACAGGTGCAGTAGCTACTGCTGACGGAAAATCTCTTTTAGTGAATTCTCAGCACCCAAGTTCTGAGAATGAGTTCCCATGGAACCACTCTTTGACTTTCGCCATTCACGGTTTTGATCGTGTGAGTGTGGAAGACTTGGCTGACAGCAACCCATTCAACGTTAACCCTGATGAGTTGAAAGCCGGTACAGGTGCCAGCACATCAGAAACTGCTTTCCAGGTATTCCCTAACCCAACTACGCGTACTTTGTTCTTCAACAAAACTACTGACGTAGCGGTTTATGACATCAGAGGAAAGCGTCTTCACGTTGCTCAAAACGTAAGTGAACTAGACGTATCTAATCTTCCTAAAGGCATGTACTTTGTACAAAATGCACAAGGAGAAATGATCCAGGTAGCTGTTCAGTAAGAACCACTGCTTTCGATCTAGCGTAAAGAGAAAGTATGGCGTAGTATCCCGAGGGGGATGCTACGCCCTATTATGGAACACACCTCTAATTAGGCTACAATGATGAACAAAAAGACACTACTATTTTCTACCTTTTTTCTTCTCTTCTTCGGTCTTAGCTTCCTGAATTTCTCTACCATTAAGCACAGTAAAAGTCTTGAAATGGTGGAGCAACAATTCCAGACTGGATTAACCGAACTCAAGACTCAAATTGCTGTATATCATCAGTTGGCAGAACAGACTGCGACCTCACCTACCTATCTAAAACAACTACAGCAAGCACATTTAGAAACACGTCTCAGTTTCAAGAAAGTCGAATTCCTACTAGAATATCTGGATCATCCAAGCATCAAAAGACAATTAAACGGAGCCCCATTACCGAGTGTAGAGCCTAAGGTAGCGGAGATCAACGTGCTCGAACCGATAGGACTACAAGTATTGGACGAACTTGTGTTTGGGGAAGACCCCTTGGCAGAAACAGAGGAGCTCGTTCGCTTAACGGGAGCCTTAGCGAAAGGATTCAGTGGCATATATAATTACCAATACAATATTCCAATCAATCATAGACATATCTTTGAAAGCATTCGTTTTGAATTGATTCGCATCATTAGCTTGGGACTTACAGGTTTTGATACGCCAGGCTCAGCGAATGCCATTCCCGAAGCCGAGGCTGCTTTGGGAAGCATTTACAATGCCTATCTGGCCTACCAACCGATTATTAAGAATAAGGATGAGGCATTAGCCAATCGAATCGTACAAACCTTTGAATCAGGGATTCAGTACTTAGGCGAACATACAGACTTTGAGGCCTTTGATCGGCTTCATTTTCTTACCAGCTACATCAACCCTTTGTTTAAGGATATTTTAAAGGCCCATAAAAGTACGGGGATAGAAACGATAGCAGAGGTGAATCCTATGCCTCAACCCTTCAACTATGAAGCAGAGAGCGTTTTCGATCAAGATTTGCTAAATCCTAGTTTTTATGCAGGCTTTAATCTTGAGGAAGCTAAGGAGAAGAAGCGAGTTGAACTAGGGAAGCTATTGTTCTTTGATCCCATCCTATCGGGTAATAATGAACGCTCCTGTGCTTCTTGCCATAAACCGGAGATGGCTTTCACCGACGGCCTAAAAACTAGCTTAGCGGCTAATGGTGAAGGGCATATACTTAGAAATTCTCCTACCATCATAAATGCTGTTTTTGCAGAAAAGTATTTTTACGACCTCCGCGAGGAGTTCTTGGAACGTCAAATGAAGCACGTGGTACTCGATGCGCTGGAATTTGACACCGACTTTTTTGAAATCACAGAAAAATTAGAACAAAGTACCGAATATCAAGAGCGTTTCCAGGAAGCTTATCCAAGATACGAGATCTCAAAATGGTCAGTGTCTAATGCATTATCTGCCTACGTGGCTAGCTTGGTTTCTTACAATAGCCCCTTTGATCAGTATGTTAAAGGGGATAAAGAAGCCATCAGCCCAGCTGCTATCCGTGGCTTTAACCTCTTTATGGGCAAGGGGGCTTGTGCGACTTGCCATTTCACACCTACTTTTAGCGGACTTGTACCTCCTCGTTTTCGGGAATCCGAATCCGAAGTGCTGGGGGTTCCTCATTCGCCGGACACCCTACAGTTGGCACTTGATGGGGACCCAGGACGTGCAGCCAATGGTCGGGCTTTAGATGAAACAGAATTCTATCTGTTCTCTTTTAAGACCCCAACGCTAAGGAATATTGCGCTGACCGCTCCCTACATGCACAATGGAGTATATCAGACACTAGAGGAAGTAATGGACTTTTACAATAAGGGAGGAGGAGCAGGAATGGGACTGGATTTACCCTATCAGACGCTGCCTGATACGCCTTTAAACCTAACGGCGGTAGAAATTGGGGATATGATCACCTTTATGGAAACCCTGACTGATACTACAGGACTCACAGCTAGGCCAAGTGTACTCCCGAAGTTTGAGCAAAAGCCAGGATGGAATAAGCGGACTATAGGCGGCACCTATTAGCAGTTTGATTCAGAACTAGCCCCCATTTTTTATCACATAACTACCCCCAACAATAATTAATCCATGTTCAAGAAATACCTTTCCACTACTATCTTTTTGCTCCTTCTTAGTCTGGGGACTACCCAGGCTCAGGGAAAGTTCTGTTTCCAGGGAGCTACCATTAAGGCACAAAGCGGAACGCCAGGGCTCGTTTACCAAGATACTGCCTTAAATACGCCTGAAATCATCCGTTTCAGCACTAGGCCACAAGTGAGTCCATATCAGTATCTGGTAACCGATACCAATAACATCATTGTGCAGGTGAGCGCTTCCAACTCTATTGATATCTCAGGCCTTACTGCTGGAAGTTATCGAGTTTGGTCCTTTTCTTACATTGGTACCATCACCGCAGAAGTTGGCCAAGATGCTGGTGCTGTGCAGTTAGCGGCATTTTGTAGCGGCCTTTCGCGAAATTTTGTTCCTTTCGTGATCAACAGTAGCGAACCAGATAATGGGGATGGAGGGGACACTGGCGGCGGAGACAATGGAGCTGGAAACGGAGAGGGCCCTGATCCTGATGTTGTCATTAGTTATGGAACGGTGCTAGAAGCCATCGAACGAAGTAGCTTACTACAGGTATTGGAACGTGGCGTAGAAAATGCTGGGCTAGAAGATGATTTAGCGGGGGAGGGGCCTCTTACGGTTTTTGCCCCAGTGAATAATGCTTTTGCTGCCTTGGATCCAGCGGACTTGGTAGCTTTATTCGATCTGCCTACCACGGCCCTGAGAACTACCATCTTGAATCATGTGGTTGCCGGGTCCTATGCGGCAGCGGATCTTTTCAACGGACAAGTACTAACTACCCTAGCTGGCCATTCCTTGCCCGTGATAGTGAATGATGAAGGCGTATTTGTGGGAGGAGCAAAAGTGGTTCAAACTGATATTGGAGCTGAAAATGGCATTGTCCATCTAATACAAAACATTGTGGAATCTATTGCACCATAGGCTCCGGAATTAACGAGCCAACCTCTTTTAAATTTATTTCAACAATTAAAGGATGTCCAGATGTGTTTGTGCACAGCTTGGCATCCTTTTTCTTTTCCAGCCTGATATGTACCCCATATCTGAAGGCTTTATGCTCGGCAAAGCTGGAGTTTTCTAGGAACTTGGAGAAAAAATATCTGATGAGACAAATATGCTCAATCCTTGCACTCCTCACGCTGCTTTCTGTTGATTTGGAGTCTAAGACCTATTTCCTACATCCCACTTACGGCAACGATGCGAATCCCGGAACCTCTATTCTACATCCCTTTAGAAGTCTGGAAAAGGCTTCGAGCCTGTCCCTTCAACCAGGGGATTCGATTCTTTTGGCAGCAAATCAAGTTTTTCGAGGTAGCCTGCGATTGAGCGGAATTCATGGCAATCGGAAAGCTCCGATCGTGATTAGTACCTATAGAAGAGGCCCAAGGGCAGCTCTGGAACCAGCCAAGATTAATGCTGCATCTTATGCTAATGGGATTCTTCTCCTCAATTCTTCTTTTGTCAAAATAGAGGAACTGAGCATTGAAGGAGACGGGGGAGGACTGCTTAGTGATGAAGGGCCACAAGCAAAGATGCGTTGCGGCGTGCTAGTACAAACCGATCAAGAAGGTACTTATGAAGGTATAGCGTTGGAAAGATTATGTATTTCCAATGTCTTTGTTGAGGAAGCAGGTTTTCAAAGAGGCGCGGATGAGGTGCGTACGGCGAATGGGACGCAGCGCTATGGATGGGGGATTCGGGTGATCAATCGTTCTCCGGTAGCTCTGATCAGGGGGTTAAGCATTAGAAACTGTCAGGTAGAAAATGTAGCGCATACGGGTATTAAGCTAACGGGCAGAAACAGGAATATCCAGTCTTTCAAGATAGAAGATTGCGAAGTTAAATACTCAGGAGGCCCAGGAATTCAGATGTCTAATGTGAAAGATGGCAAGATTGCCCATAATCTAGTAAGCCATAGCGGAAGCAAGGATGATTCTAGGAAATGGGGACGGGGGAGCGGATTATGGACTTGGGGATCAGCAGACATTATTATTGAGCATAACCAATTTGAATGGGCTAATGGACCAGGAGATTCAGCTGGCTGCCATATAGATTTCAACTGCGAGAATGTGATTGTGCAGTACAATATCAGTAAGCATAATGCCGGTGGATTCTGCGAAATATTGGGGAATAACCATAACTGTGCCTACCGTTATAACATCAGTTATAACGATGGCTACCGAGTGAAAGGGAAAGAAGGAGCTTTTCAAGAGGGAAAGATCTTCTGGCTCAGTGGCTATGTAGGGCGTAAGAAGAAAAGAACAGGGCCGTTCAATAGCTACTTCTATAACAATACCATCATCGTCGATTCTAGCATCGTAGCTAAGTTTGCCATTGACCGAGCAGCTGATGGGCTGCTTATTATGAATAATATTTTCTATACCCAGGGAGAAAGCAAATGGGTGCTTGGCGATCAATATCGTCCCGATAAGGAGGGGATGGCAGAGATTAGAAATGTAGTTTTCACGAACAATCTTTTTTTACATGCTGGAGCTTGGCCCAAGGATGCCTGGGTTCAACCCAAAGACAAGATTATCGCGGTGCCGTCTTGGCCAGCTGATGTAAATATGGACGACTTGTATAAGTGGATTCCACAAAACAGCGATGCCATTCGAGGACAAGGTATGGCGATTCCAAAAATCCCGGGCGATTCTATTGGTCTAAAGGTGGGATTAACCGTTAAATACGATATGCTTGGACAAGTAGTTGGACAACTCCCTGGTATGGGAGCTGTTCAGATTCCGTAGGAAATCGGAGGCCTCCATTTTTCTTTACTGGCTTTATTTAGGAAAGCTACACCGGATGCTTATTTCCCGACTACTCAAGATGATAGCAAATGGCCAAGAAAGGGGTGCCAAGTACTCATGTCTGCTTTGATTTGCATTGAAAACCCACTTAATTGGGTTCAAAATCAATGAAAACCAAATGGAAACTTTTGATCTATTGCGAGATCCCTGGCCTTGGTATATAGCTGGTCCACTAATGGGAGCCACGATTCCCCTTCTCCTCTTTTGGGGAAATAAAATGCTCGGGGCATCTTCCAGCCTTAAGCATCTTTGTGCTTTGATACCCTCTAATATCCAATACTTTCAATACGATGTACGAAAGGGATATTGGAACATTGCTTTTGCTGTAGGTGTATGCCTGGGAGCAGCGCTTTGTTTTAGATATTTCTATGATACCAATCAAGTGACCATTGCTGCCGCCACGATAGCGGATTTACAACAGCTTGGTTTGTTTGATTTCAGTGGACTCATGCCCCGAGAAATCTTCGGGGAAGGTCATGCTGGGGGCGCTAGATTTTGGATCTTCACCTTGGTGGGTGGATTTCTGGTTGGTTTTGGTGTTCGCTATGCTGGCGGCTGCACTTCGGGCCATGGTTTTATGGGCTTATCGCAGTTCAGCCGCGCCTCCTTTTTAGCTGTTCTCGCTTTCTTTGCAGGTGGTATGTTTTTCACCTTCTTTCTATTACCCATCTTTCTCGGTTAATCTTCCTCCTATGAAAAACTTGAAATTCCTGATCCTCGGTATGTACTTTGGTGTGCTAATTGTTAAATCTGAAGCTTTGAGTTGGTTTCGGATTCAAGAAATGTTTAGACTACAATCCTTCCACATGTTTGGGATATTCGGATCGGCAGTGTTGGTAGGTAGCCTGACCGTATTTTTAATCAAACGCTATCAGCTCGAGACTCTTTCTGGCCAGCCGCTTGCTATTGAAAAGAAGCCCTTGCAGCCCACTGCACATGTAATTGGCGGTGTACTCTTTGGTTTTGGCTGGGTACTTACCGGGCTTTGTGTGGCTCCCATTTTTGCATTGCTAGGAACTGGATATTTGGCGGCAATCCCAATCCTGCTTGGGGCATTGCTAGGTGTCTATGCCTATGGCAGATTCCGGCCAATACTCCCGCACTAAGGCAGAAACCTGAGCCTTGCTTAGGACAATTCCTCGGTAGAATAGACTAACCATTGACAAATATACCCAACCATAAACCCTAAAATCATGATAAATGAAAACCTCACAGACTTTTCTCTCGTAGAAGAAAGGAAAAAGGAAGAAACGATGCTTGATAAGGAAAAAGTCTTTTCTGCGCTGATCGCCCTGGCTTGCTTAACCTTTTTTCCACTAGTGTATATCATTGGTCGGAGTATTATGATTTGGCTAGGATAACCCATTTGTCCACTTCTCGGAAATTTCTCATTTTTTAGGAGCCATGCGCTTCAAAAAGTACTCGTCTTTTCTTGCTTTCCCCTTTACCTTACCATCAGTCCAGGCTTGTAGCTCATCTTGACTTTTGAGTTCGTATCCTACCTCCTGAGGATAATCATGCTCCGGATTCCTGAACACCCAATTGTTGTTTTCTACTTTGGTGGCAGTAAATAAGGTGGGGGCTGAATTATTAATGATGGCGATGTAAGCCCAATGTTCCCCCAATTTTCTGATGCTAATATTTTCAACTAGGATGGTGTCACCGCCTCTAATCCAAAAACCTTCACCTTGTAGGTAGTCGCTAGCTATTTTTTCCCATTTCTCTATGAAAGTTCCTCCACCAAGCGGACCTTCCCAGTGACCAATTAGACCGTCAAATGGGGTTGGGGCAAGGACTACAATACTCTTTTGGGTACTACAACTTGCCAATAAGCTGGTGATGATTAGTAGGGTTGAAATCTGGAACATCTTTATCTTTTTCATAAGCCCAAAACTAGTGTCCATTGTCAAATGGTAATTGTACAAAAGCGACATAAATTAAGCGCTAACGAATTGCTCGTTTAGTGCATTTTGTTGCCTGAAAAACTGGCGAGGACTCTGACCCGCGAATCCCTTGAAATCTCGAATAAAGTGGGCTTGATCGAAGTAGCCGGCTGCTGCACCGATTTCCGTGAGCGTGTAAAGCGGCTGGTGCTGGGCTAAGTGGATGGCTTTTTGCAGCCGGGCAATCCGGGCGAGGGTTTTCGGTTTGGTTCCTGTTATTTCCAAAAACTTTCTTTGGAAGTGCCGAGAACTAATACGGTAAGGGCGAAGAATATCCTTAATCTTGCCTATCCCACGACCTTCCCTGATCAAGTCACTAATATGGACAATTAAGGGATCTGGTGGCGGAAAATAAGCCAATTGCTTCAACAGAAATGCCTCAATGATGCTGATGGCCGTCGCTGTATCCCGTGCCGTATTCACTTGCTCTTCCCATTCTCTTCCACTGCTGCCAAACAAATCCTGAAGACTAATTTGCTGCTGTTGAAATTCCATTGGGGATATGGGGGTAAAGGGGTAAAGGCCATGGGGGAGAAAACGGATTCCGATAATCTTGGCATCATGAACGGGAATTAGATCTAGGAAATGATGGAGTTGCCCGTATAAGAAGCTCTTTTCTTGTGGTTTTTCTTTTTCTTCGACCAATTGTCGAAAACTCCCACCCAGATGAAAAATAATCTCCATCTGCCCGTCTGGTAATATTCTTTCCGTTGTCGGGTTAAATGCGTTTCCGTTTGATTGGGCTTCTAGGGTCCAAATACAGCGGATGTAGGGCCGAAGTTGTAGACAAGCTTGATATTCCTGATAAAGCATAATGATGGAAAGTTAACCTAAAAAGCCCAAGCTTTCTATACTAAATTTGTCTGAAATTCCTGCTAAAACTTGATTTGCTAAATATTTTGTTCTTGTTGAGAAGTATCAGGTTTATTAAGATCTATCGCTTGCCTTATTTGTAAAGGACTTTTATCATGCTGCTTCGCCAATCTCTGGATATCTTCATATTCGGGTTTCCGTCTGATTTCATTATTAGGAAGAATGCTCTCTTTTACCTGTATAGAGCCGAAAGCTGTTTTTAGCTGCTTTAAACTTCGATCCAGTTCTACTCTTTCAACTTGTTGATAACGGAGTCCGATCGTACTCGTATGCTGAAATAAAAAAGAAGTGACAGCACTCAGTTTTTCCTTGGTTAAGAGTACCCGTAACAAGAAGCCAGGACGTCCCTTTTTCATTAATTGTTGAATAATACTGAAATCAATGGCCCTTGAACATTTAATTCTATGAAGATTTTCTCTGCCGCTCAAATTCGACAATGGGACCA